>NZ_LZHW01000114.1 GCF_001667265.1 Mycobacterium sp. ACS4331 | reverse complement strand
TATCAGACGCAGAAGGGCATGCAGGACCAGATGTCGGCCATGCAGGAGAACTCGACTGCCATGGGCCAGGCCTTCGACGCATCGAAGAACGACGACTCCTTCTATCTGCCGCCGGAAACCTTTGAGAACCCGGACTTCAAGCGCGGCATGAAGATGTTCCTGTCCCCGGACGGGCACGCGGTGCGGTTCATCATCAGCCACGAGGGTGACCCGATGAGCCCCGAAGGCGTCAAGCACATCGCCGCGATCAAACAGGCGGCCAAGGAGGCGCTCAAGGGAACCCCCTTGGAGGGCTCCAAGATCTACCTCGGCGGCACTGCGGCGACGTTCAAGGACATGCAGGAGGGCGCCAACTACGACCTGCTGATCGCCGGTATCGCGGCGCTGTGCCTGATCTTCATCATCATGTTGATCATCACGCGCGCCATCGTGGCCGCGGCGGTCATCGTCGGTACGGTCGTGCTCTCGCTCGGTGCCTCATTCGGTCTGTCGGTGCTGATCTGGCAGCACATCATCGGTCTGGAGCTGCACTGGATGGTGCTGGCGATGGCGGTGATCGTGCTGCTGGCCGTCGGTGCGGACTACAACCTGCTGCTGGTGGCGAGGTTCAAGGAGGAGATCCACGCCGGGCTGAACACCGGCATCATCCGGGCGATGGGCGGCACGGGTTCGGTGGTGACCTCGGCGGGCCTGGTGTTCGCCTTCACGATGGCCTCGATGGCCATCAGCGAACTGAAGGTCATCGGCCAGGTCGGCACCACCATCGGGCTGGGCCTGCTGTTCGACACGCTGGTCATCCGGTCGTTTATGACACCCTCGATCGCCGCCCTCCTCGGCAAATGGTTCTGGTGGCCGCAGCGGGTCCGCCAGCGCCCGGTGCCGGCACCCTGGCCCAAGCCGCAGTCCGAGGAATCGGCTTCCGTCTAAGCTGGTACAACGGGCATTGGACACCGATGCTGGGAGGCAACACATGAGTTCGATCAAGACCGCGCTGTCCGCGGTCACCGTGGCAGGCGGCCTGACGGCGGCAGCTCTGGGTCTCGGAGCAGCGCTGGCCAGCGCCACTCCCCCGCCCCCGCCGCCGCCCGCACCCGTGGTGGGCGAAGTTCCACCGGCGTGGGCGCCGCCGAAGCCCGCCGAGTTCTGGCTGGGCCAACCCGTGGTGTGGTTCTCAGGATGGGGCGGACGCTGGGGTGTGTGGATCAACGGCGCCTTCATGCCGCTGACCTCCAACCCCGTCACCGGCGGCGGCTAGGCCGGTAGGGCTGGTCCTCTGCTCACGAGGCTGTAGTTGCCGTGGTGCGTACTCGCGCACTTCGCACGGCAGCTGCGGCCTCGACGCATGTCCTGCCCCGGACAGCCCCTGACAGACCCAGAAACGACGACGTGGGCGCAGCTTCCGCCGCGCCCACGTCGTCAAAAGGCTTGAGAACCTACAGCATCCAGGTCCACACGCCCGGGTCAGAGACCGGGTATTCATTGCAGACGTCGGTCGCATGGGCCGCGACGCCCTTGTTGTTGAAGAAGAGCTTGGCCCAGTTGCCCCACCGCGTCGCCATCTGCTCGAAGTAGACGTTGGTGGCGGTGTTCTCGGAGTACTGCCGACGACCGGCGTAGTCCAGCGAGAAGAACCAGTAGATCCGGTCCCGCGCGCCCTGCTGTACGTCGAGAGGCCGGTTGTTGTAGTCGATCATGTACCGCTCGTAGTACACCGGATTGGTGTCACGCACCGCCGCCATGTACTGGTCGACCGTGCAGGTGGTCTTGAGGATCCGGTTCGGAATCGGATAGTCGTCCGTGCTGTCGGCCGCGGCGATACCGGGCGCGGCCGCCAAACCAGCACTGACGGCCATTGCTGCCACCCCCGCGCGCAGCAATCGCTTGTGGTCGAACACATTCCCTCCCTGGGTGATCAGTTCCCTCGCTCAGCAGGCAGAGCGGGGCCGGACGGGTCGACAGGCGGCGCAACCGGTTGACCGGCGGCCTGCTGCAGGACGTACTGCTTGTCCGGGCAGTAGGTGGGGATGGCCAGGCCGAGGAACTGCCACGCCTGCTCGGTGGTGCTCTCCTTGTCCAGCTGGTTGAGCACGAACTCCGCGGAGGCGAACGCGTCCGCGTCGAGACCCCGAGCGAGGCGCTTACAGGCGATCTTCCCTATCCAGGCGTTGTAGTCCTTCTGCCCGTAGATACCGTAGATGTGCAGTGCGTTGGTGAAATCGGTGTCCGGATCGGCCTGTGCCGGCGCGGCCAACCCCAACGCCACAGCTACTGCGGCAAACGCAATACTGGCTGCCTTCATCCCATGATCTTAGCTTGTCGAACAGTTCTGCGGACCTGATCCTCGACGTTACCGACCGGCGGCATAGGCTTGGGCCATGGATCTTCGCCGCCACTCGGACCATGACACGGACATCTCCTTCGATGAGCACGCGGTGGTCACCACGGGCCGAAAAGGCGAGGCCGCAGGGGTCAAGGCGGTGTTGGTCTCACTGAATCGCGCCCTCGAGCAGATGGGTCCGCTTCGTACCGCGGCCACCCTGACGCGACTCAACCAGCGGCACGGATTCGACTGCCCCGGCTGCGCCTGGCCGGAGGTCCCTGGGGGCCGCAAACCCGCCGAATTCTGTGAGAACGGGGCGAAGGCCGTCGCCGAGGAGGCCACCAAGCGCACCGTGACACCGGAGTTCTTCGCCCGGCATTCGATCGCCGAGTTGGCGGAGAAGCCCGAGTACTGGCTTTCGCAGCAGGGCCGGCTCACCCATCCCATGGTGCTGCGCCCCGGCGACACGCACTACCGGCCGATCTCGTGGGACGAGTCCTACCGGTTGATCGCCGAGCACCTCAACGCCCTCGACGATCCCGATCAGGCCCTCTTCTACACCTCGGGCCGGACCAGCAACGAGGCCGCGTTCCTCTACCAGCTGCTGGTCCGCAGCTTCGGCACCAACAACCTGCCGGACTGCTCCAACATGTGCCATGAGTCGTCGGGAACGGCGCTGGTCGACGCGATCGGAGTCGGCAAGGGCTCGGTCTCGGTGCTCGACCTCGAGCACGCCGACTGCATCGTGATCGCGGGGCAGAACCCCGGGACCAACCATCCCCGCATGTTGTCGGTGTTGGAGACCGCAAAGGCCAACGGCGCCAAGATCATCGCGATCAATCCCCTGCCCGAAGCCGGCCTGATGCGCTTCAAGGACCCGCAGAAGCTGCACGGTGTGGTGGGTGACGGTGTCGCCCTCACCGACGAATTCGTGCAGATCCGCATCGGCGGTGACATGGCACTGTTCGCGGGGCTCGGGCGGCTGCTGTTCGAAGCCGACGACGCCGCGCCGGGCACCGTCATCGACCGGGACTTCATCGCCGCACACTGTGCGGGCTTCGACGAGTATGAGGCCCAGACCCGGGCCGTCGACCTCGACACAGTCGTCGAGGCGACCGGCATCCCGCTCGCGCAGATCCAGCGGGTGGCGCAGATGCTGATCGAGTCCGAGCGCACCGTCTTCTGCTGGGCGATGGGGCTGACCCAACACCGGCATGCCGTGGCGACCATCGGTGAGGCCACCAACCTGCTGCTCATGCGCGGCATGATCGGCAAGCCCGGGGCCGGCGTGTGCCCGGTGCGCGGCCACTCCAACGTCCAGGGTGACCGCACCATGGGCATCTGGGAGAAGATGCCCGAGTCCTTCCTGGCCGCGCTGGACACCAGGTTCGGGATCAAGAGCCCCCGGCGGCACGGGCACGACACGGTCGACGCGATCCGCGCGATGCGCGACGGGCGGGCCAAGACGTTCATCGCGATGGGCGGCAACTTCGTCTCAGCAAGCCCCGACACCGAGGTCACCGAGGCCGCACTGCGCCGCTGCGACCTGACGGTCCAGATCTCGACGAAGCTCAACCGCAGTCACGTCGTGCACGGGCGTACCGCGCTGATCCTGCCGACCCTGGGCCGCACCGACAAGGACATCCAGGCCAGCGGAAAACAGCTAGTGTCCGTGGAGGATTCGATGTCCGTGGTGCATCTGTCCCGCGGCAGCCTGCGGCCCCCGAGCACCGAGCTGCGCAGCGAGGTCGCGATCGTGTGCCAACTCGCGCGTCAGGTCCTGGGCTCCGACCACCCGGTGCCGTGGGAGTCGATGATGGCCGACTACGACCGCATCCGCGACGCGATCGCCGATGTGGTGCCCGGCTGCACCGACTACAACAGGCGCGTCCGCCAGCCCGACGGGTTCCAGCTCCCCCACCCGCCGCGCGACTCTCGCGAATTCCCCACGCACACAGGCAAAGCCAACTTCTCCGTGAATCCGCTGGAGTGGGTTCCGGTGCCGCCGGGACGGCTGATCCTGCAGACACTGCGCAGCCACGACCAGTACAACACCACCATCTACGGCCTCGACGACCGCTACCGCGGTGTCAAGGGCGGCCGCAGGGTCGTGTTCGTCAACCCCGCCGACATCGAGGCGCTCGGACTCACCGAGGGCGCTCGAGTCGATCTGATCTCGGAGTTCGACGACGAGGAACGCGTCGCGAAAGACTTTCTGGTGGTGCCGTATTCGACACCGGTCGGCAACGCGGCCGCCTACTATCCGGAGACCAATCCGCTGGTGCCCCTCGACCACACAGCCGCTCGGTCCAACACGCCGGCGTCCAAGGCCGTCGTGATCCGACTGGAGCCGGTGTGGGCCGGGTGACCGCCCGGCGACGGGCCACCCACCTGTCGTCCACCCATGCCACACAGCGGCCGGAGACGCTGGCTGTCGAAGAACCGTTGGAGATCCGCCTCAACGGCTCCCCGCTGACCGTCACCATGCGCACGCCGGGCTCCGATGTCGAACTTGCGCAGGGGTTTCTGCTCACCGAGGGGATCATCGGCGAGCGCGGCGACGTGTCGAACGTCCGGTACTGCCGGGGCGCGACCGAGGACGGCGCCAACACCTACAACGTCCTCGACGTGACACTGGCCCCCGGCGTGCCTCTGCCCGACGTGGACGTGCGCCGCAACTTCTACACCACGTCGTCCTGCGGCATCTGCGGCAAGGCATCGCTGGATGCGGTCGCCGCTGTCAGCCGGCACGCTCCCGGTGACGATCCCAGCGTGATCTCGGCCGCGACGCTGGTCGAGCTGCCCGCCAAGCTGCGGACGGCCCAGAAGGTGTTCGCCAGCACCGGTGGCCTGCACGGCGCCGCGCTCTTCACCCCCGCCGGCGAGCTGCTGGTCACCAGGGAGGACATCGGCAGGCACAACGCGGTCGACAAGGTGATCGGCTGGGCGTTGGAGGACAACCGGGTTCCGTTGACCGGCACGGTGCTGCTGGTCAGCGGTCGGGCGTCGTTCGAGCTGACCCAGAAGGCGGTGATGGCGGGCATCCCGATCATGGCCGCCGTGTCGGCGCCGTCGTCGCTGGCGGTCGACCTCGCCAACCAGTCCGGACTGACGCTCGTGGCGTTTCTGCGCGGCGAGTCGATGAACATCTACAGCCGACCCGACCGCGTCAAGCACGACTGAGCGGGCGCAGTCTCCTCGAAAATGCATTCAGGGTCGTGATCCTCGAGGATTCACGACCCTGAATGCAATTTCGGCGTGGCCGAGGGCGTCAGGCGGATTCCTCGTCGCCTGACTCCTCAACGCGGCTCGTACCTCGCCGCTTGATCGTCGTCAGGCGGTCTTGTCGCGGCGCTCGGCCCGCGACGGCTTGCGCGGCACAATCGTCGGCAGCACGTTGTCGAGGACGGTCTCCTTGGTGACGACCACCTTGGCGACGTCGTCGCGGCTGGGGATGTCGTACATCGCGGGCTGGAGCACCTCTTCCATGATGGCGCGCAGACCACGGGCACCGGTGCCGCGATGGATGGCCTGGTCGGCGATCGCGTCGAGGGCTTCGGGTGTCATCTCCAGTTCGACGCCATCCATCTCGAAGAGCCTGGTGTACTGCTTGACCAGGGCGTTCTTCGGAGTGGACAGGATCTGCACCAGCGATTCCTTATCCAGGTTGGTCACGGACGCCACGACGGGCAGACGACCGATGAACTCAGGGATCAGCCCGAACTTGATCAGATCCTCGGGCATGACCTCCGCGAAGTGGTCCTGCGTGTCGATCTCGGCCTTCGACCGAACCTCGGCGCCGAAGCCCAGTCCGCGCTTGCCGACTCGATCCGAGACGATCTTCTCCAGGCCCGCGAACGCACCCGCCACGATGAACAGCACGTTGGTGGTGTCGATCTGGATGAACTCCTGGTGCGGGTGCTTGCGGCCGCCCTGCGGGGGCACCGAGGCCTGCGTGCCCTCGAGGATCTTCAGCAGCGCCTGCTGCACACCCTCACCGGAGACGTCGCGGGTGATCGACGGGTTCTCGCTCTTGCGGGCGATCTTGTCGACCTCGTCGATGTAGATGATGCCCGTCTCGGCACGCTTGACGTCGTAGTCAGCGGCCTGGATCAGCTTGAGCAGAATGTTCTCGACATCCTCGCCGACGTAGCCGGCCTCGGTCAGCGCCGTGGCGTCGGCGATGGCGAACGGCACGTTGAGCATCTTGGCCAGCGTCTGCGCCAGGTAGGTCTTGCCGCAGCCCGTCGGCCCGAGCATCAGGATGTTGGACTTGGCCAACTCAACCGACTCCGACGAGCGCGAGTCCCGACCGCCCTTCTCGCCGGCCTGGATTCGCTTGTAATGGTTGTAGACCGCGACGGCCAGCGTCCGCTTGGCAGTGTCCTGACCAATGACATAACCCTCGAGGAACTCGCGGATCTCGGCCGGCTTGGGGAGCTCATCGAGCTTGACGTCATCGGCGTCGGCGAGCTCCTCCTCGATGATCTCGTTGCACAGGTCGATGCACTCGTCACAGATGTATACGCCGGGGCCCGCAATGAGCTTCTTGACCTGCTTCTGACTCTTTCCGCAGAACGAGCACTTCAGCAGGTCACCGCCGTCTCCGATGCGCGCCATGTGGGGGGGTCCTACTTCCTGTCGCAGTCACTCATTGATGGGTTACTCCGGGTGTGAACCCGACGCTACCCGTTAGCTCCGTCGCGGGGCGACCGAAGGGCCGAATCGCGGCGGTGCCGTTTGTTCGCGTGCAGGAGAACATATCTCTCGCGGTGAGCTGTTTCCCGGCGGCACGCTGGTCGTGTCCCACGCGTGTTGTCCCAGTTACGCAAATGCGGTCGAAACGCATGTTCACGCCGAACCCAGGATACCTGCCAGGACGAAACACCTGTTCGCGCCGAAAAAGGCCGTCACCTGCCTGCTCCGGCCGCCTCCGCCCGGCACCGCGCCGGACCTGACAGGCCCTGCCCCGGTCCCTGCCGACGCTCGGACTCCGGCCATGCCGACGCCTATCACCGCATGATCGGCCGTCCACTGACAACGGACCACACCCAGCCTGCAGCGCCGTGCACGCGTGTATCGATGTCATAAGTTGTTCAGCGTCATCGAACGGCTGGCCAATCGAACCTGGCACGCCAGGACTGTGTATCGGTGGAAGCTGGCCGCCTCATCCCTGGGCCGCACCGGGCCGCAGCAACGCGCAACTGGGAGTGTGATCGGCGACCGCGCGACCAGATTCAGCCGCTGACGCTAACGAGGACCCAGTCCCCCGGGCCCGACTGGTCCGGGGCCGACCGGACCGGGACCAACCGGGCCTGGGCCGACCGGGCCGGGGCCGACCGGGCCGACGACACCGCCAACCCCCACTGGACCGGCCGGGCCGAGGACGGGGTTCACTCCGTAGGGCAGGCATTGCACCACCGCCGGGTTCCAGTACATCCCGACCGGACACACCGGATCGTCGGCCAAGCTCATGGCCGGCGATACCGCCTGCGCGCCCAGCGCGGCACCAAACATCAGCGCCACCAGCGTCACGCGTCGTCCATTGATCGGCATCACTGCCACCTCCCACAAGTCATCGACGGATCGAGGATCTCACCCGCCACTCGCCGGGGAGGCAGTTTTGACGCAAACGGCAATTAAGGAACGTCGCACCCACCCGGGGCCCAAACACTCGACCCCGGCTCGCGATGCGAACCGGGGTCGAGTCAGTGTTCTGGCGATCAGGCGAGCTGCGCGGACAGCTTGCGGTACTCCAGCACGGTGTCGATGATGCCGTATTCCTTGGCTTCTTCGGCCGTCAGAATCTTGTCGCGGTCAGTATCCTTGCGGATCTGCTCGGGCGACCGGCCCGTGTGCCGCGACAGCGTGGTGTCCATCAGCGTGCGCATGCGCTCGATCTCGGCGGCCTGGATCTCCAGGTCTGAGACCTGACCCTGGATCGCACCGCCGACAGCGGGCTGGTGGATCAGCACACGGGCGTTCGGCAGCGCCATCCGCTTGCCGGGCGTGCCCGCAGCCAGCAGCACCGCAGCGGCCGACGCGGCCTGGCCCAGGCACACGGTCTGGATGTCGGCGCGGACGTACTGCATGGTGTCGTAGATCGCCATCAGTGACGTGAACGAACCGCCCGGGGAGTTGATGTACATCGTGATGTCGCGATCGGGATCCAGCGATTCCAGCACCAGGAGCTGGGCCATGATGTCGTTGGCCGAGGCGTCGTCCACCTGCACGCCGAGGAAGATGATGCGCTCCTCGAACAGCTTGTTGTACGGGTTGGACTCCTTGACACCGAAGCTGGAGTGCTCGATGAACGACGGCAGGATGTAGCGCGACTGCATCGGGTTCGCGGCTGCGCCGTTAACAGACTGGGTCATGAGGCACTCCCGTTCAGGTGGGCGCGGGTGATGATGTGGTCGACGAAGCCGTACTCAAGCGCCTCCGACGCGGTGAACCAGCGGTCGCGGTCCGCATCGGCCTCGATGCGCTCCAGCGGCTGGCCGGTGAACTCGGCGTTGAGCCGGTTCATCTCCTTCTTGGTCAGAGCGAACTGCTCGGCCTGGATCGCGATGTCCGCGGCGCTGCCACCGATCCCGGCGGACGGCTGGTGCATCATGATCCGCGCGTGGGGCAGGGCGAACCGCTTGCCCTTGGTGCCCGCAGCCAGAAGGAACTCACCCATCGAGGCGGCCAGGCCCATCGCGTAGGTCGCGACGTCGCACGGCGCCAACACCATGGTGTCGTAGATGGCCATACCGGCCGTCACCGAACCACCCGGTGAGTTGATGTAGAGGTTGATGTCCTTGGTCGGATCCTCGGCGGCGAGCAGAAGAATCTGCGCGCACAGCCGATTGGCGATGTCATCGTCGACCTGGGTGCCCAGGAAGATGATCCGCTCGGCGAGCAACCGCTCATAGACCGAATCCGTGAGGTTCAGGCCCATCGCACCGGAACGCATTTCAGTCACGGCTACCTGCTTTCTCGTATGTGTTCTCGACCGACACTAACGAACCTGCGGCGGCGCGCATGCCGGAGGACACGCGCTTTCGCTCACAGCGTCACTCGGTGGTGTCGGTGTCCTCGCCGGCGTCCTCGGCCACCTCGGCGTCCGCGACCTCGACCGTCTCGTCGTTCGACCCGAAGAATTCGCTGGTGTCGATGACGTTGCCGTTGGTGTCGGTGACCGTCGCGGCCTCGACGACGGCGGCGACCGTCAGGCCGCGGCGCACGTCGGCGTACATCGCCGGCAGCTGGTTGTTCTGCTGCAGGAGCTGGATCAGCTGCTGGGGCTCGATGCCGTACTGGCGCGACATGAGCACCAGGCGCTCGGTGATGTCCTGCTGCCCGACCTGGATCTCCAGGTCGTCGGCGATGGCGTCCATCAGCAGCTGGGTCTTGACGGCCTTCTCGGCGTTGCTGCGCGTGTCGGCGTCGAACTCCTCGCGCGAGGAGCCCTGCTCCTTCAGCATCTCCTCGAACTTGGCCTCGTCGTGGTCCAGACCGTGGATCGCGTTGTGCACGGTGTCGTCGATCTGGGCCTGCACGATCTTCTCGGGCAGCGGGACCTCGACCTGCTCGAGCAGGGTCTCCAGCGCGGCGTCGCGGATCTTCTCGGCCTGCTGGATGCTCTTGAACCGGGTCACCTGCTCGGTGAGGTTGTTCTTGAGCTCGTCGATGGTGTCGAACTCGCTGGCCAGCTGCGCGAACTCGTCGTCGGCCTCGGGCAGTTCACGTTCCTTGACGGACTTGACCGTGACCGTGACCTCGGCGTCCTGGCCGGCGTGCGGGCCCGCCACGAGCTTGGTGGTGAAGACCTTGGTCTCGTCGACCGACAGGCCGATGATGGCCTCGTCGAGGCCCTCGATGAGCTGACCCGAACCCACCTCGTGGGACAGGCCCTCGGTCTTGGCCTCCGGCACGTCCTCGCCGTCGACGGTGGCCGACAGGTCGATCGAGACGAAGTCGCCGTTCTCGACGGCACGATCGACGCTCTTGAGCGTGCCGAAGCGGGCGCGCAGCGACTCCAGTTCCTTCTCGACGTCCTCGTCGGCGACCTCGACCGGGTCGACCGTGATCTTGAGGGCGCTCAGGTCAGGCAGCGTGATCTCGGGGCGGATGTCGACCTCGGCGGTGAACACCAGCTCCTGGCCGTCCTCCAGCTTGGTGATCTCGATCTCGGGCTGGCCCAGCGGCTTGACCTCGGTGGTGGTGACGGCCTCGCTGTAGCGGGTGGGCAGCGCGTCGTTGACGACCTGCTCCAGCACGGCGGCGCGGCCGATGCGGGCCTCCAGCAGCTTGCGGGGGGCCTTGCCGGGGCGGAAGCCGGGCAGCCGGACCTGCTTGGCCAGCTGCTTGAACGCGCGATCGAAATCGGGTTCGAGCTCGTCGAACGGGACCTCCACGTTCAGGCGCACCCGGGTGGGGCTCAACTGCTCGACGCTGCTCTTCACTTTCGGTACTCCTCAGATGGATCTGCTGGACGTTGACGGGGGGTCGTACTCGGTCGGGGTGACAGGATTTGAACCTGCGGCCTTCCGCTCCCAAAGCGGATGCGCTACCAAGCTGCGCTACACCCCGAATGCTGGTCGGGCGTTCGTTAAGAAAGCCCACGGCATCCTACGGCCTGCATGCAGCACAGAGCCAAGTCACCTGGCACATGCGAAGGTCTGACCGGGACCTGAGTTGAATATGATCTCGGACGGGCCGTACAGTTCTGGCTCGAGCACAACACGCGGGCGTAGCTCAATGGTAGAGCCCTAGTCTTCCAAACTAGCTACGCGGGTTCGATTCCCGTCGCCCGCTCCAAGAAACAAGAGGTCAGGCCGTGAATGCGGTCTGACCTCTTGTTTTGTTCAGTCCCCACCCGATCCAACCCCCGTCGGGTTCGCAGGCGCACGCCACCCCGCCGACACCGGGGCCGACACCGCGCCGTGGCCGCCGGCCGGACACCGCCACGCCGAATCCTCTTCACTCGTGGTGACCGTGGGCAACACAGTCCGCACTGGGCGCGCTGGCGGAACGCGGTGTTCGCGTCGCCGACGCAGCGCCGCGCCCCCCGGTGCCGGCAACTCCTCGCAGGCCCACGCGGATTTGCGGTTCAACGTCGCGATCGTCCGACACGAACCGTCCCGTTGTCCTAACCTCCTGATGTGGCCAGGGGGTGTGAACAGGTCTGCGTCGGGGTGAGCACCGTGGACAGACCGCTGGCATCCCATGAATCAGGCGCCGCGATGGCGATGGCAGTGCGATGACCTCGTCACCGCTGGCGCAGCGCTACACCCTGGCAGCGGATGCCGAGGCCGCGCGGCAGCACGCAGTCCACGAACTGCACCTCCTCGATTCGCCGCCGGAGGACCGCTTCGCCCGCATCACCCGGATGGCGCGCTGTGTGTTCGGAGTGCCGATGGCCGCGGTGTCGCTGCTCGACGGTGACCGGCAGTGGTTCAAGCAGAACGACGGGCTCGATCTGGAGGGCAGCGTCCCGCGTGAGCAGACCGTGTGCCAGGCGACCGTGGCCCGCAGCTACGACCCGTCGCAGGATCCTGCGCTGATCCTCGAGGACACCTGGCTGTCGGAGTTCTCCGAACTCCCGGCGATCCGTGCCGAGGGCGGTGTCCGCTTCTACGCCGGCTACCCGCTGTTCGGGCCCGGTGGGCAGGCCGTGGGCACCTTCTGCATCTACGACACCAGGCCCCGATCGCTGGACTCCGCGCAGTTGGCCACCTTCATCGAACTCGCGGCGTGGGCGCAGCGCGAACTGGAGAGTTCCGACGACCTGCAGCGTGCCGCCGAGGTCCAGCGGCAGCTTCTGCCGCCCCCGCTGGGCGACCTGCCCGGCTACACGGTCTGCACCCTGTGCCTGCCGGCCTACGCGGTCGGCGGCGACTTCTACGACCACTACCCGACCGAGGACGGGATGATCTTCACCGTCGCCGACGTGATGGGCAAAGGGCTCGGCGCGGCGATCCTCACCGCCACGGTCCGGTCGGCGCTGCGGGGTGCTTCCCGCGCGGTCGAGCGGGTCAGTGAGCACGCGGACCTCGCCGACGCCGTCAACTCGGCGGCCATGCAGATCGTCGACGATTTGAGCAGCACCGACAGCTTCGTGACGCTGTTCCACCTCAAACTCAACACCGGCGACGGCAGGGTCGACTACGTCGACGTCGGCCACGGACTGGCCGCGGTCGTCCGGCAGGACGGCACCGTCGAACCGCTCAACAGCGAGGGCCTGCCGCTCGGCGTCCTGCCCGGCGACACCTGGGCCTCCCATTCGGTTGTGCTCAACCCAGGCGACACCCTGGCCGTGGCGTCTGACGGCGTGCTCGACCTCGTCGGCGACGGCGCCGACGTGCGCCCGGCGCTGGAGTTCCTCGCCGAGCACTCCGATCCGGCCGAGTTGTGCGCGCAGGCCAAGGCGTTGTCGGCCCGACGCACCGCACTCGATGACGTCACGCTGGTCGCCATCCGTCGTGAGCCGACGACATGAGGCATCGACTTCCCGAGGCGCCCAGAGGCACCTACCCGTCACCGTGGCTGCGACTGCTGATCCTGACCACGGCGCTGCTGGGCATCAACTACATCATCTGGCGCTGGGTCGGATCGGTGAACTGGTCGGCATGGTGGATCGCCGTGCCGCTGGTCATCGCCGAGACCTACAGCGTGATCGACTCACTGCTGTTCGGTCTCACCATGTGGAGACTGCTGCGGCGCGATCCTCCGCCCGCACCGCCCGACGGCGCCACCGTCGACGTCCTCATCACCACCTACAACGAGCCCGTCGACATGGTCGTCAAGACCGCTCTTGCCGCCAAGGCGATCGAATACCCGCACACCACTTGGATTCTCGATGACGGCGATCGCGCGGACATGGCCGCGGCCGCGGCGGAGCACGGGATCGGGTACATCACCCGGTCGGCCAACTGGAGCGACAAACCGCGGCACGCCAAGGCCGGCAACCTCAACAACGCGCTGTTCGAGACTGAGGGCGAGTTCATCCTGGTGCTCGACGCCGACCAGGTGCCCGAACCCCAGATCCTCGATCGCACACTCGGGTACTTCCGCGACCCGGAGATGGCGTTGGTGCAGACCCCGCAGTACTTCGACAATGTGCCGTTCAGCGACCCGCTGGGGTCCCAGGCACCGCTGTTCTACGGGCCGATCCAGCAGGGCAAGGACGGCTGGAACGCCGCGTATTTCTGCGGGTCGAACGCGGTGCTGCGCCGCGAGGCTCTCATGCAGCTCGGCGTCCGCGGTTACGTGCGTGCGGTCGAGGACGGCATCAAACGCACGCTCTACGCAGCCAAACGGATACTCAAACAGGCCGAGAAGCAGGTGCCTTCGGACCACCCCGAGGTCGCCGCCGCGCTTGAGGCCGTCCGCACGGCGGTGGTCGACGCGCGCCGACAACTTCGCGACGACACTCCCCTGGCCGACATCACCTATCAGTTCCAGCAGCGCGTCGACGCCGCGGCGCGGTCGGTGGTCGAGGCCGACGTGGTCGCGATGCGCGCCGACCTGGAGGTGATCGCATCCCTGCAGGAGGACCCCGAACGGGTCTCCGCCGCAGTCATCTTCGACGACGAGGCACTGGCCACGCTGGCGGGACGGGAATGGTCGCCGCTCGGCGCGCTGGAGTCCATCAGCGCGATGGTCCGCGCCGTCGACGTGGGCCGCGACGACGAGGCCCAACCCATGCTGCCCATGGCGACGATCTCGGTCACCGAGGACATGGCGACCTGTATGCGCCTGCACGCCCAGGGCTGGCGCTCGGCCTACCATCACGAAGTGTTGGCCCACGGCCTCGCACCGGATGACGTGCGCACCATGCTGACCCAGCGACTGCGCTGGGCACAGGGCACCATCCAGGTGATGCTCAAGGAGAATCCGCTGGTGCAGAAGGGGCTCTCCGTCGGGCAGCGCCTCATGTACTGGGCCACCATGTGGAGCTATCTGGCCGGGTTCGCGGCGCTGGCCTACATCGCGGCCCCCGCGGTCTACCTGATCTTCGGGATCATGCCGGTGCAGGCGTACAGCTGGGATTTCTTCGGCAGGCTGATCCCCTTCCTTCTGCTCAACCAGTTGATGTTCATCATCATCAGTCGGGGCACGCCCACCTGGCGTGGGCAGCAGTACAGCCTGGCGCTGTTTCCGGTGTGGATTCGGGCCTGCGTCACGGCATTCCGCAACGTCTATTTCGACCGTCCGCTGGGATTCGCGGTGACGCCCAAGACCCGGCAGGAGTCCGGCGCGATCCCGTGGCACCTGGTGAGGTGGCAGTTGGCGGCGATCGCGATGCTGGCGGTGGCGTCGGTGATCGGGATCGTCCAGCTGTACTTCGGGGCGATCTCGGTGCTGGGCGTGGGGGTCAACCTGTTCTGGGTCCTGTTCGACGTGGTCATCCTCAGCGTCGTGTTCCAGGCGGTGCGTTATCGGGGGCACCAGAGTGAAGGAGAGCTATGAGTGAGTTCGCCACGCGCACAACCGCGTCCGGGATCACCGTGATCACACCGTCGGGGCGGTTGAACATGGTGGCCGCACCGGCGCTGCGCAGGGAACTGCACGCACTGGTCGACGGCGGACACCACCGCGTCGTCGTAGAACTCAACGCGGTCGAACTGATCGACTCCTCCGGCCTGGGCGCGCTGATCTCGGGACTGAAAGCGGCCCGCCAGGCGGGTGGTGACCTGCGCATCGCGGCCCCGACCCGACAGGTGACCGCGGTCCTGGAGCTGACGAACCTCAACCGGGTGCTGCGATCGCACCCGTCAGCCGACAGCGCCTTCGATGACACCCCCTGACGGGTTCGCCGTCCTCGACACCACCACCGGGCCGGACACTCTGGCCCAGATCCAGAACACCCTCGACCAGGTCTGGGCCAGCGCCGAGGTGCCCGAACGCGTGCAGATGCACATGGACCTGGCCGCCAGCGAGGTCGGCGCCAACATCGTCGAACACGCGGGTGACGGCACGGCCGTGCATCTGCGGATGGAGGTGCATCTGCTGCCCGATGCGGTGCGCACCGTGTTCACCGATCAGGGACACCCTGCGCCCGTCGACCTGTCCCAGGTGCAGATGCCCGACGAGATGGCCGAGCGCGGAAGGGGGCTGGCCATCGCGGTTCGTGTGCTCGACGAACTGTCCTATCGCCGAGACCACGAGGGCAACCACTGGACGCTGGTGCGCCGACTCCAGGACTGAGTTCGCCTGCCGTCAGCCCAGCGCCGCGGCGAACGCACGATGGCCACGCTCGTCGAACAGCACGAACCGGACCTCCTCGACCTGGCTGCCGACGGACCGGACGGTCTCCACCGCGATCCGGGCCCCGTCGTCCATGGGCCAGCCGTATACGCCCGTCGAGATCGCCGGAAACGCCACCGTCGAGGCGCCGAGTTCGGCTGCAACGCGCAGGGATTCGCGATAGCACGACTCGAGCAGCGCCGAACGGTCCTCCGTCCGCGACCACACCGGGCCGACGGTGTGGATCACCCAGCGCGCGTGGAGCTCCCCTGCCGTGGTCGCGACCGCCTGCCCGGTGGGCAGGCCCGCCGGATAGTCCGTTTCGCGCAGCCGGCGGCACTCGGCCAGGATCGCCGGACCGCCGCGGCGGTGGATCGCGCCGTCGACTCCCCCGCCACCGAGCAGCGACGAGTTGGCCGCGTTGACGATCGCATCAGCGGATTCCGAGGTGATGTCGCCCTGGACGAGTCGAATCGTCGCCATATCGGCCACTGTAGGCCGGTCCCGTCCGGTCACGGTGACGTCTCGAAACGCTTGCGATCCGCTGCCAGTCATCGTGTGCGGCCGAGACGATCCGTACATTCGGTGAGATGCCTGACGAGGTCCGCACCGCGGGAACATGCGCACCGGAGTTCGGTGGTGTCCGCGCGGCCTTCGAACGCAATTTCGCGCGCGGTGACGAGGTCGGCGCGGCCGTCGCGGTCTGGGTCGACGGCGAACTCGTCGTCGACCTCTGGGGTGGGCACGCTGACGCCGCCCGTCGGCGACCGTGGCGCCAGGACACGTTGGCCAGTGTGTTCTCCGGCAGCAAGGGTCTGACCAGCACCTGCGTCCATCTGCTGGCCGAACGTGGCGAAGTGGACCTCGACGCTCCCGTGGCCCGCTACTGGCCCGAATTCGGGCAGGCCGGCAAGGAGTGCATCACGCTGGCGATGGTGCTGGGGCATCGCTCCGGTGTGATCGCACCGCAGCGTCCGATGTCGTGGCGGGACGTCACCGACTGGGAGGCCGTCTGCAACGCACTCGCCGCCGCCCGGCCGTGGTGGGAACCGGGGACAGCGCAGGGCTATCACATGGTCAGCTTCGGCATCATCCTCGGCGAGGTGGTCCGCCGGGTGACGGGCCGCACCCTCGGCCAGTACCTGCGCACCGAGATCGCCGAACCGATCGGGGCCGACGTCCACATCGGCCTGCCGCCCGCGCTGCAGCGACGCTGCGCGGAGATGATCGACAAACCACACATCCGGGATGTGCTGGCCGCCGGTCAGGCGCCAACGCAGCCTCAGACGATCGACGAGCATCCGATGGCCGGCTTGGCGGTCGCGATGGGCTTCGTCCCCGACGACGAACTCGGCTCCCACGACCTGGCCTCCTGGCGCGCAGCGGAGTTCCCGGGCACCAACGCCCACGTGTCCGCCCTGGGAATGGCGACGTTCTACAACGCGATGGCCTGCGAGAAGCTGCTCAGCCGCGAGCACATGAACCGAATTCGGCTCTCGCAGGGCGGGTTCGACGCCGACGTCGTGCTCGGGCCGCGCGTGGCCGACCACGGCTGGGGGTTGGGTTACATGCTGAACCAGCGCGGCGTGGCCGGACCCAACCGGCTCTCCTTCGGCCACGGCGGGTCCGGCGGATCGTTCGCGTTCGTCGACCTCGAGCACCGGATCGGCTACGCGTATGTGATGAACCGCTTCGACGCGACCAAGTGCAACGCCGACCCGCGTTCGGTCGCGCTTTCCGACGAGGTGTACGCGGCGCTGGGTGTGACCTACAGGTGACGCGGGCGCGGTTTCGCGTCGCGCGAAACCGCCACTTGCTGTGAGTACGCTGGACGCATGAATGGCGCCCTGCTGATCCTGATCCTGGTGGTTGTCGTGGCGATCGGCCTCGCCGTCTACAGTTCGTCGCAGGCCTCGGGCCGGCGGGCGGCCACCTCGCTGGCCGACGCCAAGGCAGACGCCCGTCGGGTCATCGACCGCCTCGGTGGACAGGTGCTCAACCTGTCCGGCAATGACGATGCGTCCAAGCAGGCCATGGCCGACGCCTCGGAGCGGTTCACCGCGGCGTCGTCTCAGATCGAGCAGGCCACGACCGCCAAGCAGGCCCTGCTGGCCAAGGAGAGCGCGCTCGAGGGCCTCTACTACGTGCGGGCGGCGCGGGTCGCGATGGGAATGGATCCGGGCCCCGAACTGGAGACGCTGGCGGGCCAGAAGTCTGCCGGCACTGTGACCGAGGACCGTCGGGTCCAGGTCGAGGGCCGTGAGATCGAAGCCTCCCCCACCCCGTCTGAGCGCACCCCGAACTACTACCCGGGCGGTCGTGTGGCGGGCCGGCCCGTCCCGGCCGGTTGGTACTCCGAACCCTGGTGGAAGCCGGCGCTGGTCGCGGGCGCGTGGGGTATGGGTTCGGTGCTGCTGTTCAGCGCGCTGTTCTCCGGTATGTCCGGGGTGAACTACGACGCTCAGGCGTTCCAGGACGGCTACGGCGAGGGCTTCGACCAGGGCCTGGAAGCCGGTGACGGCGGAGGCTTCGACGGTGGCGGTGACGGCGGCGGCTGGGATGCCGGCGGCGGTGACGGCGGCGGCTGGGGCGATTTCGGTGGCGGCGACTTCGGCGGCGGGGACTTCGGAGGGTTCGACTTCTGACCCGCTGACCGCGGCCGTGCGACCTACAGGCGGCTCTCCAACCGCGCGGACACCCCGGCCTCCTGCAGGTCCAGGCGTTCCAGCATGGCCCGGGCGGCCTCGTCCTCGATACGGCCCTCGTCACGCTCGGTGATCAGCGCGGCGCGCTGGGCCGCCAGCACGTCTCGGTACAGCGCCGTGAACACGGCCGAGCGCTTGGTGTGCGCCTCGGGGTCGGGCATCTCATCGGCGTCCTGCGAATGCCGCGCCACGCGTTCCCCGATCTCGGCGAGTACACGCGGATCCATTCCGGCGGGCGGGTTCGCGCGGAACTCCGTCAGCACCTGATCGGCCGCCGTATACACGATGCGTTCGGCCTTGAGCTCCTCAAAGCGGTCGGCCTCGTGGTCGTCGTTGAACCGGGACAGCTGGAGTCGACGGATCAGGAACGGCAGCGTCCACCCCTGCAGCAGCAGGGTGCCGACGCTGACCACGAAGGCGATCGCCTGGATGGTGGCGCGTTCGGGGAACGGCTCGCCGCTGACCGTCGTGGCCGGGATGGCGGCGGCGGCCGCCAACGTGACCACGCCCCGCATGCCCGTCCAGGACAACACGAGGTTCTCCTGCCACGTGAGCCGACGGCGATCGATCATCGACCGCCACTTGGCCAGCGGTCTGCCGGCCCGCCGTCCGCCCCGCGCACCGGAGCCGCCAGGCGGCACCGGCACACTGAACCGCTTCTCGACCTCCCGGGACAGCACGCCGCGGCCGAACATCAGGAACACCGACAGCGGCCGGACGACGAGGACGATCAGCAGCACCACCACCGATGCCAGCGCAACCTTGGCCAGGGACTCATGCGCCTCGCGCAGGTCTTCGAGCACGAAGCGCAGATGCAGGCCGATGTAGGCGAACACGAACGCCTCGAGCAGCACGTCTACGGAGTTCCACACGTAGCGTTCCTGCAGCCGGGTCTGATAGCCCGCACCCAACGCGCCGTTGCCCACCACGAAACCCGCGACGACGACCGCGAGCACACCGGAGGCGTGGATGTGCTCAGCGGCGATGAACGCCGCGAACGGCACCAGCAGGCCCTGAATGGTCTCGAGTCCGGGGTTGGCCAGTCGTCGGCGGATCCACAGAGTGACGTAGCCGAGCACAGCGCCGACCAGCGGACCGACCACTGCGCTGTAGCTGAACAGCAGCACCGGATTCTCGATGAAGGTGTGTGTGCCGACCACCTGGGCGACGGCGATGGAGAACAACGTCAGGGCGGCCGCGTCATTGATGAGGCTCTCGCCGGTGAGGATGGCCATCATGCGCTTGGGCAGACCGAGCTTGCGGCCGACCGCCACGGCCGTGACCGCATCCGGCGGGGCCACCACGGCGCCGAGCACCAGTGCGGTGGCGAACGTCAGGGGCACCACGACCAGCCACGAGGACACCGCAGCGACGGCCACCGCGGTGACCACCACAAGCCCGACGCCCAGGCCGAGGATCGGTTTGATGTTGCGCAGAAACGTGGGGAACGAGAAGTCGAGGGCGGCCGAGTACAGCAGCGGGGGCAGCACGACGGTCAGAAGGATGTGCGAATCCAGTTCCGGCGCTTCGAAACCCGGCAGGAACGACACCGCGATGCCGACCATGACGATGATGAGCGCAGGTTCCAGCCCACGCCGGTGAGCCACAGCAGTGACCACGATGGCGCCGACGACGACGAGAATCAATTCCACTCAACGATTATCCAGGCAACCGCGGAGTCCTTCTCCCCAAGATTTGAGTGAGTCCTGACTCCGATCGCGCCGAGGAGGCTAGGCCTGGCAGGTTGGGCACCAGAACAGATTGCGGCCCTCCACCACTGAGGTGCGGATCTCGGTGCCGCACACCCGGCACGCCTCTCCCGCCCTGCGATACACGTACGTTCTCGGCCGACCGGGCCCGTACGACGGCGCGCCGTGGTCGTCCTCGGGACGGACCACGACGATCTTGCCTCGTCGCACGCCCACTTTCATCAGCGCCACCAGGTCGCGCCACATGGCGTCGAACTCGTCGGCCCCCATCGCCACACCGGGCCGGAACGGGTCGATGCGGTGGCGGAACAGCAGCTCGCTGCGGTAGACGTTCCCCACCCCGGCCAGCACCGACTGATCCATCAGCAGAGCCCCGATCGCCCTGCGGGACTTGGTGATCCGACTCCAGGCCAGGCCCGGGTCGGCATCCGGGCGCAGCGGGTCTGGTCCGAGCTTGGCGACGACGTCGCCGATCTCAGCCTCCGCGATCACCTCACACACCGTGGGACCCCGCAGGTCGGTGCCGTAGTCGGCGCCGATCATCCGCATCCGCACCTGCCCGACCGGGTCGGGGATGTCGCTGGTCGAGAACTCACCGAAGGACCCGTACAGGCCGAGGTGGATGTGCACCACCCTGGCGCCGTCGTAGTGGTGGAACAGGTGCTTACCCCAGGCCGTGGCCTTACGCAGCACCCGGCCGTCCACCAGCGCGGCGCCGTCGGTGAACCGACCCTGCGGGCTGCCGACGCGCACGGGCGCGCGGCCATAGCGACGCTGGTGCAGTCGGGCCAACCGATGCAGAGTGTGCCCTTCGGGCATACAGGTGGTGCCTAGGCGCCCGGGACCGGCGGAGCGTCGTGCGTCTTCTCGTACTCGGCGAGAATGTCGATCCGGCGCTGATGCCGGTCGGCCTCCGACCACTTCGTGGTCAGGAACGCGTCGACAATGGCCAACGCCTCCTCGGTCGTGTGCATCCGGCCACCGATGCCGATGAGCTGGGCGTTGTTGTGCTCACGGGCCAGCGCGGCGGTCTCGGTGCTCCAGGCCAACGCGCACCGCGCTCCCGGAACCTTGTTGGCCGCGATCTGCTCACCGTTGCCCGACCCGCCGAGCACGATGCCCAGGCTGCCGGGGTCGGCCACGGTCTTGGTCGCCGCCGCAATGCAGAACGCCGGGTAGTCGTCCTCGGCGTCGTAGGTGAAAGCACCGCAGTCGATCGGCTCGTGGCCGTTCTGCTTCAAATGCTCGAAGATGGCCTGCTTGAGTTCATATCCGGCGTGGTCGGCACCGAGGTAGACGCGCATGGCCGATACCCTACTTCGTCAGATCAGCGCCTCGTCGCGACCTTCGGCAGTCCGGACCCGGGCCACCGACGCCCCCGAACACACCCACGACCACCGGCCACGGCCGGACAGCGGTGATAACGGGCCACCTCCTGGCCATCATGATCCGCCCCCGCCGGACGTGCGCGCACCATCAGCGCGACACAGAAGATGGCGAACGTCACATCCCGGTGCCGGTCGCGATGCCGGCCTAACCGACCGTGATGGCGTCCAGCCGTTCCTTGATGAAGTCAGCCGAGACCACCGGCGCCAGACCCTCGACCCGCCCGATCGGAGGAGCCAACGGGTGGACGAGCGCGTCGTGGTTGGCCTCGTAGAAGTAGATCAACGACACCAGGTCCTCCTCCGGCGCCTCGGGCTGCGGAGGCAGCACGCGGTGCCGGCCCGACGGCCAGCGCCGACCGCTCCAGTACTCCAGCAGGTCACCGATGTTGACCGTCAGCGCACCCGGCTGCCACGGTGCGTCCTCCCAGCCGTTCTGCTCCGAGTACACCTGCAGGCCACCCGCGCCGGGTTCGCGGTCGAGCACCGTGACGGTGCCGAAGTCGGTGTGCGGGCCGATCCGGAACTGGCCGGGTTCGGGCTCACCGACCACACTCACCGGCGGGTAGTGGTTGATGTTCATCGTCCAGGTGGGCCGGCTCGCGAGGTCCGCGAAGGGATTCTGCGGCAGCTTCAGCGCGTGGGCGAACAACGCCAGCAGATCATCGGAGACCCGGCGCATGGCGGCGGTGTACTCCTCGACCAGACCCTGCAGATGGGGCACCTCGGCTGGCCACACGTTGGGCGCGAACCAGATTCGATCGACCTCCGGGTCGCCGGTCGCGGTCTCCGCGCCCAGGCTGAAACTCTCCTTCAGATCCGGCGGCGTCTCGGTGCCCTCGGCGTAGGCGTTGGCCTCCGCGCCGGGCCCGATCCAGCCGTGCCCGCCGACGGGCACCGAGTAGCGCGCCTTGACCTCGTCGGGCAGGGCGAAGAACTCGCGACTGGCCGAGCGCACCCGGGCCGCCAGGTCCGGGTCGACACCATGCCCGGTGATCACGACGAAACCCGCACGCTGCAGTCCCTCATCCACCTCGACCGCGAGCGCGTCCGCCTCCGCACCTCCGGCATACCAACGCGAGATGTCAACCGTCGCAATGGCACTCATTCAGGACACTCCAATGTCTTCGTTCCACAGGTCCGGACGTGCGGCGATGAACTCCTCCATCATCGTGACGCACCGCTCGTCGTCGAGCAGCGTGATCGCCACACCGTGCTCGGCCAGCCAGTCATGGCCACCGGTGAAGGTGCGACTCTCCCCGATCACGACCGCACCGATGTTGAACTGGCGGACCAACCCACTGCAGTACCAGCACGGCGACAGCGTGGTGACCATGATCGTCGACCGATAGTCACGCTGACGTCCCGCGTTGCGGAAGGCGTCCGTCTCGCCGTGCACCGAGGGATCGTCGTCCTGGACCCGCTTGTTGTGGCCGCTGCCCAGCAGCGTCCCGTCCGACCTGAACAGGGCGGCTCCGATCGGAATACCGCCCTCCGCCAGCCCTTTTCGGGCCTCCGCGACGGCGACCTCCAGCATCTCCTCAGGTGTCACAACACGACTCGTTCCGCTTCGATCTTGGCACGGCAGAACACAAGGTAGCACCCGGCGGCCAGCACGAATCCGACGAAGAAGGTGATGTCCCCCAGTTCGGGAACCGCCCGCACGACGTAGCCGACGAAGCGCTCCTGGTTGCAGAACAGCAGCACCGAGACCACCAGGCCGATCAGGAACGACGCCAGGCCCGGCCAGTTGGTGTAGTCGCGGTCGTACAGGAAGCCGTCAACCCGACTGCCCCGGCGCAGGTACTGGTCGGCGAACACCACTCCGAGCCACGGGCCGATCCAGTAGGCGATGAGAAGCAGGAACGCCTCATAGCTCGCGGCGGCGTCGGCCAGTGCCCACCAGGCGATCAGGAACCCTGCGACGCCGAAGAACACCGTCGCCAGCGCTCGCGCGATGTGCGCCGGCAGCCTGACGCCCGTGGTGACGAACGCCATGGCGCCCGAGTACACGTTGATGGCGTTGGCCGCGATGGCGCCGATCGCGATGGCCAGCAGTGTGGCGCTGGCCAACCACCCCGGCATGGAACCGGTGAACGCGTCGGTGGGGTTGTCGACGGCCTCGGTGGCGATCGTGACCGACGCGGCGCCGACGATGGCCAGCACGGTGCACGCCAGGAACAGGCCGGTGGCCGCGAACACACCGGTGCGAACCGGCGACACGGTGCGCGGCAGATAGCGGCTGAAGTCCGCGGCATACGGCGCCCACCCGGCCACGTAGCCGAAGGTGGTGCCCACGGTCAGCAGGAAGCCGCCCAGTCCGCCGACGCCGCCCTCAAGGGCGGGTGCGCCGAGGTCGGCCTTGGTCATGATGGCCACCGACGCGAGCGCGAAGATCACGGCCAACACGGGGAACGCGAAGCGTTCGAAGGCCTGCACCAGGTTGTGCCCAAAAAAGGCCAGTGCGGTCTGGATGAGCACCACGACCACCAGGGCCGGCAGGGGTCCGACACCGAAGAGCGTGGACAACGCGAACGCGCCGCTGACGCTGTTGGTGGCGAACCAACCCACTCCGGCGGTGATCGACATCAGGGTCGACGGCACGGCATTGCCCTTGAAACCGAACGGAAGTCGGCCCAGCACCATCTGCGGCACGCCGTTGATCGGTCCCCGGGCCGACAGCAGCCCGTGCGCCAGGACGCCGAGTCCGGCACCCAACGCGATGCCTGCGGCGGCCTGCCAGAAGTTCATGCCGTAGTAGGCGACGGCCAGCACACCGACGAAGATCGTGGCGAACTCGAGATTCGGCGACGCCCACGTCCAGATCAGCTGGCTGGGCCGGCCGTGCCGGTCGGCGTGGGCGATGAACTCGTTGCCTCCGGGTTCGACCGCGACGATACGGTCGCGGTACGTGCCGTCCGTGGTCGGTTCTGGCGCTGTCATGCGAGCACTCTGGACCGATCTTGAACCCGCCGCAACCGGAAACGGCGTTTCTGCGGCTGGGCAGCGCGGAAATCTCAGTCGGGACTCCGGGCTTCGACGAAATCACTGCCGCGAGACCGTGCCCTGGCCAGCCTGCGCAGACCACCTCCGTCGCGGATGGGGGTGTCGATGACGTGCAGTTGGCCGAGGACCGGTCGGCCCAGCCGCCGTCGCAGGCGGAAGTCGGCGATGTAGAGGCGATAGAAGAGCTGCAGCGCGAAAGGGTTGATGACGGTGTCGAGGACCCGCAGCACCGTCAGCACACGGGCGAGCCTGCGCTCGTCGGCCGCGGTCCAGTCCCAGCCCATCATGGTGCGGAACTCGGGCGGCAGCGTCGCTCGCGTCATGAACTGATACGCCGGGCCGCCGAGACGCGCGAGCCCGTAACCGATTGAGCCCCACGCCTCCCCCACGAACGTGAGGTTGGACAACGTCTCGAACTCGTGGCGCACCACCGGGTCGATCGACAGCTGAGGGAGCATCTCGTCCCACCGGCGCTGGTACTCCGCCCAGGTCTGCGGCCATTCGCTGGACCGGACGTTGACCCCGGTCGCCAGCGGTTCAGCGGCCCGGGTCAGTGCGTCGAGCGTGGGCTCATCCAACGGGCCGTGCACCAGCGTGTACTGGTCGAGGTAGTACTTGAACAGGCACATGGCCACCCAGACCTGAAGCTCGCGGCTGTTGCCGCTGTACTTCACCGGACTGTCCGCCCGCGAGTGGACCGCGGTGTGCACCTCGGCGACGGCCTTGCGCATGACGTCGCGGTCCTCGTCGCTGCCCATCACCGACAGCGCGAGGTACTGGCCTGTTGTGCGAGCCCGCTTGAGCGGATACCGACGCGGGCTCCCGGAGTGGACTCGGCTCTCGCTGACTCCGTGGCCGACCGGCGGCAGCGACAACTGCATGATGATGTTCGCCACGCCGTTGGTCAGGCCGACTGTGGTCATCAGATCCCGCAGTTCGCGCGGAGGCCGCCGACGCGATCGCGACCGTGACTCGCTCTGTTCGACGGGATGCCCGCTCATGCTGTCCTCGCAATCTGATAACGGATGTTTTCAGATTGTGCGCCCGCCCGGCCGCCCCGTCAATGAGCAGTTCCGCCGAGGCGCCGAGCGAGCACTCACGTACAGGAAATGAGCCCATAGGCGTACGCAGCCGCGCGCTCGGCGTCAGGCGCGACTGCCGCACCGCGACCCGGACAGACAGAGGCGGGCGCCGTTCAGCGAACGACGCCCGCAGTCAGGTCAGAGACGGTCAGTCGAACTCGGGGCGCTCAGTCCTGGACCGCTTGAGCTCCCAGAAGTGCGGATACGACGCGAAGATCACCGACGCGTCCCACAGCTTTCCGGCCTCCTCGCCGCGGGGAATCCGCGACAGCACCGGACCGAAGAACGCCACACCGTTGACGTGGATGGTCGGGGTGCCGACGTCCTCACCCACGGCGTCCATCCCGGCATGGTGACTCTTCCGCAACGCCTCGTCGTACTTGTCGGTGGTCGCAGCCTCGGCCAACTCGGCGGGCAGGCCGACCTCGTCCAGAGCCTTGGCGATGACGTCGTCGAAGTCCTTGTTGTCCTGATTGTGGATCAGCGTGCCCATGGCGGTGTAGAGCGGCGCCAAGATCTCCGGCCCCTTGGCCTGTTCGGCGGCGATCGCCACCCGCACCGGACCCCACGCCTTCTTCATGGCCTCCTGATACTCCTCGGGCAGATCCCGGCCCTCGTTGAGCACCGCGAGGCTCATGAC
This sequence comes from Mycobacterium sp. ACS4331, assembly GCF_001667265.1. GTDB lineage: Bacteria > Actinomycetota > Actinomycetes > Mycobacteriales > Mycobacteriaceae > Mycobacterium. Next base: position 4,718 of record NZ_LZHW01000114.1, on the reverse strand, counting down.
GTGGAACTTCACCTCGATGTCGCGGACCTTCTCGACCTCCAGGATCCAGCGGGAGGTGATCCAACACCACGGGCAGAGTGGATCGAACCAGAACTCAGCAATGTCTTTATTGGCCACAGGCGCATCCTCTCCGATCACAGCGCGGTGTCAACACCTCTTCGCACAACCCGGGGTACCCGTTGGGTGTTCCCGCTTCCGCTGCGTAGGCTGCGCGAACCGCGTGGCGCGACGCCACGCGGACTAAGGTTGACCAGCGTGGCACTTCCCAATCTGACCCGAGACCAGGCCGCCGAACGCGCCGCACTGGTCACCGTCGACAGCTACCGCATCTCCCTGGACCTCACCGACGGCGCGGGCGCGCCGAGCGAGAAGGTGTTCCGGTCGGTGACCACCGTCGAGTTCGACGCACTCGCCGGCGCCGACACCTACATCGACATCGCCGCCGACCGGATCCACAGCGCGACCCTCAACGGTCGTGACATCGACGTGTCCGGCTACGACGAGTCGACGGGGGTGGCACTCGAGGGCCTGACCGAACACAACGTCGTCGTCATCGACGCCGACTGCCGCTACTCCAACACCGGCGAGGGTCTGCACCGCTTCGTCGATCCGGTCGACGGTGAGGTGTACCTGTACTCGCAGTTCGAGACCGCCGACGCCAAGCGCATGTTCGCCTGTTTCGATCAGCCTGATCTGAAGGCCGCGTTCGACGTCCAGGTCACCGCGCCCGCGCACTGGGAGGTGATCTCCAACGGGGCCACCACCCTGGTCGAGGACGCCGACGGCGGCGCCAAGCGGCACACGTTCGCCACCACGCCGCGGATGAGCACCTACCTGGCGGCGCTGATCGCGGGTCCGTACGCGGTGTGGCGCGACGTCTACGTCGACGAGCACGGGGAGATCCCCCTGGGCATCTTCTGCCGCGCGTCGCTGGCGCAGCACATGGACGCCGAGCGGCTGTTCACCGAGACCAAGCAGGGATTCGGCTTCTACCACAAGAACTTCGGCACCCCGTATGCGTTCGGCAAGTACGACCAGCTGTTCGTGCCGGAGTTCAATGCGGGCGCCATGGAGAACGCCGGCGCGGTGACATTCCTCGAGGACTACGTGTTCCGGTCCAAGGTCACGCGCTACCTCTACGAGCGCCGCGCCGAGACCGTGCTGCACGAGATGGCCCACATGTGGTTCGGCGACCTCGTCACGATGACGTGGTGGGATGACCTGTGGCTCAACGAGTCGTTCGCGACGTTCGCCTCGGTGCTGTGCCAGGCCGAAGCCACCGAATACACCGAGGCGTGGACCACGTTCGCGACCGTGGAGAAGTCCTGGGCCTACCGGCAGGACCAGCTGCCCTCGACGCATCCGGTGGCCGCCGACATTCCCGACCTGCACGCCGTCGAGGTCAACTTCGACGGCATCACCTACGCCAAGGGCGCCAGCGTGCTCAAACAGTTGGTGGCCTACGTCGGGTTGGAGTCGTTCCTCGCGGGCCTTCGGGACTACTTCCGCGATCACGCGTTCGCCAACGCCACGTTCGGAGATCTGTTGGGCGCGTTGGAGAAGTCCTCGGGCCGTGATCTGTCCACCTGGGGGCAGCAGTGGCTCAAAACCACGGGCCTGAACACCCTGCGAGCCGACTTCGACGTCGACGCCGATGGGAGGTTCACCCGGTTCGCCCTGCAGCAGAGCGGTGCGGCGCCCGGCGCCGGAGAGACTCGTGTGCACCGGCTGGCGGTCGGGATCTACGACGACGACAACACCGGAAAGCTGGTCCGGGTTCACCGCGAAGAGCTCGACGTCGAAGGCCCCACCACGGAAGTTCCTGCCCTGCAGGGCGTTTCCCGCGGAAAGCTCATCATCGTCAACGACGACGACCTGACCTACTGCTCGCTGCGGCTCGATCCCGACTCCCTGGAGACCCTGCTGACGCGGATCGCGGACATCGCCGAGCCGCTCCCGCGAAGCCTGGCCTGGTCGGCCGCGTGGGAGATGACACGCGACGCGGAGCTGCGGGCCCGCGACTTCGTTCAGCTGGTGATCGGCGGCATCGGCGCGGAAACCGAGGTCGGTGTCGCGCAGCGGCTTCTGCTGCAGGCGCAGACCGCCCTCGGGTCCTACGCCGAGCCGGGCTGGGCGAAGTCCATCGGCTGGCCGGCCTTCGGAGACCGACTGCTTGACCTCGCCCGCGAGTCCGCACCGGGCTCGGATCATCAGCTCGCGTTCGTCAACGCGTTGTGCACGTCGGTGCTCTCGCCCAACCACGTCGCCGTGCTGGCGACACTGCTGGACAACGAGCCCGCCGAGGTGAACCTGACAGGTCTGGTGATCGACACGGATCTGCGCTGGCGCATCGTCACCGCGTTGGCCGGGGCCGGCCAGATCGACGCCGCGGACACCGCGACACCGTTCATCGACGCCGAAGCGGCGAACGACGACACCGCCGCCGGCAGACGCAGCGCCGCGGCGGCGGCAGCGGCCAGGCCGCAGCAGGCGGTCAAGGACGCCGCCTGGCAGCAGGTGGTCGAGGACGACACGCTGGCGAACATCACGGCGCGCTCGATCATCGGAGGCTTCGTGGCGCCCGGCCAAGGCGAGATCCTGCGGGCGTTCACCGCACGCTACTTCGAGGCCATCCGCGGGGTGTGGGAGCGCCGGTCCTCCGAGGTCGCTCAGACCGTCGTGATCGGGCTGTACCCGTCGTGGGACATCAGCGCCGAGGCCGTCGAGGCCGCCGACACGTTCCTGTCTGATCCGGAGGTTCCGCCGGCACTGCGGCGTCTGGTGCTCGAAGGCCGGGCCGGGGTGGTGCGCTCACTCAAGGCCCGCGAGTTCGACGCGGGATAACGCTCAAACGCCGAAAGCCGCTTCTGCAGATCTGCAGAAGCGGCTTTCGGTGTCAGAGGTCAGGGGCGAGAGATCCCGGCCGACAGCACGCGAACGGCGCTGATCAGTCCGTCGATCAGGTTGCCCTCCTGGAAGGCGGACGCGGCGGCGGCCACTCCGAGCGGCGCGGCCGACTCGGCGCCGCGGCCCTGGACGCCCGCACCGTAGACCACCTCGATGGCCCGCTGGTTGGGCGACACCGCGATCAGCACCGCGTCGTTGGGGGTCGGGACGCGGCCGAGGATCCGGCGGGCCTCAGCGGCCGGGTCGGTGCCCAGGTCGCCGATGTAGACCGCGAAGCGCGCCTTCGACTCGCGCGAACCCCACTTGAGTGCCTCGTCGAGGGCCACCCGGTCCTTGATCGAGAACGGGTAGGTCTCCGACGCGACGCCGGGCTCGACGACGCCCGACAGGCGACCGCTGGACGTCACCGCCCAGCCGCGAGGCAGCGAGTCGGGGTCGACGGTCACGAGGGTCGAGTGCTCACCACTTGCCACTTGCGCCACCTCCCACAGTCAGTTCGTCGGCGCCGTGGCCGTGTGCGTCGCCGATCTTCTCGTCGGTGGCGGCCCACAGGATCGGGCCGTAGGTCCACTCGTCGGGAAGGTTGTACGAGGCGGGATGCGGCCCCTTGCGCGGCAGGGTCAGAAGGGCCAGGATCGCCGCCAAGAGCAGCGGGACCCCGCCCATCAGGGAATGGGTAAGCGCGGTACTCACGCGCCTAACCTATCGCAGCCGTGCCGGGCACTCGAGAACAAGGCGCGATTCGCCTCACGCGGCGCCTTCGCCGAGGTAGCGCACCCATGCCGGGTCGAGCTCCTTGACCGTCGACAACAGGCGCCAGTGCTGTCCCTTCGGAGGCATGGGCGCCCGTCGCAGAGACCAGCCGAGCTCGGACAACAGCCGATCGGCCTTGCGGTGGTTGCACGTCGAGCAGCACGCCACACAGTTCTCCCAGGTGTGCTCGCCGCCGCGACTGCGCGGGACGACGTGGTCGACGGTGTCGGCTTTGCTGCCGCAGTAGGCGCACCGAAACCTGTCGCGGTGCATCAGCGCAGCCCTGGTCATGGGAACCCGGGCCCGGTACGGCACCCGCACGTAGCTGCGCAGCCGGATCACCGAGGGCACCGCGATCGCCCGAGTCGCCGAGTGGATGACGGGCCCGTTCGGATCGTCGTGCACGACGTCGGCCTTGCCGCACAGCAGCATGACGATGGCCCGGCGCATGGGAAGCGCCGTCAGCGGCTCGTAGGTCGAGTTCAACAGCAGGACGCGCCGCCGTCCCCACACGGAGGTGGAGTCGTGTGCGACGGGCGGAGACGTCGCGACGTTCTCGACACTGTGCAGCGGCGTGCCGAGACCCAGCCCGACCGGGCCGGCCGATGAGCGGTGGCCCACCCGTTTCGCCAGGTTGCGTTTGTGCTGCGCCATTGGTCCTCCGCGGACAGTCCACCACGGATTCGCCGCATGCGCACGGCAATTCCGATCATGTTCGCAGGTCAATCCCGTGAACTTTGGGTGTCCGCGGACCTCCAGGGTCGGGTGTGATCCGGGGCACGAGTCCGCTTGAATGGGTCTATGACCTACGGCGACTACCCACCCGGCGGGCCTCAACATCCTGGTACGCCCCCGCCTGGTTATCCGTATGGTCCCGCGCCTGCCGACCCGTACGGGCAGCCGTACTCCGGCGCCTATCCGCCCCCGGGCACGTATCCCCCACTCGGCGGCAATCCGCCGTCCGGTGCCTACCCGCCACCTCAGCCCGGGGGCTACCCGCCGTCCGGTGCCTACCCGCCGCCCCAACCCGGGGGCTACCCGCCGTCCGGTGCCTACCC
>NZ_LZHW01000113.1 GCF_001667265.1 Mycobacterium sp. ACS4331 | reverse complement strand
CACACCCCCCTCTTCACCCCCCACCACACCCCCCACCCCACCACCCTGCTGGTGAGCTACAGCAACAAGGCTCTGGGCTTCTTCTGATCCCCATCCCCTGCCCCCCCCCCGGGGCTGCGGCCGGGGGGTCGTCTTCGTTGCCGCCTCAACAAGTACTCGACTACTCACGACGGGTTCCGGCGGCGTCAGTAGCGTCCCCCGTGGCGGTCGGCAACCAGGCCGACCGATCTTCAGGGGGAGCGACGCCATGTCACTTACGAAATCGAATGGTTCTGGGCCACCGCAGATCTCGGCGATGCCGGCCGGAGTCATGACCAATGCTGAACCGATCACCACCGCAGACCACGGCGGGATGCCGGTGGGTGCGATGGACGCCGACTCCAGCGGAGCCGGTCGCGCCGAGACCGGCGGTATGCCGGTCGGTTCGATGACCGGGGAACCCGGCGACACCGCCGTGTCGCCGGCGGGGGAGATGCCCGGCGATCCGGGCGCGGCCAGTGCGCCGGCGACACCGGCCACGGCGGGACTGGTCATCGGCGGCACCTGGCGCGTCACCATCGGCGTCGACTCCTAGTCGGCGTCAACCATTCAACACATCCGCCGGCCTGCCGGTCGGCACATCAAGGGGGAGAACATGTCAGCACCAACAAAGTCCAAGCGCGTCACCGAGGCTCAACTGGCTCGGCAGACCAGGGACAAGGATTACGTACCCGGGGCGACCGGGCTCAAGATCGGCGACTCCGGTGACGAGGTGGAGCGCCTCAACCGGTACCTGCAGACCTTCGGCTATCTCGCGTCGGACACGCTCGAGGACTTCGGCTTCGCGACGGCCGCCGCCGCGGCGCCCGCACCGGACGCACCCGAGACCTTCGGCGAGGCCACCGTCGCGGCGCTCGAGCGGTTCCAGGAGTTCAACGGGCTCGAGGTCACCGGCGAGCTCGACGAGCCGACCACCGCGCTGATGGGCCGCCCGCGGTGCGGGTTCCCCGATGCGTCCGCCGACTTCGTCCTGCAGGGCAGCAAGTGGACCAAGACCCATCTGACCTACGCCTACAACGAGTTCTCACCGGACCTCTCGCAGGCCGCGATCCGCGCCGCGATCGCGCAGGCATTCGGGTTGTGGGCCTCGGTGACGCCACTGACGTTCCAGGAGGTGGCCATCAACCAGGCGCCCGACATCGTCATCCGGTTCGCGGCCGGAAACCACGGTGACGGAAGCAACTTCGACGGCGCCAGCGGTGTGCTCGCCCACGCCTACTATCCGCCGCCCGGCGGAGGGAACCTCGCGGGCGACACCCACTTCGACGAAGCGGAGACATGGTCGGTGAACCTTCCGCCGTCCGGGATCGATCTGGTCACGGTGGCCGCACACGAGTTCGGGCACGCACTCGGACTGGCGCACTCCACCGTCGCGGGGGCGCTGATGTACGCCTACTACGGGGGCGCGCATCGCCAGCTCGAAGCCGACGACGTTGCGGGGATCCAGCAGCTCTATGGCGCCAAACAGGGCTGGAGCAACTGGGAATCGCTCGGCGGGGTGCTGACCTCCGACCCCGACGTCTCGTCGTGGGCCCCCGGCCGCCTGGACACATTCGTGCGCGGGACAGACAATGCGCTGTGGCACAAGTGGTTCCAGAACGGCTGGAGTCATTGGGAGTCCCTCGGCGGGGTGCTGACCTCTGGGCCGGGCGCGGTGTCGTGGAGTTCGGGCCGCATCGATGCGTTTGTTCGCGGGACAGACAACGCGCTGTGGCATAAGTGGTTCCAGAACGGCTGGAGCAACTGGGAGTCGCTCGGCGGGGTGCTGACCTCGGATCCGGCGGTGTCGTCGTGGTCGGCGGGGCGCCTGGATGTGTTCGTGCGGGGAACTGACAATGCGCTGTGGCATAAGTGGTTCCAGAACGGCTGGAGCAACTGGGAGTCCCTTGGCGGTTTCCTGACCTCGGGTCCGGGTGCGGTGTCGTGGAGTTCGGGCCGCATCGACGTGTTCGTACGCGGTGGTGACAACGCCCTGTGGCATAAGTGGTTCCAGAACGGCTGGAGCAACTGGGAATCGCTCGGTGGAGTGCTGACCTCGGATCCGGCGGTGTCGTCGTGGTCGGCGGGGCGCCTGGATGTGTTCGTGCGGGGAACTGACAACGCGCTGTGGCATAAGTGGTTCCAGAACGGCTGGAGCAACTGGGAGTCCCTTGGCGGTTTCCTGACGTCCGGGCCCGGTGCGGTGTCGTGGAGTTCGGGCCGCATCGACGTGTTCGCGCGCGGCGGGGACAACGCCATGTGGCATAAGTGGTATGGCTGAGCCCACGCCGTCCGGCGACGTGGCCGCCCTGCAGCACCTGGTGCTCACCAGCATGCTGACCGGGCGGCCTCTTCCGGGTGCTGTCCACGTTCCGCTCCCGGCGGCGGCGCGGGACCAGGATCGCCGTCCGATGCTGCTGCTCGACGAGAACATCGCCGCTGCCGGCGGTGCGGAGCCGAACCCAGCCCGTCTCGGGGATGTCGAACTGGTGGATCGGGCGCGCCTCGAACACCTGGCCGCCGAGGGGCGGGAACCGCGCTATCTTCAGTTCGACCCGGCTCAGCAGGAGCCCGGGCGCGTCGTCATCACGGTGAACGTCGAAGCCCAGCGTCGCACCGGCCCGGTACGACTGGAGGGCGTCGTCGTCACGTTTCTGCAGGTCGGAGGACAGTGGGTGGCGGAACCTCCCGCTGCCTTCGCCACCTGAGGCGTTTTGACCTGCATCGATGTCTGCGGGTAAGCTGCTGCGGTTGGTGTGCGTCTGCCCTGCTCAGGGCGGCGAGTCCCGGGTCGATGTCGGTCGCCGGGGGTCACTCGTGTCGCTCGCACCAGACCGGCGCCCGGTGAGAACCCGGGATCAACCCGAGAAGATCGAGAGGTAAGCGCTGTGCCTACGTACACGCCCAAGGCGGGTGACACCACGCGTGAGTGGTACGTCATCGACGCCCAGGACGTGGTGCTCGGCCGTCTCGCCGTCGCGGCAGCCAATCTGCTGCGCGGCAAGCACAAGCCGACATTCACGCCCAACGTCGACGGCGGTGACTTCGTCATCATCGTCAACGCAGAGAAGATCGCCGTCAGCGGCGACAAGCTGACCAACAAGTTCGCGTACAGCCACTCGGGTTATCCCGGCGGTCTGCGCAAGCGCAGCATCGGTGAGCTGCTGGAGAAGCACCCGACCCGCGTCGTCGAGAACGCGGTGATCGGCATGCTGCCCCACACCAAGCTCGGTCGGCAGATCCAGAAGAAGCTGAAGGTCTACGCGGGTCCCGATCATCCGCACGCGGCCCAGCAGCCGGTGAAGTACGAGATCAAGCAGGTGAGCCAGTGACCGAGATCGATGTGACCGAAGAGATCACCGAGACCCCCGACGGCGTCGAGGCTGTCGAGGTGGACATCGTCGAGGAGACCGCTCCGCGTGAGCCCGTCTACATCGACCGCCCGATCCAGACCGTCGGCCGCCGCAAGGAGGCCGTCGTCCGCGTCCGCCTGGTGCCCGGCACCGGCAAGTTCAACCTGGACGGCCGGACCCTGGAGAACTACTTCCCGAACAAGGTGCACCAGCAGCTGATCAAGGCTCCGCTGGTGACCGTCGATCGGCTGGAGAGCTTCGACATCTACGCCCACCTCGATGGTGGTGGCCCCTCGGGTCAGGCCGGCGCGCTGCGCCTGGCCATCGCCCGGGCCCTCATCCTGGTGACGCCCGAGGATCGCCCCGCCCTGAAGAAGGCCGGCTTCCTCACGCGTGACCCGCGTGCCATCGAGCGCAAGAAGTACGGCCTCAAGAAGGCCCGCAAGGCGCCGCAGTACAGCAAGCGCTGATCGTTGCTGTTCGTGGGGCGGGCGTGTCGCACTCTTCGACACGCCCGCCTCCGGCGTTTCATGGAGAGGTGCGCATGGGTCGACTGTTCGGCACCGACGGTGTCCGAGGACTCGCCAACCGCGATCTGACTGCCGAACTGGCACTCGCGTTGGGCTCTGCCGCGGCACGGCGACTGGCCCGAAGCGGCCCCGCTCGGCGCCGCGTGGCCGTGGTGGGGCGAGACCCCCGGGCCAGCGGCGAGATGCTCGAGACCGCGGTGATCGCGGGTCTGACCAGCGAAGGTGTCGACGCCCTTCGTGTCGGTGTGCTGCCCACCCCGGCGGTGGCCTACCTGACGAACGCCTATGACGCCGATTTCGGCGTGATGATCTCCGCGTCGCACAACCCGATGCCGGACAACGGCATCAAGATCTTCGGCCCCGGTGGCCACAAACTCGATGACGACACCGAGGACCGCATCGAGGAACTCGTGGCGGCGGGCCCGGGGGAGCGCCCCGTCGGGGCCGGCATCGGCCGGATCGTCGACGCCCAGGACGCCCTGGAACGCTATCTGCGTCATGTGGCCAAGGCCGCGACCACCCGACTGGACGGCCTGACCGTCGTCGTCGACTGCGCCAACGGCGCGGCGTCCGCCGCCGCACCCAGCGCCTATCGCGCCGCGGGCGCGACGGTGGTGGCCATCAATGCCGCCCCGGACGGGCTCAACATCAACGACGGCTGCGGCTCCACGCATCTGGACGGGCTGCGGGCCGCGGTGCTCGCACACGGCGCCGATCTGGGCCTGGCCCACGACGGCGACGCCGATCGGTGCCTGGCCGTCGACGCCACCGGTGCGGTGATCGACGGTGACGCGATCATGGTGGTGCTCGCGCTGGCCATGCAGGAGGCCGACGAGCTGGCGTCGAACACCCTGGTCGCCACCGTGATGAGCAACCTGGGTCTGCACCTGGCGATGCGGGAGGCCGGTATCGCCGTCCGCACCACGGCGGTCGGCGACCGCTACGTGCTGGAGGAGCTGCGTGCCGGAGAGTTCACCCTGGGCGGTGAGCAGTCCGGGCACATCGTGCTCCCCGCGTTCGGCACCACCGGCGACGGCATCGTCACGGGCCTGCGGTTGATGTCCCGGATGGCCCAGACCGGCCGGCCGCTGAGCGACCTGGTCGCGACGATGCGCACACTTCCGCAGGTGTTGATCAACGTCGCGGTCTCGGACAAGGCCACCGTGGCGCAGGCGCCCGAGGTGCAGACAGCCGTCCGGGAGGCCGAGGTCGAACTCGGCGACACCGGTCGGATCCTGTTGCGGCCGTCGGGAACTGAGCAGTTGGTGCGCGTCATGGTGGAGGCCGCCGACGAAGACACCGCGAGTCTGGTGGCAGCACGCGTGGCCGAGGCGGTCAGCAGGCAGCAGTAGATCCGCGGAACCGGATCGCCGGTTGTCCCGTCTGACAGACATGGGACAACAGGACGTGCGGGCGGATCAGGCTGCGCTGCGCGCGGTGGCCGAGGACTTCGAGGGTCTGGCGCGCACGGTTTCGCGGGCGGCGCAGTGCCCATTGCGGTTCGGTGGTGGCAGCGCGGGTCGTGCGCACAGTGCCGACGGCGACGCCTGGCGGCGCGCGCTGGACCACCTGATCGCTGACTGCGTCCTCTGGGCACGCGCGGCGGACGAGGTCGCCATGAGCCTGCACACGGGTCTCGCCCGGTATCGCGAGGCCGATCGCTTCGCGGCCGCGGCCCTCGGTTGAGTCGTGGCTTCTCGATACGGCGTCGCGGCCCGACTGTTCGAGGGTCTGCCCGCGGTGGAGGACTTCTCGACCTATGTGTGGGCGTGCCGCATGCGCGGGTACAGCCACCCCGAGTTGACCGTGCACCCCGGTCAGGTTCGCGAACTGTATTCCACCGAGGACGGTTTGGATCTTGCCGCCCTCGACGCCGACTGCGCCGCGCTGCGGGACGGTGCCACAGGGCTGCGTGAGGCGATGGCCCTGACGGAGCGGCAACCCGCGGCGCTCGCGGCCGGGTGGACCGGGTTCGGTGCCGACTCGAGCGTGGACTTCCTCCAACGGCACTGTGCGGCAGCGCAACTGGTGGCGACCGCATGGCGGGACGCGGCGGTGGTCTGTGCGGCCCTGTGCGAGGAGTTGTGGCGTGCGGTCGACGGCAGGGTCGCCGCGACGGCCACCGCCGCACGGGCTGCGCAGCCGCAGAGTTGGCTGCCCGCGGCTCGCGCCGTGCTCGCCGGGGACGTCGACGAGGCGACGGTGGCCATCGTGGATCAGCATGTGCGGCCGTTCGTCGACACCGTCATCGGTCAGCAGTGGGTGGGGGACATGCGGTCGGCGACCGCCGCGGTGCGAGCCGCCTATCGCACAGCGCTGGATGGCGTCCGGTCCGCTGGGCGAGTGCAGTTCGAGATCCCGGGTGATCTTGGGCCGCGTGCCGATCTCGGCACTCGTATGGTCCCGGTGGGACTTCCCGCGGCTCCCGTGGCCAGGCCTGCTGCGGCGGCTGCCCCGATGCCCGAGCCGGTCGCCGCCACCCCCGCAGCCACACCGTTACCCGAGGCGCCGGCCGCCGCGCCTGCTCCGGCAGCACCCCTCACGCTGCCCGAACTGGGCGGATTGGCTGATTCGTCCCGGCTCGGCCAGCCGGATGTGGACCCGGCCGAACCGGCGTCGCCGTCTGAGCACGGCCTCGAATCCGATGAAGCCCTGCCAGATGACGACGCTGAACCGGAAGCTGCTGACGACGGGCCCGAGGAGGAGTCAGAACCAGAAGCAGAGCCAAACTCGGCAGAGCCAGACCCGGGGGAACCCGAACCCGTGCCTCCGACAGAACCCGAACCCGTGCCCGAACCCCCAGTGGCGGTTCCCGCGGCTCCGTCGGCCCCGGACTGCCCTGAGCCGGCGCCCGCCACCCCCTGCGAGATGGCCGCCGACGAACTCCCGCAGGTGGGTCAGTGAGTCCCAGGCTCAGTGCACCAGTTCCACCAACTGCTCGCTGAAGCGGACCACCTCGGCGGTGTCCACACCCAGCGGATGCGTCAGCATCGTGGTGACCCCCGCTTCGGCGAAGGCCGCCAGGCGTTCCTTGACGTAGCCCGCCGGGCCGATCAGCGACGTCGCGCGGACCAGTTCGTCCGGCACGGCCGCGACGGCCTCCTGCTTCTTGCCGGCCAGGTACAGATCCTGGATGTGGTCGGCGGCTTCCCCGAAGCCGTACCGGGTGGCCAATGCGTGGTAGAAGTTCTTGCCGCGCGCCCCCATGCCGCCGAGGTACAGCGCCAGTTGGGGTTTGGCCCACTCCAACCGGTCCTCGACGTCGTCGCCGATGGCAAGGCTGGCCGACACCATCACGTCGAGATCACCGAGTGCGGGGTCGCGTTTGGCGAAGCCGGCCCGCAGGGAGTCGCCCCACACCTCATCGGCCTTCTCGGGCATGAAGAACACGGGCTGCCAGCCTTCGGCGATCTCGGCGGTCAGCTCCACATTCTTGGGGCCCAGCGCGGCGATGTGGATCGGGATGCGTTCGCGGACAGGGTGGTTGATGAGCTTGAGCGACTTGCCCAGGCCCGTTCCCTCACCGGCGGGCAGGGGAAGTTGGTAGTGCTTGCCGTTGAAGTTGACGCGCTCGCGGCGCCAGACCTGACGGCAGATCTCCACGACCTCGCGCGTGCGCCCCATCGGGGCGTCGAACGGCAGCCCGTGGAAGCCCTCCACCACCTGCGGGCCCGACGTGCCGATACCGAGGCGCATGCGGCCGTCGGACACGTAGTCGACGCCCGCGGCGGTCATGGCGAGCAGGCTGGGGGTTCGGGTGTAGATGGGCACCACGCCCGTGCCGAGTTCGATGGTCGACGTCTTGGCGGCCAGATAGCCCAGTTGGCTGATGGCGTCGAAGGAGTAGGCCTCGGCCACCAGTACGAGGTCGATGCCGACCTTCTCCAACTCCACGACCTGCTCGGCCGCCTCGCGGAAGCCGCCGGCATAGCCCAGGAAGATTCCAGTGCGCATAGGAAGGTTCTACCACCAACCAGTTGGTTGGAGCACCCCGGGGTTCTGCTTGGGGTGTTCGGGGAACCCCGCCGAGTCATTGCAATGGTTTAAGTGTCGCGGACGAAGGTGCGGTCACCCAAACGCCCGAACGCTCCAATTTCACCACCCAAGACGATACATTGAATTCCAGTGAGAAAAGGGTGGGACATGTCGCGAATCATCGCCTCAACAATTCTTCTGGGCGCGCTCCTGTGGGGCGCGGCACCCGCCGCCGCCGAACCCGCAGGGGTGGACCCGGGCTACGCGGCGGCGCCGGCCTTCATCGCGGGCCGCAGCCCAGATATGCTGGGCAACTGGCGAGTTGACTACCAGCGAGTCGTCGGCGGTGACCCCGTCATCGCCGATCGCATCAACGAGGTCATCGACGCAGAGGCGCGCGGGCAGGTTGCGACCTACGAACCGAGTGCCACCAAAACCCATCCCTGGACGCTCAACATCGAGGGAACACTGCAATTCGCGCCGATGACCGTTTCCGCATTGTTCACCGGAATTTACGACACGGATCTGCCGAATATGCCGATCGAAACTGTCGCCACCCGAGTATTCGACAATCGCAGCGGAATTCTGCTCAGTTGGGACAATCTGTTCATCGACAAGCAGGCCGGGCTGAATCGGCTCTCCGCACTGACTCGGGCCGCGATGCCCGGTCGGCAGTGGGGCAGCGAGGTCGCGCCGGTCGACGACAACTTCCGGTATTGGCTGCCTACGGCCGATGGCATCGACCTGCACATCCCGCACGGTCAGTTCGGCCGTGGCGTCACCGTCGTCAGCGTCCCGGGGGCGGCGATCGCGGACCTGATCGCACCGGTGTTCGCGCGCCTCATCCCCGCACCGGTTGCCTGACCGACTGCGGACGAGCGACGCGCGGCGTGTAGCACCCGTGGAACGTCAACGGCAGGTGGTGCCGCAGCCTGCCGACGTACACGGGTCCAGCCTCGATGTCGCGGGCGTCCAGGATGCTCAGGTTCGCGATGTTGCCCACGCCGTCGACGACGGGCATCAGCAGCCACCCGTCATCCTCGGCGACACCGCCCGGACGCGCCGCGAACACCGCCTCATGGGGCAGATGCCCGTCGGGAAGACGGTATGTCGTCTCGGTGCCGGTGTCGTCGTCGACCTTGGCGACCGAGTTCGGGAACGCACTGCCGTCGAGGCCCGCGGTCAGGTACGTGTAGCGGTTGCGCCTGGACATGTGTTGGACGTTGATCGACGGGAACTCGCCCTGCAGGCCACTGGACTCGTCGATCGTGATGCGACCGGACCGGGAGATGCGCACCCGGGTGGGATGACCGCCGTAGGGCATCGTCGCGGTGTCGGCCAGGCTCTCGACGGCTGACAGTTGGCCGTTCAGCTGCTCCCACGTGGCGTGGTAGTTGAGCAGCTCGACGACGGTGTCGTCCCCATCCTCGTACGCATTGGACAGGTGCAGGTGCAGCAGCGGATCGGTGTGGAACACCAATGGCTTTCCGCCGTCGCGGGGCACCAACCCGATCGTCGTGCCCATGGACGCGTCGTACTCCAGTGCGTCCATGTAGTTGCGCAGACCGAACGCCGCCCCGAAGAACTTCGCCAGCGGGAACACCAGCGGCGGAATCACGAACACCATGTAGCGCTCGGTGAGTCCGACATCGTGGTTGAACATCGGACCCGGAAGCCGCAGGCTGCCCAGCCGTTTCATCCTGCCCTGCCGGTCCACGCGGTAGCAGATCAGCTTCGGCACCGGCATCATCGCCATCCCGAAGTTGAACATCTCCCCGGTCTCGGGATCCCACTTCGGGTGGGCCGAGAACGCACCCAGCCATTTGAGTTCGCCGCCGAAGTCGTGCTCGCCCATGGTGCGCAGGTTGTCGGGATCCAACCGCGTCGGCCGTCCACCCTCCCAGCACGCCAACAGCTTTCCGGCGTGCATGATCACGCTGGTGTTGGCGACGTTCGCGGGGAACCTCAGCGCGTTGGCCAGCAGCCCACCGGGCCGCATGGTGCCCAGCGCGCGGAACGGGGCGCCCTCGGAGATGATCGACTTCTGGTAGTGCCGGGTCTGCACATAGCGATTGCGGAAGTGCACCTGACCGTCCGACATCGCGAACATCGACAGCATCCCGTCGCCGTCGAACAGGTGCCCCAGCGGGGTGCCGCCGGCCTCGAGCTTGCCCGGGCCGTTGCGGTACAACGTGCCGCGGAGCTCCTCGGGCAGGGCTCCGTCGACGTCGTCGATGACGTAGTCGAACTCGTCGTAGAGGGGTGTGTATGCCGAGATGCTGTCGGCGGTGGGGCTGGTCATGGATGGCCTCCGATCGAAAGCTGGACAGTCAGGCGGACTTGCGGACGCGCAGCGTGCACGACAGCCCGGGCAGGTGCGGATCGAACTCAAGGGGCATCACCGACGAGGCCGGGAAGACCTTCTCACACGCGGCCTTGCAGCCCATCAGGCACGAGTTCGGTTGTGCGGCACCGGTGCCCGCCGTGGTGTGCATCGCGCATTCGGGAATGTCGTAGACGAGAGTGCCGTCGGGTTCTTCATCCACCCGGCGGATCGGGCCGACGAGGAAGGTCGCGAACTGCACACCGGCATCCATCACCTGCGGATAGAGCGACTCGGGCAGGACCTTCACGGCGCCGAACATCGGCAGCATGAAACGCAGCCACCGCTTCAAACGCTGCGACACCGCCTCGGAGATCAACTCCTCGACCGCGGATGCGGGCAGCACCCTGAGCAGTTCGGTGCTGACGAACTCGAGTTCGCGGACGAACTGCCCGTAGCGGCGCTCCCACCCCCTCCGCGGCGACTCGAACAGCGGCCCGCGCCGGCGCTGCGCACTCACCGCGGACCAGCCGGCCTCCACCGCCTCCCGGTCGTCGGCGACCAGACGCAGCATCGGCAGGAAGACGAACTCCGGCAGGTCGCCGACGCGTTTGAGCATCGAACGCATCAGCAGATCGTCGAGCAGCATCACGGCTCCTTCGTCAGTAACGGGTGCCCTGGCGGATGGGCTGGGACTCCGGCGGCAGTGCCGGACCGCCGTAGGGCAGGTCGATGGTGTGGTCGGTGATCGGGGTGGGGTCGGTGCGTCGGTGCACGTCGAGTCCCGGTGGGGGAGCGGCGGTGTCGTCACCGGGTGGCCGCGGGGCGTTGCGGGCGCCGCGGATCAGCACGCCGGGATCGTCGTTCTGGCAGTAGGTGTACATGAACGGTTCCGGGTAGTTCGGGACGAACGGCACGTCCCGGCGGTGCGGATAGTCGCAGACGTAGCGCGGATAGATGTCGGCGATCGCCCAGATCGAACCGTCGTGCATGAGCGACCTGACACCGTCGAGCAGGGGTTTGCGCTCGTCGTTGAACATCCGGTCCAATGCGGGCACCCGCACCATCGACAGTTCGGCGACCGTGGTGAGATCGCCCAGCAGTTGAACCATCGTCGGAGAGTTGTCGGCGATGACGCGGTCAAGGCTGGCCAGCACCTCCGGCGTCTGGTCCAGCAGGTGCCGGACGCCGCCGTCCTTCCCGGCGATGCCGCTCAGCGATCCGGACAGGTTGTCCGACAGGGCCGCCAGGCCCGCCGAGGAGTCGTCGAGGATGCGGAACACCGTGCGACTGCTGCGCAGCAGCGTCATGGTCTGGGGCAGTACGCCGTCGAGCGTGGACAGCAGAAGCTGTGCGCCGTTGAACAGTTCGCGCAGTTTCTCCGGGCCCTGCTCGCTGACTCCGAGCTCGTCGATGACGGAGCGGATCTGCGCCGGGTCGGCCTGGGCGAGCACGCCGTCGATATCGGTCAGCAGGCGCCAGAGCGGAATCGGGGTCTCGGTCTGACCGCGGTCGATGACGGTGCCGTCGCCTATGAACGGGCCCGTGGTGGCGGTCGGTGTGAAGTCCAGGTACTGCTCGCCGGCCGGTGACAGGCCGGAGACACGGACGACCGTGTCGCGCAAAGGGATTCGCAGGTCGCCGTCGAGACGAGCGGTCACGAGCACGTCGTCACCGGCCAGTTCCACCGACTGCACCCGCCCGACCGGGATGCCGCGCACGGTGACGTCCTGGCTGGCCAGCAGCCCACCGGACTCGGCCAACTGCACCTGCACGGTCATCTGCTCGGCGAAGGGGTTGAACCGTAGGGCCCCGAACGACAGGTAGGACACGCCGACGGCGACCAGCACCAGTTGGCCGACACACGACAGCAGCAGCCTGCGTGAGCGTGCGCTGGAGACCGCGCGCAGTACGGCCGCTGCGACCGGTTCGACCACGTTCACTGCGGTGGCCCCCAGATCCGGCCGCGGTCGGGTCCCCAGACCCGGTCGCCGAGTTGGGTCAGGACGAACCGGATCGAGCCGACCATGTTCTCCCAGTTGGCCCACTTGGGTCCGGTGAAGGCCGGATCGCCGAGGTGATTCATGTCCGGGATGTGTCCGAGCGCGACCTGCTGCAGGTCGACGTCGGCCGCGGCGGCGTTGCTGCCGAAGATCTTGAGCACCGCCGGAATCGCCCGCATGAAGTTCGCCATCGACACCCGCGGATCCGTGGACACGTCGTTGAACGACCTCGACAGCGTGTTCAGGTCGCGCATCAGGCTGCGGGTGTCGGTGCCCGCGACGGCCGGGAACCTCTGGAGATGGGTGGTGACGGCGCCGATCTGGTCGATCAGTTCAACGATGGCCGCGGTGTTGGCCGCGATGGTCATCAGGGCGGGGGCCGACGAGTCGAGCAGCTCGTTGATCTGATCGCGCCGCTCGTTGAGCTGCTGTGCCAGGTCCGAGGTCTGGGTCAGGACCGTCCGGATCTCCTCGGTGCGGGCCGACATCGTCGACACCAGCGCGCGCGACTCCCGGATCAGTGTCGTGAGCCCTTCACCGTCTTTGCCGACCGACGTCCCGACGCCGTTGAGCACCCGCGTGAGGTTGCGGATCACGCCGCCGTTGACCAGCAGTGACGTCGTGGCCAGCACCTGCTCCACGGTCGCCGCGGCCTGCGTGGCCGCCAGCGAGATGGTGTCACCGTCGGCCAGCAGGGCGGGTTGGGCACCGACCTGCTCGGGTGGGCGCAGCGCGACGAACACGTCGCCCAACGGTGTGGCCGAACGCAGTTCGGCCGTGGTGCCCTTGGGCAGTCGCACACCGTCGACGATGCGCATGTCCACGATCGCGACGTAGTTCTGCGCGCGCATGGCGACGACTTCACCGACGTCGGCGCCACCGACCCGGACCTTGGCGCGATGGGGCAGGTTCAGTGCGTTGGCGAACTCCGCGGAGAGGTCGTAGGTGGGGCCGGACAACCCGGGAGCGGGCAGCGGCAGCTCCTCGACCCCGCCCGCGCAGCCCACGACGACGGCGGATACGCACACGGTCGCGCATACGACGCGGATACGCGCTGTCATTCGGCCAACCTCGTCATCCCCTCGAGCACCGAGGTCAGCCCGAAGTCCGGCCCCAGGTCGGTGATCGTGCCTGTGCGACAGCCGAGTTGGCGCAGCCCCAGGATGTTGCAGACCTCCTTGGTCATCGAGCTGTCGAAGAACACCGAGTCGAAATGCGCACCGACGCGCAGCATTCCGTTGTCGGTGTCGATCGCGTTGGAGACGTTGTCCAGCGCCAGCGGGGCCACGTCGAACACCTCGGCCAGCTCACGCCGGTAGTCCACCAGCGCCCTGCTCATCCGGGCGGTGCTGCCCACGGTGGCCTTGAGGTGGTCTGAATTGGTGTCGAGGAGGCCGTTGATCTCGCCGAGCAGTTCGTTGAGCTTGCGGCCCGTGTCACCGCCGCCCACATTGTGGTCGGCCAGGATGTCGCTGACCTGCCGCACGTAGGTGCCGAATTCCCGCACCTGGCCCTCGTTGCGTGCGGCGGCATCGGTGAGTCGGCTCAGTTCGGTGACGACGGTGTCGATGTTGGCCCTGGTGGCCGCCCCGCCGTCGGCGCCGGTGCGCAGCGCGTCCGACAGGCTCGCGAGCGCGGCCTTGATCTGTTGGCCGCTGGTGCTGGTGATGTCGGAGGTGACCGAGGTGATGTCGGCCAGCGGGCCACCGCCCTGACCGTCCCCGCCCATCGCCGTGCCGAGCTTGTCGACCATCTTGAGCACGCGGTCGAATTCGATGGGTGTGCGGGTGGATTCGATGCCCAAGACGTCGCCCGGCTCGAGTTTGGGACCGCCGTCATACGGCGGGGTCAGCTCCACGTGCCGGTCGGTGAGGATCGAGGTGCCGACCGTGACGGCCTGGACGTCGGCGGGAATGTCGATCCCCGGGTCGATCTCCAACTCGACGTTCACGTGGTCGCCGCCGGGCGCGATCGACAGCACCCTGCCGACGGGCATGCCCAGCACGGCCACGGTGTTGCCCTCGTAGAGGCCGACCGCGTTGTCGAAGTGCGCGGTGATCCTCAGCGGCGACTTCTCACTGGGCCAGATCAGGTACGCACCGCCGACGACGATCGCCACGACAGCGAGTGCGACGGCCATGACCACTGTGCGCCTGATCATTCGCAGTCCTTGAAGTACTGGTAGCGCTCGGGCCATTTCCACTGTTCGGCGCGCCCGCTGATCGCACACATCCAGGAGTCGACCATCAGGCCGCCGGGCAGCATGAAGTCGAGGAATGGGCCCGTGCCGGTGGCGTTGGCGATGTTGCGCATGGTGATCGGCATGATCTGGAAGAGGTTGCGCAACAGCTCATCGTGATCGCCGAACATCGCCATGACCTCGCGGACGTCGGCCAGCATCCGGTCGAGGTCGCCGCGGTCCTCGACCGTGACGTCACGGATCGTGGTGATGAGCTCGGTCGCGGCGACGAGCAGTCGATCCACACTCGCGCGCCGCGCCACGATCTCCTGGGTCAGCTGCCTGCCCTGCGTCACCAGGGCGCTCAGGTCCTCCTGCTGATCGCCCAGAATCTGGGCGACGGCGGCGGTGTTCTTCAGCAGATCGGCGATCTGGGCCCGGCGGTCGGCGATCACCATCGAGAGGTCCTGAACGCCGGCCAGCGCCTCGGGCAGCACCGCGGGGACACCGTGCAGTTGGCCGGCCACCGTCTGCAGCGATTCCGCGAACCGTTGCGCGTCGACGTCTTCGAACGTGCGCGTCGAGTCCTGCAGAAGCTTCTGCAGGTCATAGGGTACCGCGGTGTTGGCCAACGGGATTCGGTTGTCGGCCAGCGGATCACTGCCCGCGGGCCGCAGCTCGACGTAACGCGAACCCAGCACTGTGGTCAGCTTGATCGAGGCCCTGGTCTGGGCGCCGAGCCTGACTCCGCCGTCGAGTTTCATGGCGACCAGGACACGGTCGCGGGTCAGCGTGGTCGAGTTGACGGTGCCGACCGGGACGCCGGCGATGCTGACCTGATCGCCGGCCCGGAGGTTGGCGGCCTGCAGGAACTCCGCGGTGTAGGTCTTCTTGCCCAGGTGAAGCGAGTTCACCAGCGTCGTGGCACCGATGAGCACGACCAGCGCGAGCACCGCGAGGGTGCCCAGCACCAGCGTGCTGCGGTCTTCGAGGGTGCGAGGTCTGGTCATGGTCACCTGCACTTCGCCGAGTACTTGCGCTGACCGCCGGGGGTGGCTGCGTCAGCGATCGTCGGGATGATGGGCTTGAGGAAGTTGAAGAGTGTGAAGTTGAAGTCGCACGGCATGGCGCTCATGGCCGTCGAGTCGCCGGTGATGCGTGCGACGCCCTTGAGGATCGCGGGCAGGTTGGCGCCGACGGTAGCCCAGTCGTCACGCTTGGCCACCATGGTCGACAACATGCCCGGCTGGCGGTGCAGCATGTCCCGCAGGTCGGGGCTTGCTGCCGAGGAGATGGCCGAGAGTCGGCTCACCACATGGGAGATCGACCCGGTGGAGGACACCAGTTCGTCGCGGTGGGAGTTGAGGTCGGCGACCACCGCGCGCAGATGGATCAGGGTGCCCTGCAGCTGCGTGCCGCGGGACGCGAGGTTGGCGGTCACGGCGTTGAGGCTGTCGATGACCCGACCGAGCACCTCGTCGGGCCCGGCCAGTGACCGTGCCAGCCGGGAGGTCTCGCTGATCAGCACCACCAGGGACTGCGAGTCGCCCTGCAGCGCATTGATCAGCGCGGTCGACAGATTCCCGCGGTTGTCCGGGTCGAGCAGGGTGAACATCGGCTCGAACCCGTTGAGCAGGTTGGTCACGTCGAAGGACGGCGCGGTGTGCTCGAGCGGGATCTGGGCGCCGTCGGCCAGCGGCTGGGGCTGCCCGAAATCCGCCAGCGACAGGTCGATGTAGCGCTGGCCGATGATGTTCTGGTAGAT
Organism: Mycobacterium sp. ACS4331; assembly: GCF_001667265.1. Taxonomy (GTDB): domain Bacteria; phylum Actinomycetota; class Actinomycetes; order Mycobacteriales; family Mycobacteriaceae; genus Mycobacterium. The sequence goes on along the minus strand of NZ_LZHW01000113.1, from coordinate 74,831 downwards.
CACCGACGCCTTGGTGTTGCCCGTGACGGGTTGGTTGCTCTCGACGCGGAATTCCACGCGGGCAAGGTCGTTGTCGAGTGTCACGGCGTCGACACGGCCGACACGAACCCCCGCCATCCGGACGTCGGATCCCGCGCGCAGACCCGTGGCGTCGGTGAACACCGCCGAGTAGGTGTGCGTGGATCCGGTCACGTCGCGCCGGAGCGTCACGAAGATCGTCCAGGTCAGGGCCAGGCAGCCCACGACGAAGACCGTGAGCCACACCAGGTTTCGATGCGCGCTGGTCACGGCGGCCCCGGGGCTTCGGCGGGGGCGAACACCTCCGGCGGGGGTGGGGTGTCGACGGCGCCGATCAGCAGTTCGTCGGCGACCGACCCCGGCTCGGGCACCGTCGTACCCGGGGGCGGGACGTAGGCGCGGGGGTCGGGCAGGCCGCGGGTGTCGATGATGGGCGTGGTCGCGGGCGCGGTGTCGCAGCTGGGACCGCGCAGCTCCCCGTACACGGGGCAGTCGGACCGCGTGTAGAGCCGCAGCGGCGCCAGCGCGACGACGAGCTTGAAGGTGAACGTCACCTTTTTGCCTGTGCGGGTCCACAGTTCGTCGAAGAAGCCGTTGATGACGTTGTTGACGCCGACGGCCACGGCCGGGAACTTCGCCGACCGGTCGGCCAGTACGCCGACGACGGGGGTGAGGTTGGTGGTGATGCCGACCAGCCGATCGGCGTTGTTGTCCATCGCGGTGCGCAGCGTGCCCATCGTGTGGTTGGCGCCGGAGAGCAGATTGGCCAGTGCGCTGTGCTGCTCTGCGACCGTGCGCATGGGCACCACGGCGGCGTGCAGCGAGTCGACCAGCTCCGGTGCGGTGGTCTGCAGCGCCGCGATGGCCGAGTTCCAGGTCTCCAATGTGGGTGGGCCGGTCTCCTCGGCCTCCAGTGCGTTCATCTCGGTGACGATCCGGTTCAGGCCCTGGGCGGCCGCGGTCAGCTGCACACCTTTGCCCGAGGTCGCCTCCGAAATCGTCTGCAGCAGGCCGAGAGTGCGGTCGCCGTCGGGTCGGCCGACGGCCGCAGCCAGCTCGCGCAGCTTGACCAGCGTGGTCTGGAACAACTGCGTCGGCAGGCTGTCGTCCTGCTCGATCACCGCCCCGTCGGAGATCTGCGGTCCGGGACCGTGCTCGACGAGTTGCACGGTCGAGACCGCGAAGGCGTTTCCGGGGACGATGCGCGCTGTGACCGTCGCGGGGATACCCCGGGCGTGGTCGGGATCGAGGTCGATCGAGACCATGTTGGGGCCGCCGTCGAGGCTGGGTGTGACATTGCGGACCATGCCGACCAGCACGCCGCGGAACTTGACGTCGGACTTCGGCGGCAGGCCGTCGCCGACGGTGGGCAGGCTGGCCACCACGCGGACACCGCGGTCCAGTGCCCCAGTGGATTTCGCGAGCATCAGCGTCAGCAGCAGCGCGCACACCACCCCGAACGCCAGACAGGTCAGCAGCAGGGCGCCGTTGGACGGTCCCCGGCCGTCGATTTCGAAGCGGTTGGGCATCAGCCGCCCAGCCTTCCGCCCGAGTCGATGCCCCAGAACGCCATCGTCATGAACATGTTGACGATCACCATCAGCGTGATGCTGGCGCGCATGGCGCGTCCGGCGGCGATCCCCACGCCGCGCGGTCCGCCGGTGGCGTAGAAACCGTAGTAGCACTGCACCGTCGACATGATCGCGACGAACACCCCGACCTTGATGACGGCGAAGAGCATGTCCCGGCCCGACAGCATGAGCGTGAAGTAGTGCAGGTAGGTGCCGGAGGCCTGGCCGCTGGCCAGTGACACCACGAACTCGCACACCAGGAAGTTCAGCGCCAGGCACACCACGAACAGCGGGATCACCGCCAGCGCCGAGGCCAGTACGCGGGTGGTCACCAGATACGGAATCGGCCTGATGGCAACCGATTCCAGTGCATCGATCTCCTCGGAGATGCGCATGGCGCCCAGCTGGGCGGTGAACCGGCAGCCGGCCTGGATCGCGAAGGCCAGGGCGGCCATCATCGGTGCGAGCTCACGCACGGTCGCCAGGGCGGTGATCAGGCCGGTGGCCGGTCCCAGCCCCAACAGGTTCAGGGCGTTGTAACCCTCGATCGCCACCACGGCACCGGCCGCCGCACCGACGACCAGCACCACGCCGGCGGTGCCGCCGCCCACCACGATCGACCCGTTGCCCCAGGTGACGTCCGAGGACAGGCGCAGGAATTCGCGGGGATAGCGCTTGAGGACGATGGGAATCCCGGCCAGCGTGCGGAAGAAGAACGCGACCATGTGGCCGATCCGGTCCATCTGCACGCGGACCGACTGTCCGCCTGCGACGACGGGCCGGATGCCCAGCGGGAGGTGGGTGGTGGCGGACATGTCAGAACCCCGCCTTGGGGAACAGCACCAGATACATCTGACTGATCAGGACATTGGCGAGCAGCAACAGCAGGATCGACTGCACCACAGCGGCATTGACGGAGTTGGCGACACCGGCCGGCCCGCCATGGGTGGACAGGCCCTTGTAACAGGAGATGATCGCGACGATCACCCCGAACACCACGGCCTTGACCAGGGTGACGACGAGGTCGTCGACGGTCGCGAATGAGGAGAACGTCGCGGTGTAACTGCCCGGTGTCCCGCCCTGCAGCATCACCGTGAAGGCGTAGCCGGCCAGGAACCCGATGAAGCACGTGAAACCCGTGAGGCACACCGCGACCAGCACGCTGGCCGCCAGGCGCGGGACCACGAGCCGGCGGATCACCGAGACTCCCATCACCTCCATGGCGTCGGTCTCCTCGCGGATGGCGCGCGAGCCCAGATCCGCACTCGTGGCGGAGCCGACCGCGGCGGCCATCAGGATCGCCGCGACCAGCGGGGCGCCCTGCCGGATCACCGCGAGGCCGTTGGCGGCCCCGGCCAGCGAGGTGGCGCCGAGCTGTCCGGCCAGCAGGCTGAACTGGATGGCCAGGGTCACACTGATCGGCACCGCGACGAACAGGGTGGGAACCACCGCGGTGCGGGCCATGAACACGGCCTGCTCGACGAATTCGGTGAACGGGAAGCGGCCGCGGAGCACGTCGACGGTCAGGTGCTGGAACGTGCGCACCGCCAGCACGCATTGGCCGCCGACGGTGCGCAGCGCGAGGAACGGGTGGCGGTCCAGATAGCCCCTGGACCACTGGGCTATCTGGGTGCTCGCCGGGTTGGGCGCGGTCAAGGCCGCGGGCCTCCCGTGGTGCCGAACACCAGCGACAGTCGTTTGAGTCCGCGCAGCATGAAGCTCGGCTCGTACTCGAAGTCGTTGTCGTCGGCCAGGGTGACTCCTGCGTAGCGGTTGGCGAGCTCCTCGAGCGCGATCCTGGCCTGCAGCCGTGCCAGCGACGCACCCAGGCAGGTGTGGATGCCGGAGCCGAAGGCCAAGTGCGACTTGGCATTCTGCCGTGTGGGATTGAACTCCTCGCCGTCCTCGAAGTGCGCTTCGTCGCGGTTGGCCGAGCCGAAGGCGAGCACCACCATCGAGCCCGCCGGGATCGTGTAGTCGCCGAGCCTCGCCTCGGCCTTGGTGATACGGAACATCGACTGCACCGGGGTCAGGAAGCGCAGTGCCTCCTCGACCAGGTCGGCGGAGCGCTGCGCGGGGTCCTCCTTGAACCAGTTCCACCACTTCGGGTTGAGTGCGAGCTGGTGCAGCGTGCCGGTCATCAGCTTGCGTGACGTCTCGTTGCCGGCGATCAGGATCTGCTGGATGATGCTCAGCGCCGCACCGTTGCTCAGCGGTTCGTCGTCGCCTGCGTTGGACGCCTGCACCAGACCCGTGATGAGGTCGTCGCGTGGGTTGGTGCGCCGGTCCTCGAGTTGCTCGACGAAATAGCGCTGATACTCCAGCAGGCTGCGGGCCTGTTCCAGGGCGCCGTCGGCGTCGATCTCGGCGCCGATGGTCAGCGCGAACTGATCCGACCACCGCCGGAAGTCGTCGATGCGGTCGTCGGAGACGCCGAGTGCGGCCGCGATGATGCGCAGCGGCAGCGGTGCCGCGAACGACTCCACGAACTCGACGGGTTGTCCCTCGGGGACCTCGGCCAGCAGGTCGGCCACGATCTGGCGGATCTCGGGTTCACGTTGCGCGACGAACCGCGGCGTGAACGCGCGGGCCACCATCCGCCGGTAGTAGTGGTGCTCGGGCGGGTCGGCCGTCAGCAGCGTCGGCAGATGCTCCCAGCCCTCGGCGGCGATCGCGGCGACCTCCTCGGCCACCGAGTCCGGCGGCGGCATCTGCGGCAGGCCGAATGCGGACGAGAACACCTCGTGGTTCAGCAGCGCCTCATTGACCAGGTCCTTCGAGCTGACGAACCACATGCCCAGGCCGGGGACGAGGTGCACCGGCGCGTCTCGGCGCAACGACTGGTACCAGGGGTGGGGGCACTGCATGGTCTCCGGATCGAGCGGGTTGAACGAGCTGACCGGGCAGGCGTTGGCGGGGTTCGCGATGTCGGTCAAAACCGTCTCCAGAGTGTCGAAGGGGGACTGCGCTCGGGTGCTTGACTAATTGGTGGACCAATATAATAGTGAGCTAGGTCATAAACAAGGGTGATCGATCTCGACAACCGGGGAAGCGAGGGGTGGCGTGCAGACAGCGGTGGTGACCGGGGCCGGAAAGGGTATCGGGCGTGCCGTCGCCGCCCGTCTGGCCGCCGACGGAGCGCGACTGGTCGTGGTGGACGTCGACCTCGCGGCGGCCCAGGAGGTCGCCGAGGCGGTGGGCGGGCGGGCCGTGGCCTGCGACGTCTCCGACGCCGCTGACGTCGATGCCCTGGCCGCCGAGCTCGACACGGTCGACGTCCTGGTGAACAACGCCGGCATCTGGCGCTCGCAGACGCTGGATGAGAGCACCGAGGCCGACATCAACGCGGTGCTGCGGGTCAACGTGCTCGGCACGTGGCTGGTGACCAAGGCGCTGCTGCCGAAGTTCGCCGCCGGGGGTGCCATCGTCAACCTCGGATCGGTGCTCGGTGATCTCGGCGGCGTGGGGCGCGGGATCTATCCGGCCTCCAAGGCCGCGATCAGCGCCCTGACCAAGCAGATGGCCGCCGAGTTCGCGCCCAGGAGGATTCGCGTCAACGCGGTGGGCCCGGGCCTGGTGCTCACCGACGGCACCGAAGGTGAGTTCGCGGACCCGGGGCTGCAGGCCGCGGTCGGCGACTCGATGCCCCTGGGTCGGTTGGGCGTGCCCGACGACGTGGCGCAGGCCGTGGCGTTCCTGGCCTCAGCGCAGGCCGGCTACATCACCGGCCAGACGCTGTACGTGGACGGGGGCTGGGGGATCAACGCCTCGGCGTTCATCGGGACGGCGATCGGACAGTACTTCGAACAGTTGACGGCGACGGGAGCAGCGCAGTGACCGACACGACGGATCGCACGACGCCCGAACCGGGGATGGCCCGGTCGGCGGGACCGACAGTGCAGAGCCTCTTGGCGACGGACAGCCGCGAGGTGCCGGCGCCGCTGCTCGAGGAGTCGGCGGTCCACCTCGGCTCCGAGGACATCGACATCCAGCGTTACTTCACGCAGGAATTCCACGAGCTCGAGGTCAAGCACGTCTGGAACCGCACCTGGCAACTCGCGTGCCGGGAGGAGGACATCCCCGAACCGGGTGACTACCACGTGTATGACGTCGCGGACCTGTCGCTGATCGTGGTGCGCAGCGCGTCGGGGGAGATCAGGGCCTTCCACAACGCGTGCCTGCACCGCGGCACGCGGCTGTGCGATGACGAGGGACGGGTCAACCAACTGCGTTGTCCCTTCCACGGATTCACGTGGAGCCTGGAGGGCGCGCTCACCGACGTCCCGTGCCGGTGGGATTTCCCGCATGTCGAGGACGAGAAGTTCGCCCTTCCGCAGGCCCAGGTCGGGGTGTGGGCGGGGTTCGTGTTCGTCAACCCGGACGCGGGCGCCCCGCCGCTCGCGAAGTACCTGGGCGACCTCGACAAGCATTTCGCGCCGTTCAACCTCGAAGACCGGTTCAAGGCCGTGCACGTGGCCAAGGTGATCGACTGCAACTGGAAAGTCGGCATGGAGGCGTTCCTGGAGTCCTACCACGTCATCGCGACCCATCCGCAGCTGCTGGAGTACCTCGGCGACTCGAACACGCAGTACGACGTGTATCCCCGGACGGATGGTCTGCCGGGCTTCAACCGGATGATCACCCCCCAGGCCACCAGCAGCCCGCATCTGGAACCGCTGGAGCCCCAGGACGTCCTCGACGCGATGTTCCGGGACTTCTTTCCCGAGGGCGTCGGCGCGTTCGAAGTGCCCGAGGGGTCCTCGGCGCGCCCGATCGTCGCGGCCGCGATGCGGGAGAACCTGGCTCAGACCACCGGGGCGGATCTGTCGCGGACCAGCGACTCCGAGATGCTCGACGCGATCCAGTACTTCGTGTTCCCCAACATGGTGCCGTGGGCGGGCGTCGGTGCTCCGTTGACCTATCGGTTCCGGCCCTATGGAAACGATCCCAACCGGTGCATCTTCGACATCATGCTGCTCATCCCGCTGCCGCCGGGCGTCCCCAAACCGAAGACGGCTCCGGTGCATTGGCTCGGGCCCGACGAGGACTACAACGCCGCACCGGAGTTGGGCGGGCTGTGCGCGGTCTTCAACCAGGACCTGGCGAATCTGCCCCGGATCCAGCGCGGCCTGCGGGCCATGACCAAGCCGGGGGTGACGCTGGCCAATTACCAGGAGGTTCGGATCAGGCAGTTCCATCAAGACCTCGACAGATGCCTCCGTGGTGACGGTTGAGGGCCTGCGCGACAGTCCCGTGCGCCATGATTGGTCCATGGCTGACACCAGAGTGGCGCGGACGGGCCCGGGTCGTCCCGCGGGCAGCGACAGCTTCGACACCCGGCAGCGGGTGATCGAGGCGGGTTGCCGCTGTTTCGCGCAGCACGGCTACGGGGCCGCCACCAACAGCCTGATCGCCGAAATGGCTGGAGTCACGGCCGGTTCGGTCTACTACCACTTCGGCGCCAAGCGCAAGCTGTTCGAGGCCGTCTGCACGTACGTCTACGGCAACATCGTCACGCGCGCCAGGGCGGCGATGGCTGGCGCGCACACCGTGCCGGAACTGCTGCGGGCCATCCTGACCGAGTCGATCCGGATCAACCACGAGTCGCCCGAACTCGCGGGTTTCGTGGCCGCCGCGCCCGTCGACGCGCGCCGGCACACGGAGTTGACCGAGATCTTCGCCCAGCAGACCGAGGGCATGCGCTCCTCCCTGGCCGAGGCCGTGATGACCGGGCAGCAGGGTGGGCACATCCCCGCCGACGCCGACCCCCTGCTGGTGGCGGGAATGATCAGCGCGGTCGTCGACGGCTTCGCCCACGCCGCGGCCTCGGTCGACGCGGCCGCGCTCGACGCCATGACCCAGTTATTCGACGCATTGATTCTGACGGGCGAGGCCGGCACCGGTTCCTGAGGTGTCCTCCTGCCCGGAGAGGCAGGAATGACAGCTGACCCCGCGCAGACCGTGGCCCGGTTGCGGCAGACCTTCGACACAGGGCGAACGCTCGACATCGGTTGGCGCCGAGAGCAGTTGTCGGCGCTGGCGGACATGATGATCGCCAACAGTGAGGCGATCGTCGAGGCGCTGCAGGCGGATCTGGGTCGTCCTCCGTTCGAGACCTGGCTCGCCGACATCGCGACCACGGTGCGGGAGGCGCGCCATGCCGCTCGGCACGTCGCGGCCTGGTCGCGGCGTCGCCGCCGCCCGCTGGAGTGGACGCAGCTGCCCGGCCGGGGCTGGATCGAGTACGAACCGTATGGCACGGTGCTGGTCATCGGCACCTGGAACTTCCCGTTCCAGCTCACGCTCGGTCCCGCCGTCGGGGCACTGGCCGCGGGAAACACCGTGGTGCTCAAGCCGTCTGAGATCGCCCCAGCGGCATCGGCCCTGATGGCCGACCTGGTGCCCCGCCACCTGGACTCGGATGCCGTGGCCGTCGTCGAGGGCGGCGCCGAGGTCTGCGGGCAGCTGATCGCACAGGGTCTGGGCCGCGTGATGTTCACCGGCGGTACCGGCGTGGGCCGCAGGGTCATGGCCGCCGCGGCCGAACATCTGACTCCGGTCACCCTGGAGTTGGGCGGCAAGAGTCCGGTGATCGTGGCCTCCGATGCCGACATCGACGGTGCGGCCAGGCGTATTGCCTGGGTCAAGTTGATGAACTCCGGACAGGTCTGCATCGCCCCCGACTACGCCCTGGTCCACTCCGGCGTCCGCGATCGGTTCGTCGAGCGGATCTGCGCGACGTTCACGGCTTTTCGCACGGGTTCCGACCCGGGCATGCGCATCGTCAACGAGGCCCATGTCACGCGCCTGGAGGGTCTGCTGGCCGGGACGTCAGGACAGATCGTGCATGGCGGAGCCGCCGACCCGGCGCGGCTGACGGTCGAACCGACCGTGGTGGTGGACCCCGATCCGGATGAGCCCGTGATGACCGAGGAGATCTTCGGCCCGATCCTGCCGGTGCTCACCGTCGACTCGGTGGCCGAGGCGATCGACTTCATCCGGGCGCGGCCGAAACCTCTTGCGGCCTATCTGTTCACCAGATCACGGACCACCCGTGACGAGGTGGTGCGGCGGGTGCCCGCGGGCGGGATGGTGGTCAATCACCTGTTGTTCCAGGTGGCCACGGCCAGACTGCCGTTCGGTGGTGTGGGCCCGTCCGGGATGGGCGCCTACCACGGCAGGTTCGGTTTCGAGGAGTTCAGCCACCGAAAGTCGGTGCTGACCAAGCCCACCCGGCCCGACCTGACCAGGATGTTCTATCCGCCGTACTCCGCCGGGGCCATTTCCCTGGTTCGGCGCATGCTGTGAACAACAGTACGCTACCGTACTGTTGACAGTACGCAACCGTACACTTGGGGAGACCTCATGGATGCCACGCTGATTCGAGAGAGCCCGTTCCTGACCGGACATCACCAGCCCAACCGGATGGAGGTCGACGCGCCGGATCTGCTGATCCGCGGGCAGATCCCCGAGGACCTGGCCGGGGTGTTCTACCGCAACGGCGCCGAACCGCTGTACCCACCGACCGACGAGGACTACCACTGGTTCGACGGCGACGGCATGGTGTACGCGTTCTTCATCGAGAACGGTCGGGTGTCGATGCGCAACCGGTGGGTCCGCACCGACAAGTTCCTGTTGGAGCAGGGGCAGGGGCGCCGCCTGTTCGGGGTGCTCGGCAACCCCATGACCGCCGATCCGAAGTCGCAGGGCACGCGGTACAACACCGCGAACACCAACGTCATCATTCATGGTGGGAAACTGTTGGCGCTCATGGAGGGTGCCCCGCCGGTCGAGCTCGATCCGCGCACCCTCGACACCGTCGGCGAGCACACCTACGGCGACCTCATCACCACGACGTTCTCCGCACACCCGAAGGTCGACCACCGCACGGGTGAGTTGGTCAACATCGGCAACGCCGTGCACGGCCTCGGGGGAGAGGCCGTGATCCGCTACGACGTCATCGACGCCGCCGGCACTCCCACCAGGACTGAGTTCATCCCAGTCCCGCACATGACCATGATGCACACGTTCCTGCTCACCGAGAACTGGGTGGTCTTCCCGGTCAACCCTCTGGAGTTCAGTCTGGAGCGCGCCATGGCCGGCGGTCCGATGACGGCCTGGGTCCCGGACCGGCCCAGCAAGCTCGGCATCATGCCGCGCACCGGCACCGCCGACGACGTGCGCTGGATCGAGATCGACCCGCGGCACATGCTGCACGAGGCCAACGCATGGGAGCAGGACGGCATGATCGTCGCCGACGTCGCGGCTGCCGAGGGCACCGCGCTGTTCCCCGACATCCACGGAAACCGGGCCTCCCACAAGGAGACCCAGCAGAGCCTGCGGCACTGGACCATCGACCCCGCCGGTGTGCAACCGTGGCGAGAGGAGGTCATCAACGACCGCGACATCCAGTTCCCGCGTCCCGACGACCGGCTGATGGCCGAACGCAGTCGCCACGCGTACGCCAACAGCAACCTCAACTCGACCGACGGCCGCGTCGACGGAATGGACTCCGCCCTGCGCGTGGACACCCAGACCGGGGTTGAGGACCTCTACCACTTCGGCGCCGGAACCGCCGCCGGCGAGCTGATCTTCGCGCCCCGAGTCGGCAGCGCCGGAGAGTCGGACGGCTACGCGATCACGCTCATCCACCGCAAGGAGGCACTGGAGAGCGAACTGGTGATCTTCGACGCGGGGGACATCGCCGCCGGTCCTCTCGCCAGCGCGGTGATCCCGTTCCGGGTGCCCAGCGGCTTCCACTGCAGCTACTACAGCGTGGACAGCCCGTTGTACGGACAGGCCTTCGGCAGGTGACGCGCGACGCCGAGATCCTCGAGGCCGTGCTGGACATGCTCAGTGCCGGTGGCTACGAGGGTCTTTCGATGGATGCGCTGGCCAAGCGGGTACATGCCAGCAAGGCCACGCTCTACGGCTCGTGGGGTGGCAAGAAGGCGCTGGTGCTCGCGGCGATCCGGTATGCGGTGCACCCCCTCGGTGAGATCGACCACGGCGACCTGCGCGCCGACCTGATCGCGATCGGCCGTGCCCTGGACCACTCCAAGCAGCGTTCGGCCGGATTCATGCTGGCGATCGGGCACACCGCGACCATGGACCCCGACTTCGCCAAGGCGGTGCAGGAGAACCTGGGCGGCCCGGTGATCAACGCGACGCGCAGGGCGATCCGTGCCGCGGTCACCCGCGGTGAACTCAATCCCGCGGCCGAGAAGCTGGGCTACGTCGCCGACATCCTGCCGTCACTGGCGCTGGGCCGCCGGGTGTTCGGCGTCAAGGGACGCATCGACGTCGAGGAGATCGTCGACACCATCGTGCTTCCCGCCCTGCGGGCCGCCTGAGCGGGATCAGAGCCCAGCGGCGACGTGGTGGTACACGTCGTTCCACTTCAGTTCCCGTTGGAAATCGCGGACCGTGGTGGACTCATCGATGACCAGAAGTTCGGTGTCGGTGATGGTCGCGAGGTCCTCGAGCACCTCGGTGCCCACCGCGGTGGTCAGCACCGTGTGGTGCGGCGCACCGGACATCAGCCACGCCTCGGCCGAGGTGCGCCAGGACGGCCTCGGCTCCCACACCGCACACGCGACCGGGAGGTTCGGCAGCTCCGCGTCCGGTTCGACGACCCGAACCTCATTGGCCACAAGCCGGAATCGGCTGCCCATATCGCAGATCCCGACGATCACCGCGTCCGCGGGCGCCGCGGTGAACCGCAGTCGGACGGGGTCCTCGCGGTCGCCGATGGACAGGGGATGCACCTCCAGCGTCGGTGTCGCGCCGGCGATGCTCGGGCAGACCTCGAGCATGTGCGCTCCCAGGATGCGCTCCTGACCGGGTGTCAGATCGTAGGTGTAGTCCTCCATGAACGACGTGCCACCGGCAAGTCCCTCCGCCATCACCTTGACGGTGCGCAGCATCATCGCGGTCTTCCAGTCGCCCTCGCCGCCGAATCCATACCCGTCGGCCATCAGGCGCTGTACGGCCAACCCCGGCAGCTGACGCAGCCCGCCAAGGTCTTCGAAGTTGGTGGTGAAGGCGTGGAATCCGCCGTCGACGAGGAACTTTCGCAGTCCCAGTTCGATCTGCGCGCCGTCGCGCAGCGAGGTGTGCCGGTCGCCGCCGGGGAGCAGTTCCGGGGCGACGCGATAGGTGTGCCGGTACTCCGTGACCAGTTTGTCCACGTCGGTCTGCGGGACCGCCCGCACCGCATCCACGAGGTCGTTGACGCCGAAGCTGTCGATCGAAACGCCGAAGTGCGCCTGCGCCTCCACCTTGTCACCCTCGGTGACGGCCACCCCGCGCATGTTGTCCCCGAACCGAACCACTCGCATCGTCGAGAGTTCGGCGGCGCCGAGTGCGGCCCGCACCCACGACCCGATGCGGGCGCGGGTGTAGGGGTCGCTGACATGGCCGGCGACCGTCTTGCGCGCGGTGGACAGCCGGGACTGGATGTAGCCGAACTCGCGGTCCCCGTGCGCCGCCTGGTTGAGGTTCATGAAGTCCATGTCGATGCTGTGCCAGGGCAGTTCGACACCGAACTGAGTGTGCAGGTGCAGCAGCGGTTTACGCAGTGTCCTCAGACCGCGGATCCACATCTTGGCAGGGGAGAAGGTGTGCATCCAGGTGATCACCCCGACGCACTCCGGCGTGGCGTCGGCCTCGGCGAACACCCGCGCGATCTGGTCGGGGTCGGTCACGACGGGCAGGCAGCGCACAGCCACCGGGATCTCGGCGGCGCCGTCGAGGCGCTCGGCGATCTGACGGGACTGATCGGCCACCTGGTCCAGGATGTCGGGTCCGTACATCGATTGGCTGCCGGTGATGAGCCAGACCTGGCTGGTGGCGAGTCGGGACGCGATCATCGCTGGTTCTCCTGGGTGTCGTCGCGGTGGCCGGGTTGGCCATACACGTTCTGGTAGCGCTCGAACAGGGCCGTGACGTCGGCCGCGTCAAGCGACGGCGGGACGCCGAGTTGCCGGCTGATGTGCACGGTGCGGGCGACGTCCTCGACCATCACCGCGGCTTTCACGGCATCGCGGGCGGTGCGGCCGATGGTGAACGGTCCGTGGTTGCGCATCAGCACCGCGGGAGATCGGCTGCCGCGCAGGGCTTCGACGATCCCGCGGCCGATCGAGTCGTCACCGATCAGCGCGAACGGCCCCACCGGGATCTCGCCGCCGAACTCGTCGGCGATCATGGTGAGCACGCACGGAATCGGTTCACCGCGCGCTGCCCACGCGGTGGCATAGGTGGAATGCGTGTGCACGACGCCGCCCACCTCGGGCATGTGCCGGTAGACGTAGGCATGCGCGGCGGTGTCCGACGACGGGGTCAGCGTGCCGTCGACGAGGTTGCCGTGCAGGTCACAGACCACCATGTCGTCGGCGGTCAGCGACGCGTAGTCCGCACCGGAGGGCTTGATCACCAGGAGATCGCGTCCGGGTACTCGGGCGGACACGTTGCCCGCGGTCCAGATCACCAACTCGTAGTGGGTCAACTGGGCATGGAGGTCGCAGACCTCCTCGCGCAGCTCGGCGATGGTGCGGGTGACGTCAGAGGTGATGCTCATGCCTGGGCTCCCAAGGCGACTCGGGTGTCGATGCGCCGAAGTCGACGCATCATGTCGTTGCCGCGACCGAACCACTCGTAGGCCGCGACATACTCGCGGTAGAGCTGGTTGTAGGCCGCGACGTTCTCGGGGATGGGGGTGTAGGCGTCGCGGACACGTCCGCCCATCCGTGCGGCCGCCGCGGGCACGTCACGGAAGGCGCCCGCGGCGGTGGCGGCGTGAATCGCGGCGCCCAGCGCCGGGGCCTGCGCCGAGGACACGGTCGACAGCGGCAACCCGACGGCGTCGGCGTAGATCTGCATGAGCAGTTCGTTCTTGAGCAGGCCGCCGGCCACCACCAACTCCTCGACCGCGACACCGTTGGCGACGAATGTCTCCACGATCATCCGGGTGCCGAATGCCGTCGCCTCCAGAAGCGCGCGGTACATGTCGACGCAGGTGGTCTGCAGGGTCTGGCCGATCATCACGCCGGAGAGTTCGTGATCGACGAGCACCGAGCGGTTTCCGCTGTGCCAGTCCAGGGCGACCAGGCCGTGTTGACCCACCCGCTGCCGGCTGGCGAGGTCGGTCAGGTGCTGGTGCACGGACAGGCCGCGGCGGCGCGCCTCGATGTGGTGACTCTCCGGCACACAGTTGTCGACGAACCAGCCGAAGATGTCGCCGACCCCCGATTGGCCGGCCTCGTATCCCCATGTGCCCTCGGAGATTCCGCCGTCGACCACGCCGCACATGCCGGGCACCTCGCGCAGTACGTCCGAGTTCATCACATGACAGGTCGAGGTGCCCATGATCGCGACGAGGCGTCCGGGTTGCAGAGCGTCGGCGGCCGCGACCGTGACGTGTGCGTCGACGTTGCCGACGGCCACCGCGATGCCCTCCGGCAGGCCCGTCCACTGCGCGGCCAGTGCGGTCAGGCCGCCGGCGCGATCACCGAGCCGACCGATCGGGTGATCCAGTTTGTCGGCGACGAAGTCGGCGAAGCCCGGACGAACCTCGGCGAGGAATTCGCGCGACGGGTACCGGCCATCCTGACGGATGCCCTTGTATCCGGCGCTGCACGCGTTGCGCACGTAGCGGCCGCACAGCTGCCAGACGATCCAGTCGGCGCCCTCCACGAAGTGGTCGATGGCGTCATACACCTGCGGATCCTCGTCGAGGATCTCCAGCGCCTTGGCGAACTCCCATTCGCTGGAGATCAGACCCCCGTACCGGGGCAGCCAGGTCTCGCCGCGCCGGGCCGCGACGGCGTTGATGCGGTCGGCCTGTGGCTGCGGCGAATGGTGGCGCCACAGCTTGGCGTACGCGTGCGGTCGATCACCGAACTCGGCGAGTTCGCACAGTGGAGTGCCGTCGCCGCGCACCGGCACCATGGTGCAGGACGTGAAATCGGTGCCGATGCCGATGACGTCGGCCGGGTCGACCCCTGACTCGGCGACCGCCTGTGGAACCGCGGTGCGCAGCACCTCGATGTAGTCGGCGGGAACCTGCAGCGCCCACTGCGGTGGAAGCTGGGCGATGCCGCCGGGCAGGGTGTCGGTGACGACACCGTGCCGGTAGGCGTGCTCGGCGACCGCGAGTTGGTGCCCGTCACGGACCCGGACCACCACCGCGCGGCCGGACAGGGTGCCGAAATCGACTCCCACGGTGTACTTGTCGCGGCTCATGCCGACTCCTTGTGCACTCGGGTGCTGTCCCGGACGATCAGTTCGGGGGACAGCAGTGGAACGCTGGCCGTGGCGCCCTCCAGCGTTGCGATCACCAGTTCGAGCGCGCGCTGCCCGACGGCCTTGAAGTCCTGCCGGACGGTGGTCAGGGCCGGGTTCAGGTAGGCGGCCTCGGGGATGTCGTCGAACCCGACGACGCTCACGTCGTCGGGCACAGACAGGCCGGCCTCGACGAGGGCATGCAGCACGCCGATGGCCATCTGGTCGTTGGCGACGAACGCCGCCGTCGCATCGCCGTCTCGGACCAGGGCGCGGCCGATGTCGTAACCGCAGGCCGGTGTCCAGTCCCCCTCCGCGAGCACCCGGGGCGTGAGCCCGGCCGCGCGCATCGCCTCCTCGTATCCGATCCGCCGGCCCTTGGCCTCGGTCCAGGTGGGTGGTCCGGCGATGTGGACGATGTCTCGGTGCCCGAGCTCGATGAGATGTTCGGTGGCCTGCCGGGCGCCGGCTGTCTGGTCGACGCCGACGCTGAGTCCGCTTCCCGACAGGTCGCCCTCGACCACGATCATCGGCATTCCGGCCTCGGCGGAGCGCGCCACGGCGAGCGCGTCCTCCTGGGCGGCGATCATCACAATGGCCTCCACCGATTGGCGGGCGAGATGGTCGAGCGCGTCGCGAAGCGCCTCGCGGGTCACCTCCGCCAGCGGCACCATGCTGGAGAAGTAGCCGGCCGCACGGGCGGCCTCCTCGACGGAACGCTGGATGCTCGACGGTCCGTACAGGGCGCCGTTGGTGCCGACGATCCCGATGATGCCGGAGCGTCGGGTCACCAGGGCGCGGGCGGCGGTGTTCGGGCGGTAACCCAGTTCGGCGATCGCATGCTCGACGCGCGCCTTGGTGGCGGGCCGGATGCTGGGCGAGCCGTTGATCACCCGAGAGACGGTCTGGTGGCTGACCCCGGCCAGACGCGCGACGTCGGCCATCACCGGCTTCGGCGTGATCGATTGTGCGGGGCGGTCTTTCATGGTCCTGACTTCCTCACCACTAGTCGCTGAACGAGGACAAACACAAGGAGTAGGGCGCCGGTCATGATCCGGGTCCAGTAGGAGTCGAGATTGGCTGCCGTCACGAATGTCTGAATGGTGCCCAACACCAGCACGCCGACCACCGATCCCAGGACGAAACCCACACCGCCGGAGAGCAGCACCCCGCCGATGACCGCCGCCGCGATCGCATCGAGTTCCAGACCGACGCCGTTGAGACTGTAGCCCGACAGTTTCTGCGTGGCGAGCAGAAGCCCGGCCAGCGCGGCGCACAGACCGCTGATCGCGTACACCGACACTGTGGCGCGGGACGCGGACAGGCCCATCAACTGAGCGGACTGCCGGTTGCCGCCGACGGCGTACACGGTTCTGCCGAACCGGGTCTGGTGCAGGATGTATGCGGCGGCGAGCACGACCAGGATCGCGACCACCACCGACCAGCGGATGAACTTGTCCTCGTAGAGGTACAGGTAGTCGAGTCCGAACTGACGCAGCAGCGGATCCCTGATCGGCAGGGTGTCGACGCTGATGACGTAACACAGGCCGCGGGCCAGGAACATGCCGGCCAGGGTCACGATGAACGGTTGGATCTCGAAGTACTCGATCATCAGACCCATCAGCAGTCCCAGCAGGGGCCCGATCGCCAGCACCGCGCCCACGGCCAGCGGCATCGGCCACCCCGCCTGCAGGGTGGACGCGAGCACGACGGTCGACAGCGCGACCACCGCTCCCACGCTGAGATCGATGCCGCCGGTGAGGATCACGAAGGTCATACCCACGGCCAGGACGATCAGGTACGCGTTGTCCACGAGCAGGTTCAGGAACACCTGTGTCGGACTGGCGAAGTCATAGCCTGTGATGACGGCGGCGAACAGCGCCGTGAACAGGACCAGCGCGGCCACCGGTGACAGGTGCCGGGCGTGTACCCGCCGGCGGATCTCGGTGGTGACCGTGCGGGGTCGCACCGCGGTCAGTGTGCCCATGCGGGTGCCTTTCGTGACAGCAGAGCCCGGAACTTCGGCGCCTGCAGCAGGCACACCACGACGACGACCAGCGACTTGAACACCAGGGTCGCCTCCGGGGTGATGCCCGCGGTGTAGACCGTGGTGGTCAGGGTCTGGATGATCAGCGCCCCGAGGATGGTGCCGGTCAGGCTGAATCGTCCACCGGCCAGCGATGTTCCGCCGATCACGACGGCAAGAATCGCATCCATCTCGATCCAGAGCCCGGCGTTGTTGGCGTCTGCCGCGGAGATGTTCGAGGCGATCATCAGGCCCGCGACGCCGGCGCACAGTGCACAGAAGACGTACACCGCGAAGACGATCGTGCGGTGCCGAACCCCGGCCAGCCGACTGGCCTCGGGATTGATGCCGACCGACTCGAGCAGCATGCCCAGTGCGGTGCGCCGGGTGATCACCCCGACGAGCACAAACATCGCCAGGCTCACCAGAATCGCCACCGGCAGGCCCCAGAGGTGACCGGCACCGAGAAGCCGGAATGGTGGGCTGGTCACCGTGATGATCTGTCCGTCGGTGACCAACAGAGCGATGCCCCGGCCGGCGGTCATCAGCACAAGGGTGGCGATGATCGGTTGAATGCCGCACACCGACACCAGGACTCCGTTCCACAAGCCGAGGGCGATCGCGACACCGAGGGCGATGCCCATCGCGGTGAGCGCGGCTGCGGCACTGGCCGGATCCGCAGCCGTGGCGAGATGCGCACAGGCCAGGGCCCCGCTGATCGCGACCACCGCCCCCACGGACAGGTCGATTCCGCGGCAGGCGATCACGAGGGTCATGCCGAGGGCCACCAGCATGGTCGGTGCACCGTTGCGCAGGATGTCGATCAGGCTGCCGAACAGGTGCCCGTCCTGGACCCGAATGGTCAGAAAGCTCGGCGTCAGAATGACATTGACGATGAGCAGGGCGACCAGCGCCAGCGCCGGCCACACCAGCGGTGATGTCGTCACCGTCGCCCGCAGGTCCCGCCGGGTCACTGCGCCACGCCCCCGGCGATGAGCGCGGTGAGTTCGCCGACGGTGGTGTCGGCGCCGGCCCGCGCGACACAGCGACCGTCGCGAAGGACGATGATGCGGTCGCTGATCCGGGCGACCTCTTCGAGTTCCGCGGAGATGAACACCACCGCCATACCGTCGGTGGCCAGTTCGGCGACCAGCTTCTGGACCTGCGCCTTGGCGCCGACGTCGACACCTCGGGTGGGTTCGTCGAGGATGAGCAGCCGCGGTGTGGTGATCAGCCACCGGGCCAGCAGGACCTTCTGCTGGTTGCCGCCGCTGAGGTTCTTCACCAGCGCATCGGGGTCGCGCGGACGGACGTCGAGTCGCTCCAGCCAGTGCGACACCAGCGCGTCCTTGGTCTTCTGGGACAGCGGGCGGGCGAATCCGCGACGTGCCTGTGCGGCCAGCACCAGGTTGTCGCGGACCGTCAGCTCACCGATGATGCCCTCGCCCTTGCGGTCCTCGGAGCAGAACGCGATGCCGTGGGCGATGGCGGAGCGCGGAGTGCGCAGTGTGACCGGAGTGCCGTCGATGCGGATCTCTCCGGTGGTCGCACGGTCGGCGCCGAAGAGGAGCCGGGCCAGTTCGGTTCGGCCCGATCCCAACAGCCCCGCGAGGCCGACGACCTCACCGCGATCCAGGTCGAGGTCGATGGGGTGCACGGCGGGGGAGCGGCCGAGGCCGCGGGCCGCCAGAACCGTCTGGCCGCTCGGGCCGTGTCCAGCCGCGTGGCCGTCGAGCTCTTCGAGCACCTCGAGCTCGTGGCCGAGCATGGCTGCCACCAGCTGCCGCCGGTCCAACTCGGCGCTGTCATACTCTCCGACCAGACAACCGTTGCGCAGCACGGTCATTCGGTCGGAGATCTCGTAGACCTGGTCGAGGAAGTGGGAGACGAACAGGATCGCCGCCCCGCCGTCGCGCAACCGCCGCATGACCCGGAACAGCTCGGTGACCTCGTCGGCGTCCAGGCTTGAGGTGGGTTCGTCGAGGATCAGGACCCGTGCCGAGACCGCCATCGCCCGCGCGATCGCCACCAGCTGCTGAAGGGCGATCGGATGGGTGCCGAGGGTGGACCTGGGGTCGATGGTCAGGTCGAGTTCGGCCAGCAGAGCCGCGGCCCGCCGGTTCATCGCTCGCTGGTCGATGCGGCCACGGCGACGTGGCTCCCGGCCCAGCAGGATGTTCTCCGCCACAGTCAGGTTGGGGCACAGATTCACCTCCTGGTAGACGGTGCTGACCCCGGCCTGCTGGGCGTGCCGTGGGCCGCTGAAGCGCTGCTCGACCCCCGCGACCGCGACGTTGCCGGAGGTGATGTCGTAGACGCCGGTGAGGGCCTTGATCAGGGTCGACTTCCCGGCCCCGTTCTCGCCCATCAGCGCGTGGATCTCGCCGGGAAACAACCGGAAGTCGACTCGGTCGAGCGCCTTGACGCCGCCGAACTCGACGGTGACGTCTCGCATCTGCACCACGGGTGTGACACCCGGCGCTGTGACCACGGCGGTCATCAGTACTTGCGGTCCGGCAACGCGGCGGCGGCCTGCTGCTGGTCGAAGGCCTCGTCCGGGATGACCACCCGGGCGGGGACCGGCCTGCCCGCGACCACGTCGGTGGCCAGTTGCATCAACTGCGGGCCGATCAGCGGGTTGCATTCGACGATGTAGTTGAACTTTCCCGCGGCCAGGGCCGCCATGCCGTCGTGGGTCGCGTCGATCGCGACGATCTCGATGTCCTTGCCGGGCTTGAGACCGGCCGCCTCGATGGCCTCCATCGCGCCGAGGCCCATATCGTCGTTCTGGGCGAACACCAGGTCGATCCTGGGATTGGCCTTGAGGAAGGCCTCCATCACCTGCTTGCCGCCCGAGCGGGTGAAATCGCCGCTCTGCGAGGCGATCACCTTGAGATTGGGATTGGCGGCAATCGCCTGGGCGAATCCGGTGTTGCGCTCGATGGCGGGGTCGGCGCCCGTGGTGCCCTCCAGCTGAACGATGTTGACGGGCCCCGGTGTCGAGG
Source organism: Mycobacterium sp. ACS4331 (assembly GCF_001667265.1). Taxonomy (GTDB): domain Bacteria; phylum Actinomycetota; class Actinomycetes; order Mycobacteriales; family Mycobacteriaceae; genus Mycobacterium. The sequence continues at coordinate 54,930 of NZ_LZHW01000113.1, read as the reverse complement.
CGTGCCGCTGAACCACCCAGTCGCCGGCGCGCCTGCCCTCGGCGACGAAGTCCGCGCCGACGAACGTCCGATAGACGTCGCTCTCCTCGGTGTCGACGGCACGGTCGGTGAGGATGACCGGAATGCCGGCGTTCTTGGCCTCCAGCAGCACTGCGTCCCATCCGGTGCGTACGACCGGGCTGAAGGCGATCACGTCGACGCCCTGTTGCACGAAGGACCGAATGGCCGCGATCTGGTTCTCCTGCTTACCGCCCGCATCGGAGAACTTCAGGTTGACCTTTGCGGACTTCGCCGCGTCCTGGATGGACTGGGTGTTGGCGGTTCGCCAGCCGCTCTCGGCGCCGACTTGGGAGAACCCCATCGTGAGCTGACCGCCGTCGCCGCCGGACTCACCCGCGGGCGCTGGGCCGCTGCCGCAGCCCGCCAGGGCGGCCACCGCGGCGATACTGACGATCGCAGAGCGAAGACTCTTCACAGTGACTCCTTCAAGTGGTGTCTGCCGAGGTCAGCGGGGTGCTGACGCGGTGGGTGTCGACGGGCGCGAGGCGCGAAGGCGGTGTGACTGCCGTTACACAAGTCGGAATGTTAACGCTCACATTCGGCGCGTGTCAACGGTGTCCAGCGGCGGAGCCTGGGTGAACCGCACCCCTTGACAAGTCGTGAGCCGCGTCACAAAATCGGAAATGTTAGCGCTCACATTTCGTTGGGGCTGACTGTGTCCGCCGCGGTCAGCGGCGAAGCAACCGGAGGATTTGATGCGTAAAAGCTTTGTTCGAATCGTGGGAGCACTTGCGGCCGTGGCCGCGGTGACCGCCGTCGGCTGCGGTCGCCAGGCGCCGACCGAGGCGGGCGACCCAGGGGCGGACCGCGCGGGCACCATCGGTATCGCGATGCCCACGAAGTCGTCGGAGCGATGGGTCGCCGACGGCGCCAACATCGCCCAACAGTTCGCCGACCTCGGCTACCAGACTGATCTGCAGTACGGCGATGACGTTGTGCAGAACCAGGTTTCGCAGATCGAGAACATGATCACCAAGGGCGTGAAAGCCCTGGTGATCGCTCCGATCGACAGCTCCTCGCTGACCGACACCCTGCAGCGTGCGGCGGACGCGGGGATCCCCGTGGTCTCCTACGACCGGCTGATTCGCGGCACCGAAAATGTGGACTACTACGCGACATTCGACAATTTCGGAGTCGGGGTGCTGCAGGCGTCCTACATCGTGGACTCACTCGGGGTGAAAGACGGCGCCGGGCCCTTCAACATCGAACTGTTCGCCGGCTCGCCCGACGACAACAACGCGACGTTCTTCTTCAACGGCGCCATGAGCGTGCTGCAGCCGTATCTGGACAGCGGCAAGCTCGTCGTCAAGAGCGGTCAGACCTCGTTCGATCAGGCGGCCACGCTGCGCTGGGACGGTGCGCTCGCGCAGTCCCGGATGGACAACCTGCTGAGCCGGTCCTACACCAGCGGGCGGGTGGACGCCGTGCTGTCGCCCTACGACGGGCTGTCGCTGGGCATCATCTCGGCCCTGAAGAGTTCGGGCTACGGAACACCGAACAACCCGCTGCCGATCGTCACCGGCCAGGACGCCGAACTGGCGTCGGTCAAGTCCATCGTCGCCGGGGAGCAGACCCAGACCGTCTTCAAGGACACCCGCCAGCTGGCGAAGGCCGCGGTGCAGATGACCGATGCGCTGCTGACCGGAGGCGAGCCCGAGGTGAACGACACCACGACCTACGACAACGGGGTCAAGGTGGTTCCGGCCCTGCTGCTCGATCCCGTGAGCGTGGACCGAACGAATTACCAGCAGGTCCTGATCGACTCCGGCTACTACACACCGGCACAGCTCGCGTGACCGAGACCCGCGACCCGGCGGCGGGCTCGCCGCTGCTTGCGATGCGCGGCATCACCAAGCGCTTCGGCAACGTGACGGCGCTGCGTGACGTCAACCTCACGGTGCGCGAAGGCGAGATCCATGCCATCTGCGGAGAGAACGGCGCCGGGAAGTCGACGCTGATGAAAGTCCTCAGCGGGGTTCATCCGCACGGGAGCTACCAGGGTGAGATCACCTTCGACGGTCGTCCGGGGGAGTTCAAGGACATCCGGTCCAGCGAGCGCAGCGGCATCGGCATCATCCACCAGGAACTCGCGCTGGTGCCGGTGCTGTCGATCGCCGAGAACATCTTCTTAGGCAACGAGCACGCCTCCTCCGGTGTCATCAACTGGCACGAGACCATGGCGGACGCACAACGCCTGCTCGACCGGGTGGGACTGCGCGAGAGCCCACGGACCCGGATCAGCGACATCGGCGTCGGTAAACAGCAGCTCGTGGAGATCGCCAAGGCGTTGTCCAAGCAGGTCAAGCTGCTCATCCTCGATGAACCCACCGCGGCCCTCAACGACGCCGACAGCGCCCACCTGCTCGACCTCATCGTCGAGCTCAGCGGTCAGGGTCTGACCTGCATCATCATCTCGCACAAACTCAACGAGGTGATGCGGGTCGCGGACACCGTGACAATCCTGCGCGACGGGCAGACCATCGAGACCCTCCCGGTCGACTCCGGGCTCACCGAGGAGCACGTCATTCGCGGCATGGTGGGCCGCGACATGGTCGACAGGTTCCCGCCGCGGTCAACCCATCCGATCGGTGAGGTCACCTTGGCGATCGAGGACTGGACCGTGCACCATCCGCTGGACCCGCAGCGCAGGGTCGTCGACTCGGTCTCGGTCAACGTCCGCCGTGGTGAGGTCGTGGGACTGGCGGGACTGATGGGCGCCGGCCGCACCGAACTCGCGATGAGCGTGTTCGGCCGCAGCTATGGAAGGAAGACCGCAGGACGAGTCTTCAAGGACGGCAGACAGATTCGTACCCGTACCGTCCCGGAGGCGATCAGCCACGGCATCGCCTATGTGACCGAGGATCGCAAGCACTACGGCCTGAACCTGATGGACGACATCGCCAGAAGCGTGACCCTGGCCTCGCTGCAGAAGGTGAGCCGCACCGGCGTCGTCAACGAGCACGAGGAGACGCTGGTCGCGGAGGGATTCCGATCCGACATGAAGATCAAGGCGCCGTCGGTGCGGACCACCACGGGCACCCTGTCCGGCGGAAACCAGCAGAAGGTGGTGCTGAGCAAGTGGGTCTTCGCCGACCCTGACGTGCTGATCCTCGACGAGCCCACCCGCGGTGTCGACGTCGGCGCCAAGTACGAGATCTACACGATCATCAATCACCTTGCAGCGCAGGGAAAATCCGTGATCGTCATCTCCTCGGAACTGCCCGAGCTGATCGGTCTGTGCGACCGGATCTACACCCTCAACGAGGGCCGGGTCACCGGCGAGGTGGACCGCGCGGACGCCGCGCAGGAGACGTTGATGCATTTCATGATGAAGGGACCGACCACATGACCACCAGTTCGACACTGGACGCCGGGTCCAGCACGCCCGCACCCCCGACGCCGGACTCGCCGCGACAGCGGCTGAAATCACTTCTGCGTGGGAACTTTCGGCAGTACGGCATGGTCGTCGCGCTGGTCCTGATCGTCATCCTGTTCCAGGTCTGGACCAGTGGCATCCTGCTCAAACCGCTCAACGTCACCAACATCGTCCAGCAGAACGGCTACATCCTGATCCTGGCGATCGGCATGGTGATCGTCATCATCTCGGGACACATTGACCTGTCGGTGGGGTCGATCGCGGGTTTCGTCGGCGCCATGTCGGCCGTGTTGATGGTGCACCATCACATGTCGTGGCCCATCGCGGTGGCGCTGTGCCTGCTGCTGGGTGCGCTCATCGGTGCGTGGCAGGGGTTCTGGATCGCCTACGTCGGCATCCCGTCGTTCATCGTGACCCTGGCGGGCATGCTGGTGTTCCGCGGGGCGACACAGTATCTGCTCGAAGGCCAGTCGATCGCCCCGTTCCCGCGCAGTTTCAGCCAGGTCAGCAGCGGATTCCTGCCCGAACTGGGGAACGCGAGCATGTATCACTGGCCGACGGTCATCCTGGGTGCGGTCGTGATGTGCGTCGCGGTGTGGCAGCAGGTTCGACAGCGACGGACGCAGATGCGCTATGCCTTCGACGTCATGCCCCTGGGATGGTTCGTGCTGAAGTGCGTGGGCATCGTCGCGGCACTGGCGGCCTTCACCCTCGTGCTCGCGAGCTATCGCGGGGTGCCCGTGGTCGGCGTCATCCTCGCGGTCGCCTTCGTCGTGTACGCCTTCGTCATGCGCAGCACCGTCTTCGGCCGCCAGGTCTACGCGGTCGGCGGAAACTCCGCGGCGGCGCGACTGTCCGGAGTGAAGACCAAGCGCGTCACCTTCCTGGTGTTCGTCAACATGGGCCTCCTGTCGGCCCTGGCCGGTCTGCTGTTCGCGGCGCGGCTGAATTCCGCCACACCGCAGGCCGGTATCGGGATGGAGCTCGAGGCCATCGCCGCGGCATTCATCGGCGGCGCCTCGGCGAACGGCGGTGTGGGCACGGTGTTCGGCGCGATCATCGGCGGGTTCGTCCTCGGAGTGCTCAACAACGGGATGTCGCTGATCGGCATCGGCAGCGACGTCCAGCAGGTCATCAAGGGACTGGTGCTGCTGGCGGCGGTGGGCTTCGACGTCTACAACAAGAAGAAGGGCGGGTCCTGACCCGATGGACCGCTTCGACCGCGAGATCCTCGACTACGTCCGCAGCTGGGCAGTCTATGGCGGCCCTCCCGCCGATGCGGTGATGACGAACTTCGGGATGACCCCCGAACAGCTCGCCGCCCGCGTCGAGCGCATCATCTCGGAAGAGAGGGCGCGCATTGCACAGGAGCTGCGCCGGCCCTGGCGGCGGGTGCAGGCCGCGCAGAAGACCAGCCGGTGAGCGTCTCCCCAACGCCGTGGACATTGTCCGATGGCCGCGAGCTGCTGTTCTTCGCACTGCCCGGAAACGTCCCCGCGCCGGTCGTTGACCGTCGAGCGCTGCCCGTCCGCGACGGTGCGCAGTCTCAGGTGCGCTACGACCGCCAGACCGGTGAGTGGGTGATCATCGCCGCGCTGCGCCAGGACCGCACTCACCAACCCGGGATGGCCGAGTGTCCGCTGTGCCCCGGACCGTCCGGGCTCACCAGCGAGGTGCCCGCCCCCGACTACGACGTGGTGACGTTCGAGAATCGATTCCCCAGCCTCTATGGCGGAGGTGGGCTTGTCGCGCTCGACGACCCCCAGGGGTTCGCGTCCGCGCCCGGCCGGGGGCGCTGCGAGGTCATCGCGTTCTCCAGCAGCCACTGCGGGTCGTTCGCCGATCTCGACGAGGCCCACGCCCGGCTGGTCGTCGAGGCATGGCGCCACCGCAGCGCGGACCTGTTGGGCCGGCCCGGGATCGAGCAGGTCTTCTGCTTCGAGAACCGGGGCGAGGAGATCGGTGTCACGCTGACTCATCCGCACGGACAGATCTACGCCCTGCCGCACCTGACCCCTCGGGCCGTGGCGATGTTGGCGCGGGCTCGTGACCACCGGATGAGGCACGGCACCAACCTGTTTGCCGACATCCTTGCCGACGAGGTCGCTGACGGCTCCCGAATCATCGCCCGCGACGACGCCTTCACCGCCTTCGTGCCGTTCGCGGCGCGGTGGCCGGTGGAGGTGCACATCCATCCGAACCGGGCCGTGCGCAACCTGACTGAGCTCTCCGGCACCGAGCTCGACGCCTTCACCCGGATGTACCTCGACATCCTGCGCAGGTTCGATCAGTTGTACGGCGACCCACTGCCGTACATGTCCGCCCTGCACCAGTACAGCGACACCGATGCGCAACGAGAGGGCCGCTTCCACGTGGAGCTGATCTCGATACGGCGCAGCGCCACCAAGCTGAAATACCTCGCCAGTTCGGAATCGGTGATGCGGACGTTCGTCAACGACACCGTTCCCGAGGCCGTCGCCGAGCGACTGCGCGGGCTGCGATGACGGCGCCGGTCATTCGGTATTCGGCCCCCGGCCGGGCCAACCTGATCGGGGAGCACACCGACTACAACCTCGGTTTCGCGTTGCCCATCGCGCTTCCCGTCCGCACCTCGGTGACCCTGCTGCCCGACGACGCCGACACGCTCGAGGTGCACAGTGACCGCGTGCCGGGATCGGTGCGCGTGCCACTGAACACGGTGCCCGGAGACGTCACCGGATGGGCCGCCTACGTGGCGGGCGTGGTGTGGGCTCTGCGGCTCGCCGGCCACCGCGTCCCGGGCGGAACGATGTCCATCAGTGGCGGAGTCGACATGGGTTCGGGTCTGGCGTCGTCCGCAGCGCTGGGATGTGCGGTGCTCGGCGCGATCCTGGCGGCCACCGGCGAACCCATGGATCTGGGGGACCGGGCGCGGGTCGCGCAGCGCGCCGAGAACGGCTATGTCGGCACCCCCACTGGTCTGCTGGATCAGACCGCGATCCTCTTCGCCGAATCCCGGCGGGCACTGCTCATCGACTTCCGCGACCACACCACGCGCCCGGTGCCGTTCGACCCCGAGGCCTACGGGCTGGCGCTGCTGTTGATCAACTCCCATGCGGCGCACCGGCATGCCGACGGCGAGTACGCCACTCGGCGAGCGGCCTGCGAGCGTGCCGCCGGCGCCCTCGGTGTGTCCTCACTGCGGGAGGTTCAGGAGCGGGGAACCGCGGTGCTGTCGGGCGTGCCGGACCCCGTCGACGCCCGCCGCGCCCGGCACGTCCTCACCGAGAACGAAAGGGTTCTCGATATGGTCGCCGCGCTGCAGGCCTGCGACTACCGACAGGTCGGCGGCCTGTTGTCGGCCTCCCACGACTCGATGCGCGACGACTTCGAGATCACCACCGCGCACCTCGATCTCATCGCCGACACCGCGGTGCGCGCAGGAGCCCTGGGGGCCCGGATGACCGGCGGCGGATTCGGCGGATGCGTCATCGCTCTCGTCGACGCCGCGCGTGCCGGTGCCGTCAGCGAGGCCGTGCGCGACACCGTGCGGCGGGCCGGGCACCCCGCGCCGAGCATCGTCGTCACGCAGGCCGGACCCGGTGCGGGCGAGCACATCTCGTGACCGGCGGATATCAGTTTGAGCTCAGCCTGCGTGCCGGCGGACGGTCGGTTCGGGCGCGGATCGCGCAGGTGGGCGCCGCGATCCGGCACCTCTCGATCGACGGGGTCGACCTCACCGCGGGTGTCGATGAGCGCCATCCCGTGCCGCACAGCTGCGGCACGGTGCTGGTTCCCTGGCCGAATCGGGTGCGCGACGGTCGCTGGACTCACCGCGGTTACACCCATCACCTCGAACTCACCGACCCCGGCACAGGCAGCGCACTGCACGGACTGCTCCGTGACACCCCGTACGTGCCCACCCTGCGTTCCGACGCGTCGATCACCCTCAACGCCCTGGTGCGCGCGCAACGCGGTTACCCGTTCCCCCTCGACACCGCGGTCCGCTATCGGCTGGTCCCGGACGGGCTGGTGGTCAGACACACCGTACGCAACGTCGGGATATCCTGTGCCCCAGTCGCACTCGGGGCACACCCGTTTCTGACCATCGGCGATGTGCCGACCGAGGACCTGACGCTGGCGGTCAACGGGTGCAGACACATCGACGTCGATGACCGGCTCATACCCGTTGGCGTCACCGACGTGGACGGGACCGAATGGGATCTCCGCGGTGGCCGCACGGTGGCCCAGCTGGATCTCGACGACGCGTGGGCGGTCGACAACACCGAGGGCACCACTCTCGCGTCCCTGTGCGCGCCCGACGGACGCACCGTGTCACTGTGGGCGGACCCGAGTTTCGGTTATGTCCACGTCTTCACCACGCGAGCGTTCCCGTTCGGGGCCAGCTCGGTGACCGCGGTCGCGCTCGAACCCATGACCGCGCCCGCCAATGCGTTCAACCACGGTGTGGGGCTGCGATGGCTGAAGCCCGGGGAGGCGCTGTCCGCGACCTGGGCGATCCGGTCCAGCTGGGCCCCAGCGGTGGCGACCTCGGACATTGACAGGGGGAAGTGACTCCTGTTACATATTATTTATCCAGCCGACTAATACAGGGGGCGCTATGAGTCCGTCTGATCTCGGGATCGGCGCCGCCGAGTTGACGTCGATCTTCACCACCGCGACCCGGATCAAGACCTGCGATGAGAAGTTCCGCTCCCTCATCCTGACCGGACAGGTCAGCGCGCAGTACTACTCGCCGCGCGGACAGGAGATCGTCTCGGCCGCCATGGGGGCGGTGCTTCGGCCCACCGACTACGTCGTCACGACCTACCGTGGCCTGCACGACCACCTCGCCAAGGGGGTCCCGATGAAGCCACTGTGGGCCGAGTTCTTCGGCCGGGCCACCGGCACGTGCAAGGGCAAGGGCGGGCCCATGCACATCACCCACCCCGACAGCGGCCTCATGGTCACCACGGGCATCGTCGGCGGCGGACTGCCGATCGCGGCCGGCCTCGCGTGGGCCTCGCAGGTTCAGGGCAGCGACCGTGTCACGGTGGTCAACTTCGGTGACGGCGCGACCAACATCGGCGCCTTCCATGAGGCCTGCAACCTCGCCGCACTGTGGAAGCTGCCGGTGATCTTCTGCTGCCACAACAACCGCTACGCCGAGCACACGTCGTTCGAGGACGGCACCAGCGTCGACCGCGTCGCCGACCGCGCCGCGGCCTACCGCATGCCGGGCGTGCGGGTCGACGGCAACGATCCGGTGGCGATGTACGGCGCGGCCAGGGAAGCCGTCGATCGCGCCCGCGCCGGCGAGGGTCCCACCCTGATCGAGGCCATGACCTTCCGGTTCTTCGGCCACCAGATGTCGGACCAGAACGAGTACATGCAACCCGGTGAACTCGAACGCGAGCGCGCCGCCGATCCCGTGCTGCGCCTGCGTGCCCGGTTGATCGAGCAGGGGGTGCTCACCGAGGCCGAGGTGCAGATGATTGAGGCCGACGCCAAGTCGGAGGTCCAGGAGGCCTTCGAGTATGCCGAGGCCTCACCACTGCCCGACCTGGCCGAAGGGCTCACCGACGTCTACGAGGAGGTGCTCGCATGACCGATCCCGCCGAGGCCGTGGAGACCACACCGATGCTGGGGTTTCAGGCCATCGGAAGCGCACTCGACGACGCACTGGGCCGCGACCCGACCGTGCTGCTCCTCGGTGAGGACATCGCCGACCCCAGCGGCGGCGTGTTCAAGGTGTCGGCCGGCCTGTCGACGAAGTACGGTGCGCACCGCGTGCGCGCCACCCCGATCAGTGAGCAGGCCATCGTCGGCGCGGCGATCGGGGCCGCGATCGCCGGCATGCGCCCCGTCGCCGAGATCATGCTGATGGACTTCCTGGCGGTGTGCATGGACCAGTTGTCCAACCACGCGGCCAAACTGCGGTACATGTCCGGCGGGCAGACGACGGTGCCGCTGACCATTCGGTGCGCCGCAGGCGCCGGAATGCAGTTCGGTGCACAGCATTCCGAGATGCTCGAGGCGTGGGTCACCCACATCCCCGGTCTCAAGGTCGTCGTGCCCAGCAACCCGGCCGACGCCAAGGGCCTGCTCACCGCGTCGATCTTCGACCCCGACCCCGTGGTCTTCATCGAGCAGAGCCTGCTCTACTTCGCACCCCCGCAGCCTGTTCCGGTCGGCCACCACGTGGTGCCCCTGGGATCGGCGGCCACCCTGCGGCCCGGCACCGACATCACGCTGATCAGCTACGGCCGTCAGGTGCACGACGCGATGGCCGCGGCGCAACGGCTGGCAGAGGAGCACTCCATCGAGGCCGAGGTCATCGACCTGCGGTCCCTGGTCCCGCTCGACGAACGCACGATCCTGGAGTCGGTGGCCCGCACCCGCCACGCTGTGGTGGTTCACGAGGCTGTGCGGCGCAACGGGTTCGGTGCCGAACTGGCGGCATTGATCACCGAGAACCTGTTCGATGAACTGGGCGCGCCGGTGCAGCGCGTCGCGGGTGCCAACACCCCGATCCCGTTCGCCAAGGTTCTCGAAGACGCGTTCGTCCCCAGCGTCGACGCGATCGTCGCCGCGGCCGCCTCCACGATCAAGCGATCACGCGTCACGGTGTCGGCGAACGGATAAGTCGCGTGGTGCACGGCATCGCGCAGTGTGCGCAACGAGATCCCGATCAGGTCGCCATCACCGACGGCACCACCTCGTGGACGTGGGCCCAACTCAATGACCTGCTCAACCGCACCACCAATTGGCTTCTCGCTCAGGGGATCCGGGAAGATCAGCGGGTCGCGGTGTTCGCCGAGAACAGTGCGTACACCGCACTTGCACATCTCGCCGTCACGTATGCGGGGTGCTCGGCGGTGCCGGTGAATTATCACCTGACCCCGGCCGAGGTCGGATACATCCTGCGTGACGGTGCGGTGCACACCGTGCTGTGCAGCGCGCGCACGGCCCCGACGGCCCGCGCAGCCGATGCCGGAGTGCAGGTGGTGGACCTGACCTCCGGGGTGCCCGACGCCCCGAACGACGAACCGTCGAGCGCCATCAGGCCGGCCAAGCCGCTGTACTACACATCCGGCACCACGGGGATGCCCAAGGGTGTCGAACTGCCCGATCAGATGTTTCCCGGCGGCGCCGACATGGTCGAGCACGTCGACCTGGTGGCCGCCTCGCCGGTGCGCGCGCCGGGACGGCACCTCGTGGTCGCGCCCATGCACCACACCGGGCCGATGACCGGCGTGCGCGGACTCCTGGCCGGAACTCCGCTGGTGATCATGCAGCGCTTCGACGCCGAACAGGTCCTGGCGACCATCGCAGCGGAACGCATCGAGGCCACCATGATGGTCCCCACGCACTTCTCGCGACTCCTTGCCCTGCCCAAACACATTCGTGACTCCTATGACGTCAGCAGCGTGACCCGGATCGTGCACACCGGGGCGGCCTGCCCCATGCATGTCAAGCGCGCGATGATCGACTGGTTCGGGCCGATCCTCGTGGAGGCGTACGGGTCCACCGAGGCCGGCACCATCACCATGATCGACTCGGCCGAGTGGCTGGCGCATCCCGGTTCGGTGGGCAGGGCACTGCCCGGCTGCGAACTGACCATCCGCGACGAGACGGGTGCGGTGCTGCCGCCGGGGGAATCGGGGCTGGTCTGTGTGCGCTCCCTGACCGGTGCGCATCCGCGGTACCACGGCGACCCCGAGAAGACGCAGCGCAGCTACATCGCCGACGGCGTGTTCGTCATCGGCGAGATCGGCCACCTCGACTCCGACGGCTACCTGTACCTGACCGACCGGGCCACCGACCTGGTGGTCAGTGGCGGCGTCAACGTGTACCCGGCCGAATCCGAGGCGGTGCTTCGCACCCATCCAGCGGTGGCGGATGTGGCGGTGATCGGCATTCCGCACGCGGACCTCGGTGAGCAGCTGTGTGCGCTCGTGCAGGCCCGCGAGGGTGTTCCGGTCGACGCCGCCGAGTTGGTGGACTGGACCCGAGACCGACTGGCGCACTACAAGTGTCCGGCGATCGTCGAGTTCGTGGACGCCGACCTGCGGTCGGCCATGGGCAAGCTCAACAAGCGCAGACTGCGCGACGAATACCTGTCGGTGAGGCAACCATGAGTGGGGAATCAGAAGAGCAGCAGGCGCTGCGCGACGTGCTGCGCGCGTTCTTCGCCGGCGGCGACACCGCCACGTGGCAGCGGCTGATGTCGGACATCGGCGCCGACGCTCTGGTCTTCGACGTCGGGCAGCCCGACTGCACCCCAGTCGAACTCGCGATCCTGGCCGAGGAGGCCGGCGCCGCGCTGTTCGACGGACCACTGGTGCCCTCGGTCATCGCGGGTGCGGTGGGTGACGAGACGCTGCTCGCACCACTGCGGGACGGCGCACGCACGGTCGGGGCCACGGTGACCCCGGTGACCGGCCTGAACGTGCACGAGGACACCGTCGATGTTGTGGCCGAACCCGTCTGGGGTGGTGCAGGGGCGTCGCAGGTCATCGTGACGGGTCCGGCGGGCATCGCCTGGCTGGACGCCGAGAGTGTCACCAGCACAACGCTGTCCGGCCTGGACCTCTCGCGCGAGTTCACCCGCGTCACCGCACAGGGGGCCCGTCCGCGACACGTGCTGCAGGGGGCCGCCGCCGAAACCGCCACGCAGGCAGCGGCACGGCTGACCAGCCTGGTGATCTCCGCCGAACTCCTCGGTGTGGCCCAGCATGCGTTCGACCACACCGTGGACCACCTGCGCACCCGGGTGCAGTTCGGCCGCACCATCGGCTCCTTCCAGGCCGTCAAACACCGGCTGGCCGACCTGCTGGCCGCCGTCGAGCTCGCGCGCTCGGCGGTCTACGGCGCCGCGGCGAACCCCGACGACCTGGACCTGGCGGTGGCCGCGACGCTGACCCGCGACGCCGCCCTGTCGGTGACCAGGGCCGCCGTCCAGTTGCACGGCGGCATCGCCATCACGTGGGAACACTGGGCGCACCGGTACCTGCGCCGAGCACACGCGGTCACCGCGCTGACCGGTTCCGCGGCGCAGCATCGCAGGCTGCTCGCCGATCTGATCGATCGCAGGGATGGCATCCATGTCTGAGCACCTGGCAGCGTTGCGGACCGAGATCGAGGGGTGGGTCCGCACACATCTGCCGCAGCCCTGGCCCAGTGACACCGACGCCGCGAGTTGGTTCGCCGAACTCGGTAAGGCGGGCTACAGCGTGCCGGACTGGCCGACCGAGCACGGTGGGTTGGGGTACTCCGAGGAGCAGGCGGCCGTGGTCCGCTCGGTGCTGGCCGCCTACGGTGCGCAACTGCCCACGCACCATTTCGTGCCCATCACGCTGATCGGCCCGGCGATCATGACCTGGGGCACCGCCGAGCAGCAGGAGCGGTACCTGCCCGGCATCGCGTCCGGGGCCGACATGTGGTGTCAGCTGTTCAGCGAGCCCGGGGCCGGTTCGGATCTGGCCAGTCTGGCCACCCGCGCCGTGGCAGTCGACGAGGGCTGGCTGATCAACGGCCAGAAGGTGTGGAGCTCGTTCGCCAGCGAGTCCCGGTACGGAATGCTGTTGGCGCGCACCGATCCCGAGAAGCCCAAGAATGCGGGCATCACGTGCTTCCTGGTCGACATGGAGACACCGGGTGTCACCGTTCGCCCGCTGAAGCAGATCACCGGTGATGAACACTTCTGCGAGGTGTTCCTCGAGGAGGTGGTGCTGCCCGAAGGCAGCGTGCTGGGTGCGGTGGACGACGGGTGGCGCGTCGCGATGACGACGCTGGGCGCCGAACGCTCCGGGCTGTCCGAGACCACCGACGCCAGCGGTGTTGCACTTGCGCCGGTGCTCGCGCTGGCCCGTGAGACGGGTGCCTGGCAGAACCCCGAGGTCCGCGACCGCCTTGCCCAGCTGGCCGCGGTGGAGCGTGCGCTGGCGTTGACGACCCAGCGCACCAACGGGTCGATCACCAAGCTCGTGCTCTCCGAACTGTCCCAGCGGATCAGCGAACTGGGCTTCGAACTGGCCGGTGCCCGGGCGGCGTGCTGGGACGGCGACACCATGCCGGCCGAAGCGCACTCGCTTCTGGACACGCGGCGGTTGACCATCGCGGGCGGCACCTCGGAGATCCAGCGCAACATCATCGCCGAGCGCGTACTGGGCCTCGAGCGAGAGATCGACCCGTACCGCGGACGGCCGTGGCGTGAGCTGCCGCGTGGGTGACATGCCACGTGTGACGGTGCGGCCCAAGGGGCTCGAATTCCTCGCGGAGGACGGCCAGACCGTGATGGCGGCGGCGTTGGCCGCCGGGTACCGGTGGCCCACCGTGTGCGGGGGGCAGGGGGACTGCCTGGTGTGCCATGTCGAGGTGCTCGAACACCCCGACCATCTCTCGGCCGCCTCTGACGAGGAGGCGCGCTCGCTGCGGGACCTGGTCGGCGGTCCCGGTGGCCGCGGCGAGCATGTCCGGTTGGCGTGTCAGGCCGTGGTGCTCGGTGACGTGGTGGTGCTCAAGAGGGGAGTGCGGAGATGACCGCAGTGTCAATGGATCCAACCATTCTCGAATTCGTCGACGGCGCGCCGCGGCTGATCGGCGGGCGCTGCGGCGCATGCGGGGAGGTCGACTTCCCGGTGCCGCAGTACTGCCGGGCGTGCGGAGCCGAAGACATCACCGCGACCACACTCGGTGACCGAGGGACGCTGTGGAGCTGGACCGTTCAGCGTTTCCCACCGCCGAGCCCGCCCTATGTGCCCGACGGCGAGGAGTTCCAGGCCTACGGCGTCGGCTATGTCGAACTGCCCGGCGAGGTCATCGTCGAGGCCCGGCTCACCGAATCCGATCCCGCGCGACTGCGGATCGGGATGCCCATGCGGTTGACCGCACTCGACGTCCCCACCGAAACCGGCACGCGGGCGGTCACTTTCGCCTTCACCCCCGAGGAGCCGTGATGACCGAGCAGGTTGCGATCATCGGAGTGGGCTGCCGCCCCTTCGGTCGCTATCAGGACACCTCGGTGCGCCAGGAGGCCGTCCGCGCGGTGCGGATGGCGCTCGATGACGCCGGGCTGTCGTGGTCCGACATCGACTACGCCGTGGGCGGCAGCATGTCCAGCGGATCGGCCGACACCCTGGTCTCGGAGCTGGGCCTGACCGGAGTGCCGTTCGTCAACGTGTTCAACGGGTGCGCGACGGGCAGCAGTTCGCTGATCTCGGCGGTCCACACCATCGCCTCCGGTGCCGCCGAGTTCGCCGTGGTGGTCGGCTTCGACTCACACCCGCGTGGCGCGTTCACGATCGACCCGTCGGCCATGGGCCTCGGCCAGTGGTACGGCACCACAGGTCTGGCGCTGACGTCGCAGTTCTTCGCCCTCAAGATCCAGCGCTACCTGCACGAGCATGACCTGCCCGAGCGCCTGTTGGCCAAGGTGGCGGCCAAGGCATTCCGCAACGGTTCGCTCAACCCCAACGCATGGCGTCAGAAACCCCTCTCGGAGGCCGACATCGACGCCTCGATGATGCTGTCGGACCCACTGCGGCAGTTCATGCTGTGCTCACCGGGCGACGGCGCGGCGGCCTTGGTGCTGTGCAACGCCAAGCGGGCCAAGGAGTTCAGTCCGCATCCGGTGTACGTCGCCGGGTCGGCCGTGCGCACCCGGCGGCCGGGTTCCTTCGAGGTGCTCAGCCCGTCGCTGTCGGTGCGGCGTGGTGTGAGCCCCACGGTCGACGCGGCCCGCGCGGCGTTCGAGATGGCCGGTATCGCAACCGGTGACGTCGACATCGCGCAGCTGCAGGACACCGACGCCGGCGCCGAGATCATCCACCTGGCCGAGACGGGCCTGTGCGCCGACGGTGAGCAGGCCGAGCTGATCGAGGCCGGGGAGACCGAACTGACCGGGCGCCTGCCGGTCAACACCGACGGGGGCTGCCTGGCCAACGGCGAACCGATCGGGGCGTCGGGCCTGCGACAGATCCACGAGAACGTGCAGCAGCTGCGCGGGACCGCGGGCGCGCGGCAGGTGCCGAACCGGCCGAAGGTGGCGTTGGCGCACGTGTACGGGGCGCCGGGCCTGAGCGCCACGACGATCCTGACTCGATGATGAAAGTGACCGTGGATCACCAACTCTGCGTCGGCAACGGGTTGTGCGAAGCCGCCGCGCCGGACCTGTTCGCCGTCGGCGACGACGGAATGGCGCAGGTGCTGGTTGACGAGATCCCGCATACAGCAGAAGAACTCGCGCGCGAGGCGGTGCGTTCATGTCCCGCCCGTGCGCTCAGTGAGCACTGAACGAAAGGCGCGGCATGGAGATCAAGATGCCCAAACTCGACGTGACCATGACCGAGGGCACGTTCATGGGCTGGCTGGTGCCCGACGGCACCGCGGTCGCCGAGGGTGAGGACCTCTACACCGTCGGCACCGACAAGGTCGAGACCGACATCCCGGCGCCGTCGGCCGGTGTGCTGCGGTACGGCGACGTGCAGTCCGAGCAGACCTACCCGGTCGGCACGACGTTGGGGGTTCTGGAGACCTAATGGCGCAGCAGCGCTGCGATCCGGTCCTCAGGGGTGATCTGGGCCAACTCCTCCGGCGGCATCTCGGTGCCGGGCAGCTGCGCCTGCGGGTCGGCGAACTCGCGGTAGGTCTTGTCGCCGGTCAGGCGGAACAGCAGATATCCGGTCAGCAGTGCCCGCACGGCCTTCTGCGTGGGCTTGTGCGTTCCGCCGAGGCCGAGGAACTTCGCCCAGCGTCTGTTCTCGCCGAGGCCGGCGGCCTCGGCCTTGACGACGGTCCGATGGATGGCCGCGGGCCACGCCTGGGACAGCATCGTGGCGTTCGAGCGCAGGGTCATCGCTTCGCCCGGTGCGCTCAGGATCAGCCCCGGCAGCGTCAACCCGGCCGCCGGCTGCTCCGAGGGTGGCTTGGTGATCGCGGGGAAGATCGCCGCGACTCCCTTGAGGCGCTGACCCATCCCGGCGGCGGCGAACACGGCGCCGGCGCCGCCGAAACCGTGCCCCGCCACGGCCAACCTGCCGGGGTGCACGCTGATCTGTCCCGGCCCCAACCGCACGCCCGCGGCGATGTCGAGCGCCGTGCCCAGGTCGAAGCTCAGATTGAGCACCGACGGCGCCACTCCGCGTTCGGTGTCGGGGGCCACCGCGACGATGCCCCAGGACGCCAGGTGTTCCAGGGTTCCCGCGTACTGCTCGGCGGATGTGACCCAGTCGTGCGCGAACGCCACCGCGGGAAGATTGAACCCGGACGCCGGGGTGTACACGAGCCCCGGCAGGCCCGCAAAGGCCAGGTCACCGCGTAGAACGCGATGCGGACCGCGGCGGCTCAACGCGGACACGAGTCTCTTGGTGCTGGCCACCCGATGACGTTAGCTCACGTCGCCTCGGGACGGGCATACCGCCGCTCTGCACTACCCTGGACAGTCATGTGTGGAATCGTCGGCTACGTCGGGCATCGACCCGCCCGTGACGTCGTGGTCGATGCGCTGCGCCGAATGGAGTACCGGGGCTACGACTCGTCTGGAGTGGCCCTGCTCGACGGTCGTGGCGGTCTGACCGTCCGCAGGCGGGCGGGACGCCTGGCCAACCTGGAAGAAGCGCTGGCCGAAACCGACGCCGCCGACCTGGCGGGCACCTCGGGCATGGGACACACCCGGTGGGCCACTCATGGACGTCCGACCGACCGCAACGCCCATCCGCACCGGGATGCCAGCGGTCGGCTCGCCGTGGTGCACAACGGCATCATCGAGAACTTCGCGGTGCTGCGCGCCGAACTCGAGGCCGAGGGCGTGGAGTTTGCCAGCGACACCGACAGCGAAGTCGCGGTGCACCTGGTGGCACGGGCCTACCGGTCCGGTCCCACGGCGGGAGACTTCCCGGCCTCGGTGTTCGCGGTGCTCAGCCGGTTGGAGGGCCATTTCACGCTGGTCTTCGCCAACGCCGACGACCCCGGCACGATCATCGCGGCGCGGCGGTCCACCCCGCTGGTGGTGGGCATCGGTGAGGGCGAGATGTTCGTGGGCTCGGATGTGGCCGCGTTCATCGAGCACACCCGCCACGCCGTCGAACTCGGCCAGGACCAGGCGGTGGTCATCACGGCCGCCGGCTACGAGATCTACGACTTCCACGGCAACCGCGATGAGTCCGGCGCGAGCGCTCGAGAGTTCGAGATCGACTGGGATCTGTCGGCCGCCGAGAAGGGCGGCTACGAGTACTTCATGCTCAAGGAGATCGCCGAGCAGCCGCAGGCCGTCGCCGACACCCTGCTGGGCCACTTCGTCGACGGTCGCATCGTGCTCGACGAGCAGCGGCTGTCCGATCAGGAACTGCGTGAGGTCGACAAGGTCTTCATCGTCGCCTGCGGCACGGCCTACCACTCCGGCATGCTGGCCAAATACGCGATCGAGCACTGGACCCGTCTGCCCGTCGAAGTGGAACTCGCCAGCGAGTTCCGCTACCGCGACCCCGTGCTGGACCGCAGCACGCTGGTGATCGCCATCAGCCAGTCCGGCGAGACCGCAGACACCCTCGAAGCCGTGCGGCACGCCAAGGAGCAGAAGGCCAAGGTGCTGGCGATCTGCAACACCAACGGCAGCCAGATCCCGCGCGAGTGCGATGCGGTGCTCTACACCCGCGCGGGGCCGGAGATCGGCGTCGCGTCCACCAAGACCTTCCTGGCCCAGATCGCCGCGAACTACCTCGTCGGCCTGGCGTTGGCGCAGGCGCGCGGCACCAAGTACCCCGATGAGGTGGAGCACGAGTACCGCGAACTCGAGGCCATGCCGACCGTGGTCGCCGAGGTGCTGACCCGGATGGATGCCGTGTCCGCGGTGGCCAAGCGGTTCGCGTCGTCGCCGACCGTGCTGTTCCTGGGGCGCCACGTGGGGTACCCGGTGGCCCTCGAGGGTGCGCTCAAACTCAAGGAACTCGCCTACATGCACGCCGAGGGTTTTGCGGCCGGCGAGCTCAAGCACGGGCCGATCGCGCTGATCGAGGACGGTCTGCCGGTGATCGTGGTGATGCCCTCACCCAAGAACGCCGCGATGCTGCACGCCAAGCTGCTGTCGAACATCCGCGAGATCCAGGCCCGCGGGGCGCTGACCGTGGTGATCGCCGAGGAGGGCGACGAGACGGTGCGGCCCTACGCCGATCACCTGATCGAGATCCCAGCTGTGTCAACGCTTTTCCAGCCGCTGCTGTCGACCATCCCGCTCCAGGTGTTCGCCGCCGCGGTGGCGCAGGCGCGCGGTTATGACGTGGACAAGCCGCGGAACCTGGCGAAGTCTGTCACCGTCGAGTAGCCCGAGGACCGTCGAGTAGCCGGCGTCAGCCTCCCACAGCCGCGGTGTACCCGAAGATCCCCAGCAGGCACGCCGCCGCACACAGCACCAGGGTGCCGACGGCGAACGGCCAGGCCCGCACCCGTCGCACCAGCGCCACGATGGTCGCCACCGCCCCGCCGACGGCGATCAGCACGGCCATGCCGAACCCGGTGAAGACCCAGGTGACACCGGCGTCGATGTCGCAGGTGGGTTGGGGGCAGTTGTCGGTGAACGCCATCAACATGACCGCCAGAAATGCCGCACCCGCGGCACCGATGACCGTCAGCGCCAGGGCGGCGATCGAGATACCCAGGTCCACACCAGATATCGGTGGCTTCATGGCAGCTGATGCTAGTTCTTATTCTGACTGTCTACGCTGCACTTACGATGCGCGATTACTACACCGCTGATGCGATCCGCGCCGCGGAGGCGCCGCTGCTCGCCAGCCTGCCCGAGGGTGCGCTGATGAGACGCGCTGCGTTCGGCCTGGCCACCGCGATCGCCGGGGAGCTGCGGGAGCGCACCGGCGGCATTGCCGGGCGACGGGTGTGCGCCGTCGTCGGGTCCGGTGACAACGGCGGAGATGCGCTGTGGGCCGCGACATTCCTGCGCAGACGTGGCGCCGCGGCCGACGCGGTGCTGCTGCGTCCCGACCACACCCACCCCGCGGCCCTGCGCGCGTTCCTGGCCGGCGGTGGACGCGTCGTGCAAAGCATCGGTCCGGCAACCGATCTGGTGATCGACGGTGTGGTCGGCATCTCCGGCAGCGGCCCGTTGCGGCCCGACGCCGCCGCGGTCTTCGCGAGCACATCGGCGCCCGTGGTGGCCGTGGACACCCCCAGCGGGGTCGATGTGCAGACCGGTGCCGTCAGCGGACCCGCGGTGCGCCCCGTCCTGACGGTCACATTCGGCGGCCGCAAACCCGTGCACGCGCTGGCCGACTGCGGGCGTGTGGAGCTCATCGACATCGGCCTGGACCTGCCGCCCACCGACGTGCGGAGTCTCGAGGCCGCCGACGTCCGCCGGCTGTGGCCAGTCCCAGACCGCGCCGACGACAAGTACACCCAGGGCGTCACGGGCGTGGCGGCCGGGTCACGCACCTACCCCGGTGCGGCGATTCTGTGCACGGGCGCCGCGGTGGCCACACACTCCGGCATGGTCCGCTACGCCGGAACCGCTGCCGCCGAGGTGGTTTCGCATTGGCCCGAGGTGATCGCGGTGAACGACTTCGCCGCCGCCGGCCGGGTGCAGGCCTGGGTCGTCGGCCCGGGATTCGGCACCGATGATGCGTCCGCCGCCACCCTGCGTGACGTGCTCGCGGTCGACCTGCCGGTGATCGCTGACGCCGACGCGCTGACCATCCTGGCCCGCAACCCCGAGTGGGTGCGCGATCGCACGGCACCGACTGTGCTGACCCCGCACGCGGGCGAGTTCGAGCGCCTGGCCGGGGCCCCGCCCGGGGCGGACCGGGTGCGTGCAACCCGCGAACTGGCGGCGCGCCTCGGCGCGACTGTGCTGCTCAAGGGCAATGTCACGGTGATCGCCGATCCCGATGGGTCGGTGCTCCTCAACCCCGCCGGGGCCTCGTGGGCCGCCACGGCAGGGTCTGGCGACGTGCTGTCGGGGGTGATCGGCGCACTGCTGGCCGCCGGCCTGGCACCGGCCGCCGCGGCCGCCGCGGGGGCCTTCGTGCACTCCCGCGCCGCAACGTTGGCCGCGTCGAGTCCCGGACCCGCCCCCGCGCCGACATCGGCGTCGGGAATCTTGGCGTGTATCCGGGCCGCGATCGCGGGCATCCTCTAGAAAGGACCTCATGCCGAACGTCTCCCGTCACACCACCCTCGCGCCCGCCTACACCGGGCGGCTGTCGACGTCGCCGGTGCCCGCACTGCGCCTGCCCGACGAGTCGATGGAACCCCAGGCGGCCTACCGCTTCATCCACGACGAGTTGATGCTCGACGGCAGTTCCCGGCTGAACCTGGCGACGTTCGTCACGACCTGGATGGATCCCGAGGCCGGGGACCTGATGTCGGAGACCTTCGACAAGAACATGATCGACAAGGACGAATACCCGGTCACCGCGGCCATCGAGCAGCGCTGCGTGTGCATGGTCGCCGACCTGTTCCATGCCGAGAACCTGCGTGACGACGACCCGTCGACCGCCATCGGGGTGTCGACCGTCGGCTCCAGCGAGGCCGTGATGCTGGCCGGCCTGGCGCTGAAGTGGAGGTGGCGGAAGCGCCTGGAGGAGCGCGGTGAGGACTGGAAGGGCCGCACCCCGAATCTGGTGATGGGCTCCAACGTGCAGGTCGTGTGGGAGAAGTTCTGCCGGTACTTCGACGTCGAGGCGCGCTACCTGCCGATGGCGCAGGGGCGGTACGTGATCACCCCCGAGCAGGTGCTCGACGCCGTCGACGAGAACACCATCGGTGTCGTGGCGATTCTGGGCACCACGTTCACCGGTGAACTGGAACCGGTCGCGGAGATCTGCGCGGCCCTGGACTCGCTTGCCGCCACCGAGGGCAAACCCGACATCCCGGTCCACGTCGACGCGGCAAGTGGCGGCTTCGTCGTGCCGTTCCTGCATCCGGACCTGGTCTGGGACTTCCGCCTGCCGCGCGTCGCCTCGATCAACGTCAGCGGCCACAAGTACGGCCTGACGTATCCGGGCATCGGCTTCGCGGTGTGGCGCAACGCCGAGCACCTGCCCGAGGATCTGGTGTTCCGGGTCAATTACCTCGGCGGTGACATGCCGACGTTCACCCTGAACTTCTCCCGGCCGGGCAACCAGGTCGTCGGGCAGTACTACAACTTCCTGCGGCTGGGCCGCGACGGCTACCTCCAGGTGATGCGATGCCTGTCCGAGACGGCGCAGTGGCTGTCGCACGAGTTGGCCGGTATGGACGTCTTCGAGGTGATCTCGGACGGGTCGGACATTCCGGTGGTCGCGTTCAGACTCGTCGAGGGAACGAAGTTCACCGTGTTCGACATCTCATCTCTGCTGCGTGGGTACGGCTGGCAGGTGCCGGCGTACACCATGCCGGAGGGCGCCGAGGACGTCGCTGTGCTGCGCGTTGTGGTGCGTGAGGGGTTCTCGGCGAACCTGGCCCGGGCGCTGCGGGATGACCTCGTGGAGGTCCTGGAGAAGCTCAAGAAGGTCGGTGTGGGCGGCTTCGCGGACGAGGAGCATTTCGCTCACTGACGGCGGGCCTGGGACAATCGAGGGCGGTGATCATGACATGAACCCGCCCACAACCGCCGATGTGGTGACCCCGAGTGCGCTCATCGACCTCGGCGCCATCGAACACAACGTCCGTACGCTGCGCGAATACGCCGGATCAGCGCAGGTGATGGCCGTCGTGAAGGCCGACGGCTACAGCCACGGCGCGGTCGAGGTGGCGCGCGCCGCGGTGCGTGCGGGCGCCGCCGAACTTGGCGTGGTGACGGTCGCCGAAGCCCTCGCACTGCGTGAGGCGGGAATCACAGCTCCCGTGCTGGCGTGGATGCATCCCGTCGGCACCGACTTCGCTCCCGCCCTGGCCGCCGACGTGCAGATCGGGGTGTCATCGGTGCGCCAACTCGGCGACGTCGTCGAGGCGGCCCGCCGAGCCGGCGTCGTCGCGTCCGTCACCGTCAAGGCCGACACGGGCCTGAGCCGCAACGGGGTGCCGGCATCGGACTTCGGTGAGCTGATCGACGAGCTGGCACGCGCGCAGGCCGAGGGCGCAGTGCACGTGCGGGGGCTGATGTCCCATCTGGCGCACGGCGACGAACCGAGTCACCCGACCAACGACCTGCAGGCGCAGCGATTCCGCGACCTCATCGCGCAGGCTCGGCGGCGCGGCGTCGAGTTCGAGATGGCGCATCTGGCCAACTCACCGGCGGTGCTGACCCGGCCCGACCTGGCCTTCGACATGGTGCGTCCCGGTATCGCGATGTACGGGCTGAACCCGGTGCCGGGAATCGTCGAACCGGACCTGATTCCGGCCATGACGCTGTCGGCCCCGGTGATGATGGTCAAGTCGATCCGCGCCGGGGACGGCGTCTCCTACAACCACACCTGGATCGCCGAGCGCGACACCACCGTCGCGCTGATCCCGCTCGGGTACGCCGATGGCGTGTTCCGGGCCCTCGGCGGCCGGATGGAGGTCTCGATCAACGGCGTCCGGCGACCCAGTGTGGGCCGGGTGTGCATGGATCAGTTCGTGGTCGATCTCGGGCCTGGAGCGGTCGACGTGGTCGAGGGAGACCGGGCGATCCTGTTCGGGCCTGGGACCTCCGGTGAGCCGACGGCCGCGGAGTGGGCGGAGATCATCGGCACGATCCACTACGAGGTGGTGACCAGCCCCCGCGGCCGAGTCACCCGGATCCACGCCCAGGCGGAGCACGCATGAGCGCACGGCGCCGGTGGCTGGCCGGTCTGGCAGGGCTGGGCACCGTGGGCGCGGTCGCGGGCGCCTCGACCGCGCGCTCGGTCGCGGGCCGGGCGCGCCGGGAGGATCGCTGGGCCGGTGAGGATTTCGGCGTCTTCGCCGGCGACCGCAGTTCGGTGGTGACCACCCCCGACGGTGTCGATCTCGCGGTCCGCGAGGTCGGCCCGGCCGATGCCGCGGTGACCGTGGTGTTCGCCCACGGATTCTGTATGAACATGGGCGCCTTCCACTTTCAGCGCCGTGCGCTGGCCGAGGTGTGGGGCGACCAGGTGCGCATGGTCTTCTACGACCAGCGGGGCCACGGGCAGTCCGGGATCGCGTCCTACAAGACCTACACCGTCGAACAGCTCGGCAAGGACCTCGAGACGGTGCTGACCCTGCTGGCTCCGCGCGGATCGGTGATCCTGGTGGGGCATTCGATGGGCGGCATGACGGTGCTGTCGCATGCCCGGCAGTTCCCCGAGCAGTACGGCACCCACATCGTCGGGGCCGCGATCATCTCCTCTGCGGGAGAAGGCCTTTCGCGGTCACCCCTGGGTGAGATCCTGCAGAACCCGGCGCTGGAGGCGGCCCGGTTCGCGACCCGCTACGCCCCGAACCTGCTGCACCGCGGGCGCGGCGCGGTGCGGGCCGTGCTGGCGCCGATCCTGCAGGCCGCCTCCTTCGGGGACGCCCTGGTCAGCCCGACCGTGGCCCGCTACGCCGAGGAGATGATCCACGCGACGCCGGTCAAGACCATGGTGGGCTTCCTGCATGCACTCGGAGTCCACGACGAGTGGGAGGGTCTGCGCACCCTGGAGCCACTGGAGACGCTGGTCGCCTGCGGGTCCGCGGACGTGCTGACCACCCCCGAGCACGCTGCCGATATGGCCGACGTCCTGCCCAAGTCCGAACTGCTGATCATCGGCGGCGCGGGCCATCTGGTACAGATGGAACAACCCGATCTGATCAACGACGCGCTGATCGGTTTGGTGGAACGGGCGACACCGAGCAGGCTGGTGGCCATGACAAGGCGATTGCGCGAGCGGGTCCGGTCCCGTGGCTGAGTCCGATCGGTCGGGCACGGCGACCCTGGTCACCGCCGAGGACACGCTGGCGCTGGGGCGCGAACTCGGTGCGCAGTTGCGCGCCGGTGACGTGGTGGTGCTGTCCGGTCCGCTGGGCGCGGGCAAGACCGTCCTGACCAAGGGCATCGCCGAGGCCATGGACGTCGACGGCCCGATCACGTCCCCGACCTTCGTGTTGGCCCGCCTGCACCGGGCCCGCCGGGACGGCAGGCCCGCCCTGGTGCACGTCGATGTGTACCGCCTGCTCGACCATGCGGCCGCCGACCTGCTCGGGGAGTTGGACTCCTTGGATCTCGACACCGACCTCGACGATGCCGTGGTGGTGGTCGAATGGGGTGAGGGCTTGGCCGAGCGGCTGTCCGACCATCACCTCGACATCCGGCTGGATCGTGCCGCGGACTCTGAGGTGCGGACCGCGACGTGGACTTGGAGTACGACGTGACGGCTGTGGTCCTGGTGATCGACACGGCGACACCCGCGGTCACCGCGGGCATCGTGTCGCGCGGTGCGGGTGACGCGGTGCTGCTCGGTGAACGGGTCACCGTTGATCCGCGCGCGCATGCCGAAACGCTGACGCCCAATGTGCTTGGCGCCCTTGCTGATGCGCAACTGACGATGGCCGATCTGGGCGCGGTGGTCGTGGGTTGCGGTCCGGGGCCGTTCACGGGCCTGCGGGTCGGGATGGCGACCGCCGCGGCCTTCGGGCATGCGTTGTCGATCCCGGTGTTCGGGGTGTGCAGCCTGGACGGCATCGGCGGACAGATCTCCCGCGACGTCCTGGTGGTCACCGACGCGCGGCGGAAAGAGGTGTACTGGGCGCGGTATCGCGATGGCCTGCGCGTGGACGGTCCCGCCGTGGCCGCGCCCGCCGATGTGCCGGTCGACGGTGTGACGGCGGTGGCGGGGACGGCGGCGCAGGCCGCACTGTTCCCGGGTGAGGTCATCGGACCGGAGTATCCGTCGTCGCTGGGACTGGTTGCCGCGGTGAAGGACTGGGATTCCGAGCCCGAGCCTCTGGTGCCGCTGTATCTTCGCAGGCCCGATGCCAAGACGCTGGCCGAGCGAGGGTTGGCATGACGGGGCGCACCGAGGCCGTCGTGATCGAGCCGCTGACGTTCCGCGACGCCGATCGGTGCGCGGAGTTGGAGGCGCAGCTGTTCGTCGGCGATGATCCCTGGCCCGCCAAGGCGTTCCGGCAGGCGCTGGAGTCCCCGCACAATCACTATGTCGCCGCCCGTATCGACGGCGTGCTGGTGGGATACGCGGGGATCTCCCGTCTGGGCAGGACCCCGCCGTTCGAGCATGAGGTGCACACCATCGGCGTCGACCCCGCCTTCCATGGCCGGGGGATCGGTCGCAGGCTGCTCGACGACCTGCTGGCGTTCGCCGGCGACGGTTCGGTCTTCCTGGAGGTCCGCACCGACAATGCCGCGGCGATCGGCCTGTACGAGAGTGTCGGGTTCGCCACGATCGGACTGCGCAAGCGGTACTACCCGGGCAGTGGTGCCGACGCCTACACGATGCGTCTCGACCTCGGAGGTGCCGAATGACCGTCATCCTGGCGATCGAAAGTTCCTGTGACGAAACCGGTGTCGGTGTCGCGCGACTGGGCCCCGATGGCACCGTGACGCTTCTTGCCGACGAGGTGGCCTCCAGCGTCGACGAGCACTCCCGCTTCGGCGGGGTGGTGCCTGAGATCGCGTCCCGTGCGCACCTCGAGGCGCTGGGGCCGACCATGCGGCGCGCGCTCGCGACGGCGGGCGTCTCGCGTCCGGATGTCGTGGCGGCGACCATCGGCCCCGGGTTGGCCGGTGCGCTGTTGGTCGGGGTTGCCGCGGCCAAGGCCTACGCCGCGGCCTGGGACGTGCCGTTCTACGCCGTGAACCACCTGGGCGGTCATCTGGCCGCCGACGTCTACGACCACGGCCCGTTGCCCGAGAGCGTGGGACTGCTGGTGTCCGGTGGGCATACTCACCTGCTGCATGTGCGTTCGCTGGGGCAGCCCATCGTCGAGTTGGGCACCACCGTCGACGACGCCGCGGGGGAGGCGTACGACAAGGTGGCTCGGTTGTTGGGGCTGGGGTATCCGGGCGGGAGGGTGCTCGATGAGCTTGCCCGCACCGGTGACCCGAATGCCATCGTCTTCCCGCGCGGGATGACCGGACCGCGCGATGATCCCTACGCGTTCAGCTTCTCCGGGCTCAAGACCGCCGTCGCGCGGCATATGGAACGCCATCCCGATGCCCGGCCCGCTGATGTCGCAGCGGGTTTCCAGGAGGCCGTCGCCGATGTGCTGACCCGCAAGGCCGTTCGCGCCGCCACCGACCTGGGTGTCTCGACTCTGATCATCGCGGGCGGGGTGGCCGCGAACTCTCGGCTGCGCGAACTGGCCGAAGAGCGTTGCACCGCCGCCGGTATCACGCTCCGCGTGCCCAGGCCGCGGCTGTGCACCGACAACGGGGCGATGATCGCGTCGTTCGCGGCGCATCTTCTGGCCGCCGGTGCGCCCGCGTCGCCGCTGGGTGTCGCCAGCGATCCCGGCCTGCCCGTCGTTCAGAGTCAGGTCGCATGAGTGCGGTGGTGGCCGATCGGATGGCCATCACCGAACTGCTGTATCGCTATGCCGAGCTGATCGACGCCGGTGACTTCGACGGCGTCGGTGTGCTGCTGGGCCGCGGTTCGTTCATGGGGGTCACCGGGGCCCAACCCATTGCCTCGCTGTTCGCCAGTACCACCCGGCGCTTTCCGGACTTCGGCAACACCCCGCGGACGCGGCATCTGGTGCTCAATCCCATCGTCTCGGTGTCCGGGGACACCGCCTCGGCGCGGTCGACATTCTGTGTGGTGCAGCAGACTTCGACGGTGCCGTTGCAGCCGATCGTCGTGGGTCGCTACGCCGACACGTTCGCCCGTGACGGCGACGGGTGGTACTTCACCGCGCGCACCGTGGCGATCGAGATGATCGGCGACGTGTCCGATCACCTGCTGATCGATCCGAGGCAGTTCAGTCAGGACTGACCCCGGCCGGCTCAGAACGGTGGTGGCTGTTCGAGTTCGAGGTCGGTTTGGTTGCGTCGGCGTTCGGCGTTGATCTGGCGTTGCCGGGTTTGGGCGCGGGTCTGCTTGCGCGCGGGCATCATCAACAGCTTGCCGGGGTGGGTTGGGTTCGGTGGCCCTGAGGGTGCTGGACCGGTGTCGACGCGCAGGCCGGGGAACAGGAACGCCCCGAACGGTGTGGTGGTGTAGCGATGCCCCGTCGGGGTGGTGAGCACGACTGTGCCGTCGGGGGACTGTTGGTCGGTGAACCCGTCGACGAAGGTCTTGATCAGGTGATGGCGGCGGCAGTTGCATTTGGTGTTCGACGGATGGGTCGCCCCGGCCGGCCAGGGAGTGGTGTGGTCGATGTCGGCGGCCTCGGCGGGTTTGTCGCAGCCGGGCCACCGGCACGTCAGATCCCGGGCGCGGACGAACCGCTGCAGCGCCGTCGAGGGCCGGTACCGCGGTTCGGGGGTGGTGTCGGGCATGCCGACGAACCGGATGTGGGCGCCCTGGGCGATCAAGCCGGCCAGCAGCGGTGCGGGGACGACGCCGTTGCGGATGCCGGGGATGACTCCGGGCGAGCGGCGGGCGGACGCGGCGGGCGCCAGGGGTTCCTCCCCGGGCTGCTCATCCGGCTCCTCTGAATCCTCCGTCGACTCGTCGGTGGCGCCGGGGTCAGTGTCTGAGTTGCCGTCGGCGTCCGGGTCCGGGCCGTCGAGTTCGGGGTCGACGGGTTCGGCCAGCACCCCGGTGTCGGTGACGATGTGCACGACGACGCTGGTGGCGGCCGCGTCCGGGGCGGTGGCGGGGCAGTCGGGGTTGCCGCAGCGGCAGGCCAGGTGCCACACCCCGGCACCGAGGGCCCCGATGGCGTCGGAGCGGAGTTGATCCAGGGTGCGGGGATCGTCCGGGCACACCCCGGCGATCATCACTGTGAGCCGTTGGTCGAACAGCTGGGCGTTGACGGTGTCGAGTCGGCCGCGCACATGGGTGGCGCCGGGTTCGTCGTTGACCGGGTCTCCGACGGTGAAATACCGGGAACGCAGGGTGCGGCGCGCCCGGCGCACCGCGGCCGGGTCGTGGCGCTGGATCCAGGTGTCGATGGCCTGCTCCAACTTGTACCAGGACAGCGCCTCCCAGTCTTCGGCATCGGCGGCGAACACCGCATCGAGTTGGGCCGCGGTGGCGGCGTCGACCAGGCGGGTGCGGTCCTCGATCAGCGCCACCGTGCGCGCCCCGATCCGCCCGGCCATGAACAGTGCCGCGATCTGCGGGTAGCGATCCCGCAGCAGCACCGCGGTGTCGAGCAGCGTCTCGGCCCGCCCGTGCCCCATGTTCAGCGCACACGAGATCTGCGCGGTGACCGCATCCCAGTCATCGACGGCACACCGCCTGAGGTGGGAGTACTTCTGGCTGCGGCGGCCCATCTCGGCGACCACGGCCAGTCGGCGGGCCTCGGCGGCGTTGACCGCCCGATTCCACTCCACCAGGGCATCGACCAGGGCGGCATCGTCGAGGCCGCCGACCGCGGCAGGCCCCACCATCCCCTGATCGAACATGTGTTCTATAGTGCCACCACCCACCGACAAGTCCGCCTCGATGGGCGGCCGCCGGAGGCCGTCGGCTCCGGCACGTTTCGCCCGGAGCGATCAAGGTCCACATAAGCGCCATCCCACCCTTGAGTGCTAGCACTCTCATGTATAGAGTGCTAGGCGGCAGTCGGACCCGCCCTGGTGTCGGCACCCGCGACGACGGCGCGAGGGCACGGACCACTGCCGAAAACACACACCTATAAGTGAAGGGGCTCCAATCGTGGCGAGCGTGAACATCAAGCCACTCGAGGACAAGATCCTCGTTCAGGCCAACGAGGCCGAGACCACGACCGCGTCGGGTCTGGTCATCCCCGACACCGCCAAGGAGAAGCCGCAGGAAGGCACCGTCGTCGCAGTTGGCCCCGGCCGCTGGGATGAGGATGGCGAGAAGCGGATTCCCCTGGACGTGTCCGAGGGCGACGTCGTCATCTACAGCAAGTACGGCGGCACCGAGATCAAGTACAACGGCGAGGAGTACCTGATCCTGTCGGCTCGCGACGTGCTGGCTGTCGTCTCCAAGTAAGCGACTCGTGTTCCGCCCCGGTCATCCCCGCGTGCATTCGCTCAGGTGATGCCCGGGGCGGCGCGCGTCCTAGCGAAAGACATTTATGAGCAAGCAGATTGAATTCAACGAAACTGCGCGTCGCGCCATGGAGGTCGGCGTCGACAAGCTCGCCGACGCGGTCAAGGTCACCCTGGGCCCGCGGGGCCGGCACGTCGTGCTGGCCAAGGCTTTCGGCGGTCCCACCGTCACCAACGACGGTGTGACCATCGCCCGGGACATCGATCTCGAGGATCCGTTCGAGAACCTGGGCGCTCAGCTGGTCAAGTCGGTTGCGACCAAGACCAACGATGTCGCCGGTGACGGCACCACCACCGCGACCGTGCTCGCCCAGGCCATCATCAAGGCCGGTCTGCGCAACGTCGCGGCGGGCGCCAACCCGATCGCCCTCGGTTCGGGCATCGGCAAGGCCGCCGACGCCGTCTCTGAGGCGCTGCTCGCCGCGGCCACGCCTGTCGAGGGCAAGACCTCGATCGCTCAGGTCGCCACCGTCTCTTCGCGTGACGAAGAGGTCGGCGAACTGGTCGGCGAGGCCATGACCAAGGTCGGCGCCGACGGGGTTGTCAGCATCGAGGAGTCCTCAACGCTGAACACCGAACTCGAGATCACCGACGGCGTCGGATTCGACAAGGGCTTCCTGTCGGCCTACTTCGTCACCGACTTCGACTCGCAGGAAGCCGTTCTCGAGGACGCGCTCGTGCTGCTGCACCGCGACAAGATCAGCTCGCTGCCGGATCTTCTTCCGCTGCTGGAGAAGGTCGCCGAGTCGGGCAAGCCGCTTCTGATCGTCGCCGAGGACGTCGAGGGTGAGGCGCTGTCCACGCTCGTCGTCAACGCGATCCGCAAGACGCTGAAGGCCGTTGCGGTCAAGGCACCGTTCTTCGGCGATCGTCGCAAGGCGTTCCTCGAGGATCTCGCGATCGTCACCGGCGCGCAGGTGGTCAACCCCGACGTGGGCCTGGTGCTGCGTGAGGCCGGCCTCGACGTGCTCGGCACCGCCCGACGAGTCGTCGTCAGCAAGGATGACACCGTGATCGTCGACGGCGGCGGATCCGAAGAGGCCGTCAAGGGGCGCGCGGCTCAGCTGCGTGCCGAGATCGAGACCACCGACTCCGACTGGGATCGGGAGAAGCTCGAGGAGCGGTTGGCCAAGCTGGCCGGCGGCGTGGCGGTCATCAAGGTCGGCGCCGCCACCGAGACCGCGCTCAAGGAGCGCAAGCACCGTGTCGAAGACGCGGTCGCTGCGGCCAAGGCCGCGGTCGAGGAGGGCATCGTGGCCGGCGGCGGTTCCGCGCTGGTTCAGGCCCGCAAGGTGCTGGCCGATCTTCGGTCGTCGCTGTCGGGTGACGAGGCTGTCGGTGTCGACGTGTTCGCCACCGCCCTGAGCGCGCCGCTGTTCTGGATCGCCACGAACGCCGGTCTCGACGGCTCCGTCGTGGTCAACAAGGTCGGTGAACTGCCCGCGAATCACGGCCTCAACGCCGCGACGCTGGAGTACGGCGACCTGGTGGCCGACGGCGTCATCGACCCGGTCAAGGTGACCCGGTCGGCGGTGCTCAATGCCGCCTCGGTGGCCCGCATGGTCCTGACCACTGAGACCGCTGTTGTCGACAAGCCGGTTGAGGCTGCCGACGACGGTCATGGGCACGGGCATCACGGCCACGCGCACTAGCAGTAGTCGGTACGAAGACACCCCCGGTCAGTAAGACCGGGGGTGTCTTCGTTGTCTCACCGAAAGTCAGGATACAGGTTGGCGGCGTATGTGCCGTCGTCACTACGGGGGAATGCGAGCTTCAGTCGTACCAGTTCTTCGGCGGCCTCGACGTGTTCGGCTGCAACTGGGGTGTTCTGCAGGATGGCCTCGGCGGCTGCTTTATGACGAGCACTGTCATTGGTTCGTTCGCTGACTATCTTCAGCCAGGTCTGCTGCCGTTCGTTCTCCACGGTGCCCAGCCTGCCACACGGGTGACGTAACAGTTCTTTATGGAACTCGCATCTTGCTAGGTTGAGGCAGTGGCGCAGGAATCTGGCGGATTGAAGGTTTTCATCAGTTGGTCTGGGGCGTTGTCCAAGCAAGTGGCGACTGTGTGGCGCGAACTCCTGGTGTATATGTTCGATGCTGTAGCTCCGTTCATGTCGGAAGCGGACATCGGCGCTGGCGAGCGCGGATTGCCAAGGATTGAATCAGAGCTGGCTGACACGATTTTCGGCATTATTGTCGTGACGCGGGAGAATCAAACATCGCCTTGGTTGAATTTCGAGGCTGGCGCATTGTCCAAGAACCTCCCCGGTGCCGGTAATCGCGTTGCCCCATCACTTGTGGATTTTTCGCTGAAGAGTGACGCAACTGGACCCCTCGCGCAGTTCCAGGCCAACTTGCTAGATCGCGATGGGGTGCAAAACATACTTGTCGCCATCGCTAAAGTTATGGGGCTGAATGAAGATTCGATACGTAAACGATTTATTAACGCTTGGGATGGTGAATTTGAGGCCAAGTTCGCCAAGGCGCGTGAGTCGTCAACTGCTGCAGAAGTGCACCGGCCTGAGCGGGAGGTGCTTGATGAAATCGTGACGATTGCTCGGGAGTGGCGGCGCAAGGACGGTGGCGGATCGCTGTCGGATGCCCCTATGGTGCCGCTCGATATTCCTGTGGAACGAATTCGCGATACGCTGAGCTCTTTCTCATCGGTCGCCGGTTTGCCGGCCTATTTGGCTCCTTCTGATGACGGCAATGTTTCCGTCGTGATCGACATTGATAAGGCGCAAACTGACAAGCTGCGAAAAGAATTAAATCCACTGGCGGATGAGCTGATTAAGATCGGCGTGTCAGTCTCTTTTAGGGCGGGATATTCAAAGGGTCGTTAAAGCGGCGATCGGCTTATGATCGCACCATGACGTAATCGACGTGTGCCGTTCGGCGGCTCCCGTTGTGCACCATCGCATCACCTTCGATGCAGTACCGCTTGCCGTTCCATTCGATCTGGGGACAATGAACCTCCGACCGAGCGCTACATTGCAGAAGCGCTTCGAAGCGCGGGGTTTCAAAAGCCAGCGGAGTTCATTCGTATCGCTCAGGACATTCTCCGAAACGCTTCTACACCGGATGAGGATTGAGCAGCAGACCCACAGCTGATATCCAGGTCCATCCCAAGATGTCACACGCTGCCGTTATGCTTGCCTCGCCTGCGAGTCGACCAAACAAGCAGGGGGATTGAGTGACTAGGCAGAGGGGTCGAACTAGTGACGCAGCAACAGGTACCGGGGTGGTATCCCGATCCGTTGAATCCGGGTAAGCAGATCTACTGGGACGGCGCGACTTGGGGCGAACCGGTGGGCCTTCCGGATGATTCCAGCAGGAACAAGACGACAGCCGTCGCGATTGGCGTCTGCGTGCTTGCCGTCGTCGGACTCGTAATGTCGATGCAGTCGGCAAGTCTGTTGACTGGCACAGGCTCGATATGGACCGGCGTGGCTCTCGCAGGAGTCGCCACCGCGATCGCTTTCTTCATGGGGGCAGCGACGTGGGTCCGCGTCGTTTCGTGCGTGATCCTGGCCATATCGCTGTTGAACGGCTTCTACATGGAGAACCAGATATCCGAGAAGCGCAATGAGCTGACACAGATGTTCGAAGACTGAAGCTTCGTTTATATTCGCTGGTGCGGAACCAGTTATCGGTAACCATGCGGTCTCCACACCGTAATGAGAAGGAACGATCAAACAATGACTGCTGCAGCCGGCTGGTTCCCGGATCCATCAGATCCAAGCAGGCTCAGGTATTTCGACGGGAGCAAGTGGACCGAGAACTACGCTCAACTCGCTGGCCCGACGCCCGACAACCCTCGGCCCGCGAAACCGGGCAGTAAATTCGATGCAAGGAAGGAACATCTCTGGGGAGTAGGCGTGGTGATTGCCGTATCGATCTTGCTTGTCCTCGTATCCTTCGCCAACGGCGAGAAAGACAAGCGATCGTCCTCGTCATCGAATGCCAGCTCCATAAGCACAAGTAGGACAACGGCTGCTGCGCCCGCGCCAACCAGGTCGGAGGTTGTCCCGACCACGACCGAGCCCCCAAAGCCAAGCTTCACCCCTGCCCAGCGGAACGCAATCAAGAGCGCCGAGAGTTATCTGGACTACGCCGCGTTCTCAAAACAAGGGCTGATCGACCAACTGGAGTATGGCGACTTCAGCACCTCAGACGCTACGTTTGCGGTCGAGTACATCGAGGCTAATGGTGGCGTGGACTGGAATGAGCAGGCGGTGAAGAGCGCAAGACAGTACCTGGAGTACACCTCGTTCTCCTTGCAAGCCCTAGTCGAACAACTGGAGTACAGCGGCTTTACGCCAGCCGAGGCTCAGTACGGCGCAAACCAGGCATACGGGGAGTGAACGAAGCTCCGCGGCTCTGAGAGTTCAACGGTCACGGGCACGGGCATCACGGCCACGCGCACTAGTCAGTCAGTACGGAGACACCCCCGGCCCTTTGGGTCGGGGGTGTCTTCGTTCCACATTCGACGACACACGACGCCCCAGGGGTGAAGACTGGAAGTCCGCTAGGGGGCGAGGGGGCTGAATGGCGCACGTCGGGAGAAGGATCGAGCGCCCGCTGACTGCACACGCGGTGACGGGCACGTCGGAGCCGGTGACGGTTTGCCGCCTCAGCCCAGCAGAAGGCTGAGGTTGGGATGGATCGCATCCTGCAGTGGGCGTGGGATCGCCATCAGGCGGCGTACTCATGGGCTTGGATGGCGGTGGCCTTTGTCGCAGCACTGCCGATCTACCTCTTCTTGTCGTTCGCAGTCGTGGCGTCCGAGCACTCCCGGGGATATCCCTCAGCGGCCTTCGCGGCCGGCATCGTTGTGCTGATGGTCGCCTACGTGGTGATCCTGCCGGGACAGGGCGTGTGGAGGTCGTTACGGGAGTGGTCCAAGGGTTGTGTCATCGATACGGCACAAGTGCTCGAAGAGACCTACACCTACTCGCGGCGAGTGATCGGCAGATCGTTGGCGACAATCGTCGTTGGGGCCGGGTTACTGCTGCTCGTGGTCGCCAGTCTTGCGGGCCAATCTGGGCCTCGGCTCGTTCACTATGCCTTGGCGGGTTGTGTCGCGGGCTTCGCATCACACCTGGTGGGTGTGCACACCCTGGCGGAGGCACCCATGCGACCGGTCCGCATCGCGCTCGCTGACTTGACGGATCACGGAGACGCGTTGCCCCGCCCGCGCCCTTCTTTTGCGACCTGGACCAGGTTGTCGATGCTCGCTGCCGCGATGTCGTTCGCGTTCTCCGGGGCCATCCTGACCACGATCTTCGTCGGCACCGTTGAGGCGCCGCTGTTGTGGATTCTCGTCGGCCTCGTGCTGACAGTGATCTTCGGCTTTCCCATCACAGTAGGGGCCGCCTTTGCGCCCTCCCTGCAGCCGATTCGGGATCTGGCTGAGGGGACGAAGCGTGTTGCTGCGGGTGACTATTCGCAGCGTCTGCCGGTGGTGCAGGATGACGACTTGGGTGTCCTGGCGGCGTCGTTCAATCGGATGCAGGCGGGTTTGGCTGAGCGGCAACGTCTTCAGGCCGCGTTTGGGACGTATGTGGATCCGGGGTTGGCGACGCGCCTGCTGGAGCAGGGTGATGACGTGTTCACCGGGGAGCGACGTGAGGTCACCGTGATGTTCGTCGACATCCGGGATTTCACTCCGTGGGCGGAGGCCAACGCTGCCGAGGATGCGGTGGCGCGGTTGAATGCGTTGTTCGAGATCGTGGTGCCCGCGGTGGTCGAGGCCGGTGGGCATGTGAACAAGTTCCTCGGTGATGGTGCGTTGGCGGTGTTCGGGGCGCCGAATGATCTTGTGAGCCACGCGGATGCGGCGGTGGGGGTGGCGGTGCGGATTCAGGGTCTGGTGAGGGCGCGGTTCGGCGGTGAGCTTCGGGTGGGGATCGGCATCAACACCGGGGTGGTGATCGCGGGCACCATCGGTGGGGGCGGCAAACTGGAGTTCACGTTGATCGGGGACGCGGTCAACGTGGCGGCTCGGGTGGAGCAGCTGACCAAGACCACCGGGGACACGGTCCTGCTCACCGGCCACTGCGTCAACGGGCTGGCCGCTCGTCCCTCGGGCCTCATCGATCGGGGGTCGCATGTGCTCAAGGGCAAGTCGACTCCCGTTCGGGTCTTCGGCCTCGACGCGGCCACGAGTCGCTGACGCCGTCCATTTCACGACAAGGAGAAGTTCCCATGAGTCAGTCCGCCGTCACCTCCGTCGACACTCTGGACCTCAACCGCTACAGCGGGCTGTGGTACGAGATCGGCCGGCTTCCGTTGCGCTGGGAGCAGGCCGAAGCCTCCGACATCACCGCCGAGTACACGGTCCAGGACGACGGGAGTGTGCGCGTCGACAACAGGTGCATCGACAAGAACGGCGCACCGTCACAGGCGCTCGCCCAGGCCACCTCGGTGCCGGGCAGGGCCGGTCAACTGAAGGTGTCGTTCCTGCCGGAGCTTCTGCGATGGATCCCGTTCACCAAGGGCGACTACTGGGTTCTCAAGATCGACGAGGGGTACACGGTGGCTCTCGTCGGCACCCCCGACCACAAGAACCTGTGGCTGCTGGCCCGCGAACCACGGGTCGATGACGCCACCGAGGCGGCATACCTGGCAGAGGCGACGCGGCAGGGGTTCGACCTCACGCAGTGGATCAGGCCGACGCAGTCCGGTCGTCGTGTCACCGACGACATGCTCTGACACCGACCCCGACATGGATCGCATGTGGCAATGGACGTGGGATCGGTACAAGACCCGTTACTCATGGGCGTGCTGGGCGGTCATGTGGTCGCTGGCGCTGCCGGTCTACCTCGCCTGGTCGTTGGGCATCGTCGCGTTCGAGCGCTCTGACCGCTACGTCGAGGCGGCTGCGGTGACCGTGGCCGGCGTGGCGGCGTACCTGTATCTCGTGGCGCTGCCCGGCGGAAAGGCTGTCCGCGTCGTCGAGCGGTGGGCCGCCGGCGACGACGTCGACGGGGAGAGCGCATTGCGCGCCACCTACAGCTATGGCCGGAGCCTGATCGCGCGGGGCATGGTCGTCACCGTGGTCTGGGTCGCGGCGCTCTTTGTCGGCGTCGGGATGATCGCCGGGGCGAGCGGGTGGCGTCTCATTCAATACGCGATGCTGGGCGCGATTGCCGGGACTGCCAGCCAGCTGATCACACTGCACAGCATCGTCGAAGCGACGCTGCGGCCCGCCAGGGCGGCGATTGCCTCGAGTGCGGAGTTCGGCGACATCCTGCCGCGCTCGCGCCCGACATTCGCCACGTGGACCAACGTCGCCATTCTCGCGGTCGGATTCGCGTTCGCCGTCGCGGGCGCGATTCTGGGAGCGGTGTTCGACGTGGCCAGGCACGGCCCGGGACTTGCCGTCGCGCTGGGCGGTGCACTGGTGCTCGTCATCGGGCCGTCGCTCTGGGCGGCGTACTCGCCGCTGCTGCAACCGATCAGCGATCTCGCCGAAGGAACCGAGCGTGTCGCCGCCGGGGATTACAGCCGACGCCTTCCGGTGGTTCAGGACGATGATCTGGGCGCGCTGGCGGGCTCGTTCAACCGGATGCAGGCGGGTTTGGCTGAGCGGCAGAGATTTCAGGCTGCATTCGGGGCGTACGTGGATCCGGTGTTGGCGGCACGGTTGCTGGAGCAGAGCGACGACGTGTTCACCGGGGAGCGTCGTGAGGTGACGGTGATGTTCGTCGACATCCGGGATTTCACGCCGTGGGCCGAGGTCAACAATGCCGAGGATGCGGTGGCTCGGCTGAATGCCCTATTTGAGATTGTGGTGCCTGCGGTGGCGGAGGCCGGTGGGCATGTGAACAAGTTCCTCGGCGATGGTGCGTTGGCGGTGTTCGGTGCGCCGAATGATCTTGTGGGTCATGCCGATGCGGCCCTGGGGGCGGCGGTGGAGATTGCGCGTCAGGTTCGACAGCGGTTCACCGGTGGCCTACGGGTCGGGATCGGCATCAACACAGGGGTGGTGATCGCCGGCACGATCGGAGGGGCGGGCAAGTTGGAGTTCACGTTGATCGGTGATGCGGTCAATGTGGCGGCACGCGTCGAGCAGCTGACCAAATCCACCGGTGACGCGATACTGTTGACCGGGCAGACCGCCGACGCCCTGAACACGCGACCGCGCGACCTGGTGGATCGGGGTGCTTACGGGTTGAAGGGCAAGACCGCGCCCACGACGGTGTTCGGCCTGGACCCGGATTCCGCGGCCCTGTGAATCGTCGGCCACGGGGTGTTGATGAACTCGATCCCGCAGTAGGCTCGACTGCATCGAGGTGAAGTGAGATGAAGCTCAAAGACACACTTGCGATAGCGGTTCTGGCAGTCGGTCTGAGCGCCGGAGGCCTGATGGGGGCCAGCGTGGCCGTCGCCGCCCCGAACGCTCCCGGCATCGACTTTCCCCAGAAACCCCACCACGACTGGGATGACTGGGGCCCCGGGCCCGGGCCTGGGCGCGGGCACGGGAATTGGGGGCCAGGCTGGGTCAACGGAATCGATGCCTGCGTCGGCGCCACCGGTCCGTACGGTTATGTCACGGGTTATGTGTGCATCTAGCGGCTGACGGTCGGTGCTAGCGTCCGACAGTCATGGACCCACTGCTGCTGCAACACCGTGACGATCGCGGTGTGGTGACGTTGACGCTGAACCGTCCCCAGTCCTTCAATGCCCTCTCCGAAGCGATGTTGTCTGCGCTCGGCGAGGCCTTCGACGCGCTGGCCGAGGATGAGACGGTGCGAGTCGTGGTGCTCGGGGCGACCGGTAAGGCGTTCTGCGCGGGCCATGACCTCAAGGAGATGCGGGCCGAGCCTTCGCTGGAGTACTACGAGCGCCTGTTCGCGCAGTGCACCGACGTGATGCTGTCGATCCAGCGACTGCCGGTGCCCGTCATCGCCCGGGTCCATGGGATCGCGACGGCCGCGGGTTGCCAACTGGTCGCGATGTGCGATCTCGCTGTCGCGAGCCACGACGCGCGTTTCGCGGTCAGCGGCGTCAATGCCGGACTGTTCTGCGCGACGCCCGGTGTTGCTCTGTCGCGAAACGTGCCGCGCAAGACTGCTTTCGAGATGCTGGTCACTGGTGACTTCGTCTCGGCCGAACAGGCCAAAGTGTCGGGATTGGTCAACCGGGTGGTCGGGGCCGACGAATTGGACGACGAGATCGAGACGCTGGTGGCCAGCATCGTCGCCAAGCCCGCGGTCGCCGTCGCCATGGGAAAGACGTTGTTCTACCGGCAGATCGAGGTCGGGATGGCCGCTGCCTATGCGGATGCCGGCACCACCATGGCCTGCAACATGATGGAGCCCAGCGCACTCGAGGGCGTTCAGGCGTTCATCGACAAGCGCCCACCCGACTGGTCGGAGGCGCGGGCGTCGAGGGGCGGCCAGAGTCGCTGACCGGCTCAACCCGGATCAGCACAGGTACATCGTCGCGCTGGTGAACAACGCCGTGGCGTCCTCGCGGCCCACCGACTCGTCGGTGTTGGCGTAGATGTTGTCGATGATGACGTCGCGGCTGATGCCGTCGCTCCAGTCGTCGCAGGCGCGGTAGCCCCAGTCGAGCATCTCGGCCTCCGAGCCCGTGAACCCGTTGGCGTGCGGCGGGCGCGGCGCCAGCTATCGCGATGCCTACGACTCCGGCTGCGACAGCAAATCTGATGATGGCATTACCCATGGGACTGCCCTCCCATTTCCCCCGGTGGCTGTGATCACAGCCATGCCAAGCGTAGATCCACAGGCAACTCCGATGTCGCGATTTCGGACTCATCCCAGGG
The DNA here is from genome assembly GCF_001667265.1 of Mycobacterium sp. ACS4331. Lineage (GTDB taxonomy): Bacteria > Actinomycetota > Actinomycetes > Mycobacteriales > Mycobacteriaceae > Mycobacterium. The sequence continues at coordinate 15,664 of NZ_LZHW01000113.1, read as the reverse complement.
GACGGTTTGGCCGTCGGCGAATGCCGGTATAGCCTGGACGCCGTGAACATCGGTGTGTGTGCCAGCTATTGGCGCTTTATCAAGGCTCCGGGCGGAGCCGATAAAGCGCAGCAGTAACGCACGCATCCACCCGGAGCCCAGGCAGTGACCGTCAGGTCGCTGCCTTTCGTCATTCAAGGGCACCCGGGTCTGCGCAGGTGTCCACATCAGAAAGGCACCCAAGGACATGAACCCCCCTCAGACCGTCACGCCGCCCGCGACGTCGGACCGCCGGATCCGCAGCTTCAGTGAGATCCCCAGCCCGCACGACGTCCTCACCGAGTTCCCGTTGGGAGGCCGGCGAGCGGAACGGGTGGCCCGCGACCGTGATGAGATCGCCGCGATCCTCGCCGGGCACGATGACCGCCTGCTGGTCGTGGTCGGCCCCTGCTCGGTGCATGATCCCGCCGCCGCGTTGGAGTACGCGAGCCGCCTGGTGAAGGTGGCCGATGAGCTCAAGGACACGCTCAAGATCGTCATGCGGGTCTACTTCGAGAAGCCACGCACGACGGTGGGGTGGAAGGGCCTGATCAACGACCCGGACATGGACGGCACCTTCGACGTGGCCCGGGGCCTGCGCATCGCGCGTCAACTGCTGCTCGACGTCATCGACATCGGCCTTCCGGTGGGGTGTGAGTTCCTCGAGCCCACCAGTCCGCAGTACATCGCCGACGCCGTCGCCTGGGGCGCGATCGGCGCACGCACCACCGAGTCGCAGGTGCACCGGCAGCTGGCGTCGGGCCTGTCGATGCCGGTCGGATTCAAGAACGGCACCGACGGCAACATCCAGGTGGCGGTGGACGGTGCGAAATCCGCTGCCGCACAGCATGTCTTCTTCGGTATGGATGACATGGGCCGCGGTGCGGTGGTGAGCACCGCGGGCAACGAGGACTGCCACGTCATCCTGCGCGGCGGCACCGGCGGACCGAACTACGACGGCGATTCGGTGCGTGAGGCCGCCGACAGGCTCGCCAAGGCCGGCCTGCCCGGGCGTGTCGTGATCGACTGCAGCCACGCCAATTCCGGCAAGGACCACATCCGCCAGGCCGGCGTCGCCGACGAGGTGGCGCAGTTGGTGCGAGACGGCCTGCCGATCAGCGGCGTCATGCTGGAGAGCTTCCTGGTGGCCGGCGCACAGGCTCCCGAGGCCACGCCGCTGACCTACGGCCAGTCGGTCACCGACAAATGCATGGACTGGGCGGCGACCGAGCTGGTTTTGCGGGGGCTGGCCAAACGGACCGACTGAGGCGACACTGAGGGGCGGGGAGGCTCATCATGCGTGTTGCAGTGGCCGGTGCCACCGGCAATATCGGTTCCCGAACAGCGGCTGCGCTCGAGCGGGACGGGCACGAGGTGGTGCGGATCAGTCGCTCCCTCGGGGTGGACCTGATCACCGGTGAGGGGTTGGACGCCGCGCTGGACGGCGTGGCCGCGGTGATCGACACGATCAGCTCGCCGCCGATCAGCCCGGAGGAGACCCGTGACTACTTCGGTGTCACGACGACGAACCTGCTGGCCGCCGAAGCGCGCGCGGGAGTGCGACACCACGTGCTGCTGTCCATCGTCGGGATCAACAGAATCGACGGTGGCACCGCGCATTACGCCGGCAAGCGCGAGCAGGAACGGCTGATCGCAGCGGGCCCGGTGCCGTGGACCATCGTGCCCGCCACGCAGTTTCACGACTTCGCCGCGCTGGCCGCCAGCTGGGGCGAACAGGACGGCGTCGCGCCCATCGCGCCGCTCCTGGTCCAGCCGATCGCTCCCGACGACATCGCCGCGGTGCTCGCCGAGGTCGCCACGGGTGCGCCCCAGGGCAGGCACGTCGACGTCGCCGGACCCGAGACTCAGGACCTCGTGGACATGGCCCGTCGCACTCATGCCGTGCTGGGCCGGGACGTGAAGCTGGTTCCGACGTGGTCGGGTCCGCTGGATCTGTCCATGGCCGGCAATGTGCTGCTCCCCGGGCCGGGCGCGCGGATCGCGCCGACGACCTTCGAACAGTGGCTGGCCGCGGGCGCGAGTTAGTCAGCGCCCAGCCAGGATTCGGTACTGCGCCGCAATCTGCTGCTGGGCGTCGGTGAGGTCACTCGAGAACACCGTGAACGCGTACCTGTCGGTGAAGGCGACGCATTTGTGCTGCCAGCGCACCCGCTGCCACGAGATCGCGGAGGTGCCGGATTCACCCCGGACCCGGGTGTAACAGCGGGCCTGGGGAAGTCCCTTGACCGGACGCGCCGGACTCACGCCAGGCTCGGCGCTCGCCTGCTCGCCGAGTCCGGTCGCGACCTTCCGGGCCGCTTCGTCGTCGCGGGCCCGGTACACCGTGGCGCGGCGTTGCGAGACGTAATCGACTCCGGCGTCGCGGAACAGCGCCGCCGACTTGACCGGGTCGGTTTCGAAGTGCACCCACGCCTCCGAAGGCCAAGCGCCCATATTCGCCGGTGCCTGATTGTCCAGATTCCACAGGGTGGCGGCCAGCATCTGACCGGTGGGGTCCATCGGGAGGTTGCCCAGCTTCTCGAGGGGAGTGGGTTTGAAACTGTCGATCCGTTTCCTCTGGTCGCCGATGACCCCCTGAATCAGCGCCTTGGGGGAGTGGGACATCTCCCCGGGAGCGCGTTTCACCCACGCGCGATTGAGGAAGACATACGACTGGTACGGCGTGAAGGACTCCACGATTTCACCGGTCCCAGGAGCCTCGTAGATCGTGGCCAGCGCGTCGGGCTGGCTCACGTCGACCGGCGTCCGCGGGCCCGCCCCGGGCGGCAGCGGGTTCTTCTCGGCCATCTCTCGGGCTGCGGCGGCGGCGCCCGCTGGATCCGCGAAGCGGACGACCATGTTGAACAGCGAACCCGTCGGGGTCGCGTCGGAGAACCGCAGGGTCGAGAACGCCGTGACGAACCCGTGAGCGCCCATGACATCGGCCAGTTCGACCGGGACACCGCCTGCGGACTTGACCACCTCGATCGACGGCAGCGGCAGGGTGCTCGACGTCAGCAGGACGTCACCTCTGCTGCGGAACGCACTGTTGACCTGCCAGGGGCCGACCACGAAGCTCGCCATCCGATGGGCCTCCACAATGTTCCCCGAGGTGGGGGAGACCTCACCCGCACTGGCGAAGGGCGGACCCGCGGCCACCGCGTAGTCGCCGGTGTCCAACTGCGCCACGTCGACACCATCGGAATCGGGCCCGGTCGGTTTGCGGGCAGTGCCTTCGACGGCGGTCGAACAGCCCGTCACGAGCAGTGCGGCCATGAGGCTGGCGAGGAGTCTCATGCCTACAGCATGTCGTACGCCAGCCGAAGAGATGGGGCAACTGCCCCATGCGGCCGCTGTCGCGGGAGCGTGACGATCGCGCTATGAGTAATTCACACACACCACAGACAGCCGCCGCCGAGGTGGCGGCGACCCCCACTCTCCCGTCCGGCGACGGCGACCGGTTCACGGTCTTCGGCGTCATGGGCCTGCCCTTCGCCAGTGGGCACTACCTGGCGCTGCGGGACTTTCCCGCGGCATCCTTTCTGCCGCCGTCGATTCCGGGCTACCGGTCGGTGTGGCACCGTGACCCCGACGGCGTCTGGACGTTCTACGCCACCACGCCGGGGCCGCTCAGCTGCGCCCGGTACTTCAGTTCCGCCACCTCGGTCGACGCCGTCCAGTGCCCCATCGAGACCGACTGGGACGACGACTACACCCTGACGGTGACGATCCCCGGGAAGCTCCGGTGGACCGTCGCCTTCCGCGCCACACCGACGACCCGGCTGCTCAGCACCATCGGAACGATGCTGCCCGAAGGGGCGTGGACGAGTTCCTCGGCGCTGGGCGTCATCGGCCGCTGCGCGGGAATGCTGCTGGGTGCGGGTCAGATCCGGCTGGCCGGGGCCTCACCCAACGGACAGCGGTTCCGCGTCGCACCCAAGCAGATGTGGGAGGTCTGTGCGTCCCACGCTGAACTGGACGGCCAGGACCTCGGTTCCGTTGCCCCGCTGCGCACGCAGGCCCGTCTCGGTGACTTCCGGCTGCCGCAACGAGGGCTGGGCGTGGTGGGCCAGGCGCGATTCAGTCAGGCGGCGAATGCTGCGCCAGTGCGCACCTGAGGAGCACAATCGGCCGATGGACTCCGAAAGCGGTCCCAGCCGAGCCGAACTGCTCGCCGCACTGTCGGTGGCCGTCGACCTCGGTCTGGGGCAGCCGGCCGAGCACATGCTGCGCTCGGCGCTCATCGGCACACGCATCGCCGACCGTCTGGGCCTGGACCGCGACACCCGTGACGTCGTCTACTACTCGACGCTGATCATGTGGATCGGCTGTCACGCCGACTCCCACGAGTACGCCCGCTGGTTCGGTGACGACATCGCGGTGCGCCACGACTCGTACTTCGTCGACTGGTCGGGGATTCCGTATCTGAGGTTCGTGCTGTCGAACGTCGCCCGAGGCGAACCGCTGGCGCGCAGGCTGTCGGTGTTGACGTCGTTGGTGGTCGGTGCCCGTGGGCACATCGCCCAGCTGATCCATTCGCACTGCGCGTCGGCGGTGCTGCTGGCCGAGCGCATGGGGCTCAGTCCCGCGGTCCAGGAGGCGCTGCGGTTCACATTCGAGCGGTACGACGGCGGCGGCCTGCCCGGCGGTGTGAGCGGTGAGGCCATCCCGATCGCGATGCGCGTCGCCCAGGTCGCGGACATGGTCGAGGTTCACCACCGCGTGGGCGGGGTGGACAAGGCGGTCGCGATGGTGACCGAGCGCCGTGGCGGGCAGTTCGATCCCGGCATCGTCGACGTCGTGGTCGGAGATGCCGAGCAGATCCTGGCAGGCCCGAGGGCAGGCGACAGCTGGGCCGCGGCCCTGCGCGAGGCGCCCGACCGTGACCATCGTCTCGACGACACTGGACTCGACGCGCTGCTGTGTGCACTCGGCGACTTCGTCGATCTCAAATGTCCCTTCATGCTTGGGCATTCGCGAGGCGTGGCGCGGTTGGCCGCCGACGCCGTCGCGGTCGCGGGACTGGACGCCGCGGTGGCGACCCGCGTCCGCAGGGCCGGGCACGTGCACGATCTGGGCCGGATCGGGATCTCGAACCAGATCTGGTCCAAGGCGGGCGAACTCACGCCCGCTGAGTTCGAGCGGGTCCGCCTGCATCCCTATCTGACGATGCGAATCCTGCGCCAGGTCAGCGGACTTGAGCACATCGCCAGCCTGGCCGGAACCCACCACGAGAGTCTCGACGGGTCCGGCTACCCGACTGGGCTGGCCGGACCCGCACTCGGACTGCCCGAACGCATCCTGGCCGCCGCGGTCGCCTACCAGTCGGCGCTGGAACCCCGCCCGTACCGGTCCGAGATGTCGCCGGACGACGCGCACCGCCGGTTGACTGGCCGCGTCGCCGCCGGGGAACTCGACGGCGTCGCTGTCGACGCGGTGCTGTACGCCGCAGGACGGTTGCCGCGTCGTCCCACCGGGGGATCGGGGCGGCTGACACCGCGCGAGGTCGAGGTGCTTCGGCTGGTGGCCGGTGGCGCCTCCAACAAGCAGATCGCCGCGCACCTGGTGATCAGTGAGAAGACCGCGCGAAACCACGTCGAACGGATCTACGCGAAGCTCGGCGTCTCGAACCGGATCGGCGCAAGCATGTACGCGCTGCAGCACGGCATCGCCGGAACCCCCGGCTGATCGGCTACCTTGCAGGCATGACCGTGGGGACGGGGTGGATCCGCTGGGTTTCGTTGGTGCTGCTGGCGACAGTGGCGTTGGTCGGGTGCGGTGGGGGCTCGACCGGCGAGATCTCCCGCGGACCGGCGCCGGTGCCGGAGGACGCCGCAATGGCGCCGGCACCCGTCTCCGGGCCGCAACCGCAGGAGCCGGCGGTCAAACGTGACGTGGTCAAGACCGCGTCGATGGTGCTGACCGTGCCCGACACCTCGGCGGCCGCCGACCAGGCCGCGGTGATCGCCGAGGATTCCGGGGGCCGGGTCGACAGCCGGACCGAGGACGCGGGGTCGGGGTCCGGGCGCGCGTCCTCGTCCGTCGTGCTGCGCATCCCGGCCGACCGGCTCGATGAAGTCCTGCGCCGGCTCAAGGAACTCGGCGTCGTCGAGTCGACGGAGACTCGGGCCGACGATGTGACCGCGCAGCGGGTCGATCTCGACGCCCGCATCAGGGCGCTGCAGACGTCGGTCGACCGCCTGCTGGCGATCATGCGGGACGCCGCTGATCCTGAGGCGCTGATCGCGGCCGAGAACGCCTTGTCACAGCGTCAGGCCGAGTTGGACAGCCTGCGTGCTCAGCGCACGCAGTTGGGGGAACAGGTCGACTACAGCACGGTGAATGTCAACTTCATCGCCGAGCAGATCGGCGGACCCGCACCCCAGCGCTACTCCGGCTTCCTCGGAGAGGTGCACCGGGGCTGGGATGCGTTGGTCGGCCTCGTGAAGGATCTGGTCCTGCTGCTGGGCTGGTGGCTGCCGTGGCTGGGCGCGCTGGTGGTCGCGGCCGCCCTGGTCTACGGCGTGGTGGTGGTGCTGCGTCAGGCGCTGCGGCGGATGCCGCGCTTGAGCAGCAGCTCACGCTCGGACTCGGACAACCCGCCCCAGATTCCGTAGGGCTCGCCCACGGCCAGTGCGTGTGAACGGCACTGCGCGATCACCGGGCACCGCCGGCACATCTCCTTGGCGCGCATCTCTCGCTGCGCGCGGGCACGGCCACGCTCCCCGTCCGGGTGGAAGAACATCGAGGAGTCGACGCCCCGGCACATGCCCTGCATCTGCCAATCCCAGATGTCGGCATTTGGTCCCGGTAGTTGCTGCGGCTGCGGCATGGTTAAACCCCTTGTCGCCGAGTTCCGTTGCCTTGCTTAGGAACGTGGGTCCGAGTGCTGTCGCCGATGACTACTCGATTGCCTCCACAACGTAGAAGCGAGCGTGAAAGCGCGTCAATAGTCACCACCTGTGCGCAATGACATAGCCGCAGCGTGAGAATTTACGTCACGTTCATCATTTGAGTCGTTATGTGGCGGGAACCGTGCTAATGGGCACCCTTCGAATCCCCCTGAACTTGAATAGCCCCAGTTCGGCGTCGACGCACGGCGCGAGTTGTTTCCTGCCGATCAATAGGTAGTTGACACGTTCGTAACTTCGGCTAGACGAACTGTTAACCCGAGAATTGGTAGCGTGCGGGCGATGTCCAGGTCATTCTCGTCCGCCCTCCTCGAAGGCGCAGCGTTCGGCGAATGCCCCGGCACCTGGCCGCTGCCGGCCGCCGACACCCTCGCCGAAGGCTGGTGGCGAGCCGTCGCCGCGGCCGGCCAGGGGCACTACGGGCAGGCGTTCAGCGAACTGGCCGGGATCCGTCGGTGTGAACTGGACGGCCCGCTTCGGTCCCTGGCCCTGAGCACCCACGCATCGCTGCTGCGCCAGCTGGGCTGGCACGGGCTGGCTCGAGGCTGGGACGGCCGCGCCCTCCTGGCTGCCGGCTCCGACGTCGACGCACGGTTGGACGCCCTGGTGGGGCTGGCTGCCGACGCACTGGGCACCGCGCGGTTCGCCGCGTCCGAACGACTGCTGTGCGCCGCCCGCGCCGCGATGGCCGAAGGTGGCCATCACGAACGGGCGGGCGTGCGGGTGCAGTGGGTCAGCGCGGAGCTGGCGATGGCTTCAGGCCGCGGCGACGTTGCACTCGACCATGCCCGCCGCGGCGTCGAACTGGCTCACGGGCAGCGCTCCGTGCGGCACCGGGTCAAGAGTGACGTCGTGCTGGCGGCCGCGCTGTGCTGCGCCGGTCGCGTCGACGACGCCCGGACCCACGCGGAGAAACTCCTGGACGAGACCGCGCATCACGGGTTGATTCCGCTGCACTGGGCCGTCGCCAGCCTGCTGTGCGGCATCGGCAGCGCGACGCGCCCGGACCCCGAGATGGCGCAGATCCGCGACGCTGCCGCGAAGTTGGTGGAACATCGCGGGGGAGTCTGGTGCGTGCGGTGACCGTTGGGGCCCCCGCCCGCGCCGTTATTGTTTAGCCAGCCCCGCCGCCGGCATGTGTCCGGCTCGTAACGTTGGAGATACCGCCGTCGATGACAATTCCAGGAGAACGTCTCGACGCTGTCGTTGCTCAGGCAGTGGCCGGCGATCGTGATGCGCTCCGGGAAGTGCTGGAGACCATCCGCCCGATCGTGGTCCGGTATTGCCGGGCTCGTGTCGGAACCGCGGAGCGCAGTGGCCTCTCAGCTGATGACGTCGCACAGGAGGTGTGCTTGGCCGCCATGATGGCGCTGCCGCGCTACCAGGACCAGGGACGACCGTTCCTGGCATTTGTGTACGGCATCGCTGCCCACAAGGTTGCTGACGCGCACCGCGCGGCAGCCCGTAACCGTGCAGAACCGACCGACTCCGTGCCGGAGCGGTACTCCATGGAGCACGGGCCCGAGCAGATGGCGATCAACGTCGACGCGGGGGAGCGCATGAATGCCCTGCTGCAGGTCCTGCCCGAGAAGCAGCGCGAGATCCTGATCCTGCGCGTCGTGGTCGGCCTGTCCGCCGAGGAGACCGCTGAGGCGGTCGGCAGCACCGCCGGTGCGGTCCGGGTCGCCCAGCACCGCGCCCTGGCGAAGCTGAAAACCGAGATCACGGCGACGGGGTACGACTATGCCTGATTTCACCTCCGGGCCCGAGTCGCTCGAAGACATCGCCCGCACCGACATGCTCCTGGACGCACTGGCCGGTCAGCGCCGCGTCCGCCCCGCAGACCGTGCCGACGCCGAAATCTTCGCCCTGCTCGAAGGCTGGCGCGATGACGTCCGGGGCCCGTCGGCGACCCGCGTGGTCACCGTCGACCAGGCCGCCGCGGCGCTCGAGGACGGGTTGGCCGCGCGCCGACCCACGCAGCGCGGATCGCGTCGCGGTCTGACCCTCGTCGCCTCGACGGCCGCGGCCGTGCTGGGCATCGGCGGATTCGGCGCACTCGTGGGCGGCGCCCAACCGGGCGATGCCATGTACGGGCTGCGCACGGCACTGTTCGGCGAATCGCAGGCCGTGCGTGACGATCGCGTCACGCTGGCCGCGCAGACCAAGATGGCCGAGGTCCAGCGCCTGATCGAGACCGGCGACTGGGAGCAGGCTCAGGCCAAGCTGGCCGAGGTGACCTCGTCGGTGGAGTCCGTCGACAACGTCGAGGCCAAGACCGGCCTGATCCAGCAGTACAACGAGTTGAGCGTCAAGGTCGGCACCCGCGACCCCAACGCGAGCCTTCCGGTCGTCGCGCCGGGCGAACCGCCCGTACCGCCGCCGCCGGGAGTCACGCTGCTGGAGCTGCCCCCGGTGACGACGCCGTCGACGACCCCGGGCGAAACCACGCCGAGCGAGACTCCGGGGACCACGACGGCGCCCTCGACGGCGCCCTCGGAGACGTCGGTGCCCCCGACGGAATCGACCGGACCGACTACGGAACCGGCGCAGCCCTCGGACGCCGTGACCGCGCCGACCACCACGCCCACCACGGCCACGACGGCTCCGCCTGCGACGAGCGCGGCACCCACCGTGACCACCACGGCTCCGACCACTCCGACCACGACCACTCCGACCACGACGACGGCGACGACCACGACGGCGCCGTCGCAGGCGCGGGCGAACACCACAACGCCCACCACGGTGGCACCTGCCCTGGAGGCCCCGCCGACCAGCGTGCCGACGGCGGCGAGTCCGGTCGAGGCGGCCGAAGAGGTGCCTCAGAGTGGAAACAGCATCACCACGACGACGCTCCCCGGCAGTGTCATCGAAATCCCGGTAGCGGGAGCAGGAGAAGAGGAGAGCTGATCAGGCGCACGCCTGATCAGCGATATCCGTCACTTTCCGAGGCCGCCTCGTTGAGGGAGGCATCGGCGTATCCCCGGCAGTAGTCCCACGTCACGTAGGCGTCGGGCTCGGGGTCATAAGCGGGCTCATGGGGGCGCACGGTGCCATCCACCAGCAGCTGCAGCAGGTTGGCGCGCAGCATGTCCCAGTCGTGGTAGTGGTCCTGCTGGCATTCGTCACAGCAGACCACGAGCCCACGAATCCCCTTGTGTGCCAACAGGGATTCGTAGACCGCCAGATCGGCGAGATCGGCTTCGACGGCGGCGCGCTCCTGAGGATCCAGCGGCTGCCCCGGTTCGATGGCGTCCAGCGCGGCCGACGGATCGTAGGGGTCGTCGGCGAACGGATCCGGCGGCAATCCCGGAGGCAGATGGTCGCGCACGCCTCTACAGTACGCAGACCCGCTGGGCTAAGCCAGCGATACCCGGGGTGAGGCGTGACGGCATCCGTACTGCGAGCCGATAGGATGTCTCCATCGCCCGTATGCCTTAGTGGAGGCCCTCTCAATGGCTCGACCCCTGTCTGACGCCGAGCACACCGCCGTGCCCACCGGTGGCGATGACCCGCACAAGATCGCGATGCTGGGACTGACTTTCGACGACGTCCTCCTGCTTCCCGCGGCGTCGGACATCATCCCCGCCACGGCCGACACGTCGAGCCAGCTGACCCGCAACATCCGGCTCAAGGTGCCGTTGGTCAGTTCGGCCATGGACACCGTCACCGAGGCGCGGATGGCGATCGCGATGGCGCGCGCGGGCGGAATGGGCGTGCTGCACCGCAACCTGCCGCTGGCCGAGCAGGCCGGCCAGGTGGAGACGGTCAAGCGGTCCGAGGCCGGCATGGTGACCGACCCGGTGACGTGCTCACCCAACAACACGCTGGCCGAGGTCGACGCGATGTGCGCCCGGTTCCGGATCTCGGGCCTGCCGGTCGTCGACGACACCGGATCCCTGGTGGGCATCATCACGAACCGCGACATGCGCTTCGAGGTGGACCTCAACAAGCCGGTCTCCGAGGTCATGACCAAGACGCCGCTGATCACCGCGCGCGAGGGTGTCACCGCGGACGCCGCGTTGGGCCTGCTGCGCCGCAACAAGATCGAGAAGCTCCCGATCGTCGACGGGAACGGCAAGCTCACGGGCCTGATCACCGTCAAGGACTTCGTCAAGACCGAGCAGCACCCGCTGGCCACCAAGGACAGCGACGGCCGCCTGCTCGTCGGTGCCGCGGTGGGTGTCGGCGACGATGCCTGGGAGCGGTCGATGGCGCTGGTCGACGCCGGTGTGGACGTCCTGATCGTGGACACCGCACATGCGCACAACCGCCGCGTGCTCGACATGGTCAGCAAGCTCAAGGGTGAAGTCGGCGAACGCGTCGAGGTCGTCGGCGGCAACGTCGCGACCCGTGGCGCCGCCGCCGCGCTGGTCGAGGCGGGTGCCGACGCGGTCAAGGTCGGCGTGGGCCCCGGTTCGATCTGCACCACCCGCGTCGTGGCCGGTGTCGGTGCGCCCCAGATCACGGCGATCCTCGAGGCCGTCGCGGTGTGCCGGCCCGCCGGGGTGCCCGTGATCGCCGACGGAGGCCTGCAGTACTCGGGTGACATCGCCAAGGCGCTGGCCGCGGGCGCGTCGACCGCCATGCTGGGCTCACTGCTCGCGGGTACCGCCGAGTCGCCCGGCGATCTGATCTTCGTCAACGGCAAGCAGTTCAAGAGCTACCGCGGCATGGGGTCACTCGGGGCGATGCAGGGCCGTGGTGCCGCAGGTGCCACCCGTGGGTCGTTCTCCAAGGACCGCTATTTCCAGGACGACGTGCTCTCCGAGGACAAGCTCGTGCCCGAGGGCATCGAGGGCCGGGTGCCGTTCCGCGGTCCGCTGTCGACGGTGATCCATCAGCTCACCGGCGGCCTGCGCGCAGCGATGGGCTACACCGGAGCGGCCACCATCGAGGATCTGCAGCAGGCGCAGTTCGTGAGGATCACGCCGGCGGGGCTCAAGGAGAGCCACCCGCACGACATCACGATGACCGTCGAAGCACCGAACTACTACTCGCGCTAAGGGGGACCAGTCCGTGCGCGACATGGTCGAAATTGGCATGGGCCGCACTGCGCGGCGCACCTACGAACTCGCCGACATCAACATCGTGCCGTCCCGGCGGACGCGCTCGAGCCAGGATGTGTCGACGACGTGGCAGCTGGACGCCTACCGGTTCGACATCCCGGTGGTCAGCCACCCCACCGACGCCGTGGTGTCGGTCGAATTCGCCATTGAGCTGGGCCGCCGCGGCGGCCTCGGGGTCATCAACGGCGAGGGACTGATCGGCAGGCACGCCGACGTCGAGGCCAAGATCGCCCAGGTGGTGGAGGCCGCCGCGAAGGAGCCCGAGTCGACGGCCGCGATCAGGCTGCTGCAGCAGCTGCATGCCGCGCCGCTGGACCCCGATCTGCTCGGCGCCGCCGTCGCGCGCATCCGTGAAGCCGGAGTGACCACCGCGGTCCGGGTCAGCCCGCAGAACGCGCAGGCACTGACCCCGGTGCTGGTGTCCGCCGGAATCGACCTGCTGGTCATCCAGGGCACCATCATCTCGGCCGAGCGCGTCGCCTCCGACGGTGAGCCGCTCAACCTCAAGACGTTCATCTCCGAACTCGACATCCCGGTGGTCGCCGGTGGTGTGCTCGACCACCGCACGGCGCTGCACCTGATGCGCACCGGCGCGGCCGGCGTCATCGTCGGGTACGGCTCGACGGCGGGCGCGACCACCAGCGACGAAGTGCTGGGCATCAGCGTGCCGATGGCCACCGCGATCGCCGACGCCGCCGCCGCACGTCGGGAGTACCTCGACGAGACCGGCGGTCGGTACGTGCACGTGCTGGCCGACGGCGACATCCACACCTCCGGTGAGCTGGCCAAGGCCATCGCCTGCGGCGCCGACGCCGTGGTGCTCGGCACGCCGCTGGCCGCCGCGGCCGAGGCGCAGGGTGACGGCTGGTTCTGGCCGTCCGCCGCGGCGCACCCGTCGCTGCCGCGCGGCGCGCTGCTGCAGATCGCGGTCGGGGAGCGGCCCTCGCTGGACCAGGTGCTCAGCGGGCCGTCAGACGACCCGTTCGGCGGGCTCAACCTCGTGGGCGGCCTGCGCAGGTCGATGGCCAAGGCCGGGTACTGCGATCTCAAGGAGTTCCAGAAGGTCGGCCTGACCGTCGGGAGCTAGCCTCCCCCCTTGGCGCGAGCAGACGCAAACTCGCACTGATTCGGGCAGAATCACGCGAGTTTGCGTCTGCTCGGCCTGTCCAGGTGATACCTGAGTCGCTCGGCGAGCTCTGCCTGGTAGATCCGCACGTCGGTGACGACCATGGGGACCATGGTCCAGCCCACCTGCTGAATACCGGCCAATCGCAACTTGTCGCGCAGCATCTCTTCGCGCCCGGCATGGTGGGCGACGCTCTCGTACTCGGCGCACAGCATGGCCTCGGGCCAAGCGAAGTCGGTGCGCCACTCTTCGCCGTTCGGGCCGTAGATCACGTACTGCAGTTCGGGTTTCGGCAGGTTGTAGTCGATCATCACCAGGCGGGCCTCGCTCTCCATGGCCGACTCGGCGCGGCCGTCGGCGTGTTCCAGTAGGGCCCTGACCTCGACGATGCCGCGCCGGCCATGCTGTTCGTACACCACGGCGGCCAGTTCGTCGGGTGTGCACCGTCCGGCGTGCAGTGCCGCGTCGAGGGTGGCCAGTGCACGCGGTCGCGGTAGCTGTCGCGCGACCTCCACCGCCGTCCATGCCGGGGCGGTGGCCGAACGGCCAGCGACACGCTGCGAAGCCGCCTAGGCGGTGAATGAGAGCGAGCGCGTTGTCCACGCCCGAATGGTGTGCAGGTGGGGCCTGCGCCCATGTGCATCCATTCACAGGCTTCCCGCGAGCAGACACAAAATCGCATGTTGGAGGCCGAGATCGTGCGAGTTTATGTCTGCTCGCGGATGGGGTTCATACTTGGGGCCATGGCTCCGGATTACGACGTGTTGATCATCGGGTCGGGCTTCGGCGGCAGCGTGTCAGCGCTGCGCCTCACCGAGAAGGGCTATCGGGTCGGTGTGCTGGAGGCCGGCCGCAGGTTCTCCGACGCCGACTTCGCCAAGACCTCGTGGAACCTGCGGAAGTTCCTGTGGGCGCCGCGGTTGGGGTGCTTCGGCATCCAGCGCATCCATCTGCTGCGCAACGTGATGATCCTGGCCGGGGCGGGCGTCGGCGGTGGATCGCTGAACTACGCCAACACGCTGTACGTGCCGCCGGACCCGTTCTTCAACGACCCACAGTGGAAGCACATCACGGACTGGCGCGCCGAACTGATGCCGCACTACGAGCAGGCCAAGCGCATGCTCGGGGTGGTGACGAATCCGACCTTCACCGACGCCGACCGAATCATGAAGGAGGTCGCCGACGACATGGGTGTGGGTGACACCTTCGTGCCCACCCCCGTCGGGGTGTTCTTCGGGCCGGACGGGCAGAAGGTGCCCGGAAAGCGCGTGCCCGACCCGTATTTCGGGGGAGTGGGACCCGAGCGCACCGGGTGCATCGAGTGCGGATCGTGCATGACGGGCTGCCGCTACGGCGCCAAGAACACTCTGGTCAAGAACTACCTCGGCCTCGCGGAATCGGCTGGGGCACAAGTGCATCCGATGACCACCGTGACGGGTTTCGCGCAGCGGCCCGACGGACTGTGGGAAGTCCGGACGGCGCGCACCGGATCGGGCCTGCGGAAACGACGGACATTCACCGCCACACATCTGATCCTCGCCGCCGGCACCTACGGCACACAGCGCCTGCTGTTCAAGATGCGCGACAGGGGCGCGCTGCCCAAGCTGTCCGACCGACTCGGCGTGCTCACGCGAACCAACTCCGAGTCGATCGTCGGTGCGGGTCGGCTTGAGGTCGGATCCGACCTGGACCTCACCCACGGCGTCGCCATCACATCCTCGATCCACCCGACGTCGGACACCCACGTCGAACCCGTGCGGTACGGCAAGGGCTCCAACGCGATGGGTCTGCTGCAGACCCTGATGACCGACGGCGCCGGACCCGAGGGCACCGATGTGCCGCGCTGGCGGCAGCTTGTGGAGCAGGCACGCCAGGATCCACGCAAGATGCTTCGGCTGCTCAACCCGAGCCGATGGAGCGAACGCACCATGATCGCCCTGGTGATGCAGCATCTCGACAACTCCATCACGACCTTCACCCGCAGGACCCGGCTCGGGTTCCGGATGATGAGCAGCAGGCAGGGGCACGGCGAGCCGAATCCCACGTGGATCCCGGCAGGCAACGAGGTCACGCGGCGGATCGCGGCCAAGATCGACGGCGTCGCGGGCGGCACTTGGGGTGAGCTGTTCAACATCCCGCTGACCGCTCACTTCCTGGGCGGCGCGGCCATCGGCGACAGCCCGGAAACCGGTGTGATCGACCCGTATCAGCGGGTCTACGGCTACCCGACCCTGTCGGTCATGGACGGCGCGGCCATCTCGGCCAACCTCGGGGTCAACCCGTCGCTGTCCATCACCGCGCAGGCCGAGCGCGCAGCATCGTTGTGGCCCAACAGGAATGGGCAGGATCTGCGGCCCGAGCAGGGGCAGCCCTATCGGCGGCTGGACCCGGTGGCGCCCGAGCATCCGGTGGTTCCGGCGTCCGCACCCGGGGCGCTGCGGTGGCTGCCGATCGAACCGGCAAGTGTGATGTCTCAGGACATCGGTGACGGTTCTGCATCAGGACTTCGGTGACGGTCAGTGTGTCAGGACTTCGGTGAC
>NZ_LZHW01000112.1 GCF_001667265.1 Mycobacterium sp. ACS4331 | reverse complement strand
GAGTTCGGGGGGGGGGGGGGGGGGGGGGGGGCCCCGCGCCGCCGCCCCCGGGGGGGGGGGGGGGGGGGGGCGCGGGCCCCCCCCCCCCCCCCGCCCCCCGGGGGCCGCCCCCCCCCCCCGTCGCTCCCCTGCCGGGTCCCGCCCCCGGTCCCGACGCTGGTTTCCCGGCCGAGGCCGCCCCGGCATCGGTGATCGTCGGCGGCGACCGCGAGGCACGCGCGCTGTCGGTGCTGGAGAGCGAAGTCCTCAACCGCGATACGGACAGCCGGGGGACGCAGGACACCCCCAACATCGCGACCGTGGTCATGCTCGGTCCGCTGGTCCGGGGTACGGAGGTGCGGGTCGGATGACGATTCGTTGGCAGGCATGGGCCAAGGTCGGCGCGTTCTGTGCGGCCGGCGCCGCGAGCGCGGTGCTCGTGGTCAACACACTGTCGGTTCCGGTGCGCGGCAGCACCCACACCTACACCGCGCAGTTCAGCAGCGTCGAAGGCCTGAGCGTCGGAAACCCGGTCACCATGAACGGGATTCGCATCGGCCGGGTCGACTCGATCCGGTTCGCGAACAACGGTCAGGGCACGGCCCGCGCCGACGTCGGACTCGAGGTCAAATCGCAGTACACGCTGACTTCCGACGTCACCGCGGCGGTCCGCTACGGCGACATGCTGGGCGCGCGCTACATCGCGCTGGCGAATCCGGGCGGCTCGATCATGTCGGTCTCCACCGACGAGGCGCCCACCCTGCTGGCCGACCGCGGCGTGATCCCGCTGGCCCAGACCACCCCGGCGGTGGATCTGACGGCGCTGCTCAACGGGTTCAAGCCATTGTTCGACGCGCTCGAACCCACGCAGGTGAACACCCTGACCCGCGGCTTCGTCGAGACGTTCAGCGGCCAGGCCCAGACTGTGACGGCCCTGCTGACGCAGATCGCCACCATGACATCGTCGATGGAGCACAACGAGCAGATCTTCACGACGCTCATCTCCAACGTCTCGTCGCTCATGCGGTCGGTGAACGCGCGCCAACCTCAACTCGAGGAGATGCTCGGCGGCCTGCAGCGGTTGACCGACACGGTGACCGGCCCCGACGGACAGTTGGAACTGCTGCTCGACCAGAGCAACGCGGTGCTCGCGACGCTGGCCGCCACCGTGACCCAGTCGGGCGCGGCCTACGGCGAGGCCATCACCGACCTGAAATCGATGCTGGGTGTCTGGGAGACCACCACGCCGGAGTTCGAGGGGCTGCTGGGCAGGCTGCCGGGATTCGCGGACGCCATCAACCGGGCCAGCAGCTACGGCGGGTTCATGAGCCTGTACCTGTGCAACTTCACGATCAAGATCGCCAGCCATGAGGCGAACATCTTCGGAAGCCGACACACCGAGGGGTGCATCTAGATGATGTTCCTGGTCAAGCTCATCGACCTGTTCGTCGGCGCGGTCATGTTCCTTCTCAAGAAGGACCGCGGCCACAACCCGACGATCCCGTATGCGTTGGGAGCCCTGGGCACCATCGGCCTCGTCGTGCTCATGCTCATCACGATCGGCCTGCCCCGGCTCACCTACCAGATGCGCACCGACGCCTTCACTGCCGAGATGGCCAACGCCAGCGGTCTGACGACGGGTGACCCCGTCTACGTCGCCGGTGTGCCCGCCGGTCGCGTCGAGAACGTCGAACTGGCCGGTGACCACGTCCGCGTCGGATTCCGGCTCGACGACGGTCAGCCCCTGGGCAACCAGACCACCGCGACCGTCCGGTTGCGCACCGTGCTGGGCAAGCGGTTCCTCGACGTGATGCCAGCCGGCACCGTCAATCCCGAGGACGGCAACGTGATTCCGCTGGCACGCACCACGGTGCCGTACAGCCTGGACGAGGTCGGCCGCAAGGCCGAAGACGCCGCGGCGGGCGTCGACCAGGCCATGCTCACCGAGGCCATGCGCACGGTCAACGACTCGATCCCGGCCGACAACACCGATCTGAGTGCGGCGCTGGCCGGAATCAGCAGCGCCAGTGCGGTCTTCGCGCGCAACGGCGACAAGTTCGATGAGCTGCTGCGCATCTCGCGGTCGCTGTCGGATCTGATGGTCAAGCAGAACGACGCGGTGACCGGTACCGCCGCCAGCGCGGCCCGCATCATCTCGGCGCTCACCGCCCGCCGCGATGCGCTGGCGCAGATCGTCACGAATCTGCGGGCCGTGGTGCGGGAACTGGCGGCGGTGTACTCCGCCAAGCAACAGGACTTCAGCGAGGTGATCGGTCAGTTGGAGCGTGTGACAGCCACTTTGAAGGCCGGAGCGGACCGCATCGACGCGACGCTGCAGAACATGCCGCCGGCCCTGCGGGCCGTCACCAACTCCACCGGCAACGGCAACTGGGCCGACGTCAACTCGCCGTCGGTGATCATGCCGGACAACCTGCTGTGTGCCCTGAACGTGCAGAGGACGTGCCGATGAAGCGGCGGGCCGCAGTCTTCGCGGCCGTGCTGATCGCGTTCATCGGCGGTGCCGGGTGGTATGTCTTCGCCCGCACCGACAACGCCCGCACGCTGCACGCCGACTTCACCTACATCAACGGCATCTACGCCGGAAGCAAGGTCACGGTGCTCGGCGTGCCGATCGGACGCGTCACCGCGGTGACACCGCAGGGCAGCACGGTGCGGGTGTCGATGTCGCTGCCCTCCGACGTCTCCCTGCCCTCCGACGTCAACGCCTACATCATGAGCCCGGCGCTGATCAGCGACCGCAGCGTCGACCTCGGACCGGCCTACACCGGCACCGGCCCGGCCCTGGCTGAGGGCCAGGTGATCCCGGTCGAGCGCTCACATGCACCGATCACGTTCGACTCCATGCTGGGCAGCCTGAGCACGCTGACCGAATCGCTGGGCCCCGACCAGGGTGACCTCGGCCAACTGCTGTCCCGGGGCGCCGACCAGTGGCGCGGTCAGGGCAAGCAGTTCAACGCCGCGGTGCGCAACCTCAGTTCGGCGACCGGCGTCCTCGGCGCCCGCGCCGAGGACATCGATGCCGTCGTCGGCAACCTGAACACCATCATGACGGCCTTCAACCAGCGTCAGGTCTCCCTCAACGACCTGGTCAACTCCCTTGGCGCGCTCGGTGACTCGTGGGCCGACCAGGACCTGGACATCACCGGCACCATGACCGACCTGCGCACCGTGCTCGACTCGGTCAGCGCCGTGGTCAACGAGCACAGCGACGACCTCGGCGCGGTCGCCGAGAACCTCAACGCCGTCGGCGACATCCTCACCCACCGGCAACCCGAACTCGCCGAGTTCATGGACCTGGTGCCGCTGATGATGCAGAACCTGTCGAACACCATCGGCCCCGACCGCCGCGGCCGCATCCGTCTCAACGTGTCCTCGGTGCTGACGCAGTTCGCCGACGCACACAACTTCTGTGAACGCACCCAGTGGCCGATCTGCTCGGGAATCGGCCTGGTCAACCCCATCGAGTTTCCGATCAGTCGCTCCGATCCACTGGGCATCGTCAGCGCCGTCACCGGCGTGATCCCGCCCCCGAACCCGAACCATCCGAGGTGAGCGCCCATGCGTAAACCATCGTCGACCGCGGTCGCGTTGACGGCCATCGGCGCCCTGAGCGCGACCGCGTTGTGGGCCGCCTCCGACCTCGGCATCCAGGATCTTCCGTTGGGCCGCAGCACCGCCGGCGACAGCATGACGGTGACCGTGGTGCTGCCCACGGCGGACGGCATCGCGATCGGCGCCGATGTGCGCGACGGGCAGAAGGTCGTCGGCCGGGTCAGCTCACTGCATCTGGCGACGTCGGGCGCCTCGGTCCAACTCAGCGTGCGCGCCGACAGCAATCTGCCGAGCAACACCATCGCGAGCGTGGAACTGCCCTCAGCACTGGGCAATCCATTCGTCCGGCTGTCCGCACCGGCCCAACCGACCGCGGCGATCCTGCGCGACGGCGACGTGATCCCGCCCAGCCAGACCGAACTGGGTCCGCAGATCGAGACCGCGCTCGCGACGTTCGGGGCGTTGATGTCGCGCAGTGGTGTCGACCAGCTGACGACGATCGTCGCCGAACTCGACAAGGCGTTCGGCGGGCGTTCGGAGAAGATCCGCGGCCTGATCGACGCGATGTCGGTGCTGGCCGCCAAGACTCAGGAGCACCAGGGCGAATTCGACCAGGCCCTGACCCTGGCCGCCGACATCAGTACCCAGTTCGAACGCGAACAGCACATTGTCGACCGCTATCTCGACGCCCTTCCCCGGGTGGTGGCGATGCTCGACATCCAGCGGGCCAAGATCGCGACGCTGTTCGCCTCGACCACCGCGCTCGCGTCGACGGCCAACGCGGTCTTCGCCCAGGCCGACACCGCGGCGTTGGTGCAGGACGCGGGCGCCGTGGTCAAGGAGTTGGGCAGCTACAACGACCGCCTCAACGACACGCTCGCCACCATGAACAACTTCCTCGACAAGTTCGGGTCGTCGGTCAAGGGCGACTACCTGATGTTCGATGGAGCCCTGGACATTCCGGGCACCATCGACAAACTGCTCACGGGCGGCCTGATCGTCAACGGCACCCCGATCACCGGCCAGGAGGCACTGGACGGATTCCTCTCGGGGGGCCTGCATTGAGAAGACTCGTCGTCGTCCAGGTCGCCATCTTCGCGGTGATCGCCGCGATCGTGGTGCCCTTCGGTATCCGATTCGTCGCGGGCTCACAGGGCTTCCGCACTCCCCTGCTGCTGAACGCCACGATGACCGACGCGTTCGGGCTCACCGCGGGCACCAGTGTGACCGTGCGCGGCGTCGAGGTCGGCACCGTCGACGACGTCCGACTGGGTCCCGACGGGACCGCCCGGATTCGGCTGGCCGTCGACCCGGACACCCGCATCCCGCGCGACGCCATCATGACCGTCGGCATGGGCACCGCGGCCGGCATCCAGAGCGTCGACCTGCTGCCGCAGTCCAATGACGGGCCGTACCTGGCCTCCGGCGACACCGTCGCCGCCCCCGCCGATCGGCAGCCCGTCCAGATGGATCAGGTCATGGCCGAGGCCGGTCGTCTGGCCAAGAAGATCGACGCCAAGGCCGTCGGCGACGTCTCGACCGAACTGTCCGACTCGTTCAGCGGTTTGGGACCCAGCCTGGCCGCGCTGATCGACAACGGCGCGGACATCTCGCAGCGGATGCACGACAGCGTCGGCGAACTCGAACCGCTGATCGCCGGCACCGCCAACCTGGTGACCACGATGGCCGGTCAGGGCAACAGCTTTGTGCGCGGCATGAATGCCAGTGCCCGGTTCACGACACAACTCGACGACAGCGGACCGGTGTTCCTCTACCTGACCGACCACGCGCCCGAGACGCTGACGTCGGTGCAGAAGGTTATGGACACCTACCGCGACACGTTCGGTGCCACGCTGGCCAACCTCGCGACCGTCGCGCCGATCATCGGCGACCGGACCGAGTCGCTGCAGACCGGCCTGCAGGCGATCCCACAGGGTCTCTATGACCTGTCGTCGATCGTGAAGAAGGACCGCGCGGACTTCGCGCTGATCGCCACGCAGGGTCCAGTGTGCGTACACGACGTCGACCGCCGCGCGATCGGCGACCTCAGCCCCGTGCAGCCCAACCTGGTGCGGTACTGTCCGCCGTCGCCGGACATGCAGATGCGCGGTGCGGTCAACGCCCCGCGGCCCAACGACCTGGGCATGCAGAATTCCCAGGTCCCCGGCGGCGTGATCGGCCCACCCGTGGCCCGCGACCCGATGAAGATCCCGACGCTGGCTGAGCTCGTCTACAAGTGGCGAATGATGTTGAGAGGTAACGATGTCCCGCGATGAGATGGACACCCTGGACGACACGGTCGACGTGGACGCCACCGCCGAGGACCCGGCTGCGGTCCAGGCCGACGAGATCGACGAGGCCGGGACCGGGGCCGCCACCGAGGGCTCGCGACCCGCACGCTCCTGGCTGCGCCGCGCGCTCGCCGGTGCGATCGCGGCCGCGTTCCTCGCCCTGGCCGGCGCGCTGGGCTACACGCTGTATCAGCAGAGCGAACTGCAGCGCCTGCAGAGCGAGGCCACCGCGACCACACGCGACTACCTCACCGCGATGGCGTCGTTCGACTATCAGAACCTGGACGCCAACAAGGGCACCATCACGGAGCGCTCCACACCCGAGTTCGCCAAGAAGTACGACGAGATGGTGGCGGCCCTGCGCGACATCGTCGTCACCAGCAAGGGCGTGGCGGCCGCGACCGCCGAACACGTCGCCGTCGAGCAGTTCGACGGCGAGCGCGCCACCGTGGTCGGGTTCGTGGATCAACAGGTCACGAATGTGACTGCCCCGCAGGGGAACAAGCAGCGCTACCGAATGGTGGTGTCGCTGGTCCGCGATGGCGACCGGTGGCTCGTCGACGACGTCAAGACCCTCTGATCCACCTCGAAAGGACACGCGATGCCAGCTCAGTACGCCACGACCGACGCAGCGCCCCGACTGACCTGCGAGCAGACGCGGATCCAGATCACCCAGCGCACCCCGCGCTGGGACCGCAGGAGGGAACTCGACCTCACCGACGCGCTCGACTTCTGGTCCGCGGCAGGCTCGGCGGCCAACGTCGCGATGCAGATGAGCTGGCCCGAGGTCGGCTACGGCGTCGCGGAGAGCCGCGTCGAGTCGGGATCGCTGATGCACCACCCGTGGAAGCGCCTGCGCACGACGGCCCAGTACCTGGCCGTCGCGATCCTGGGCACTCAGGAGGAGCGCGACGCCTACCGCGAGGCGGTCAATGTCGCCCACCGGCAGGTGCGCTCCACCGAGGACAGCCCGGTGAAGTACAACGCGTTCAACCGTGAGCTCCAATTGTGGGTTGCGGCCTGCCTGTTCATCTTCTACGAGGACACCCACCAGCTCCTGCACGGCGCGATGACCGAGGAGCAGGCCGAGACCTTCTACCAGAGCGCCATCACCATCGGCACCACGCTCCAGGTCCTCGAGGACCAGTGGCCGGCCACCCGCAGGGACTTCGACGTCTACTGGAACACCGCGTGCGAACGGATCCAGATGGACGACTTCGTCCGCGACTACATCCTGCATCTGCTCGACCTCAAGATGATCAACGTGATCCCGCGGGTGATCCTCGCCCCACTGCTCAAGTTCCTCACCAACGGCTTTCTGGCACCGGTGTTCCGCGAGCAGATGGGTCTGGAGTGGACCGACGAGGACCGGCGCCGTTTCGAGCACCTGTTCCTGTTCGTCTCATTCGTCAACCGCTTCATCCCGCGGTTCATCCGCACCTACAACTACACCGTGCTGATGAAGGATCTGCGTCGCCGTATCAAGCGCAACAAAAGCATCCTCTGAGGGAGCCGGTCAGTTCTTCACGGCGGCGTGCAACGCTACGATCCCGCCAGTCAGGTTGCGCCACCGGACATTTGACCATCCGGCGTCCGCGATCTGGCGAGCCAGCGTCTGCTGGTCCGGCCACGCCCGGATCGATTCGGCAAGGTACTCATAGGATTCCGGGTCACTGGAGACCACCCGGGCCATCGCGGGCAGGGCCCGCATCAGATACTCCTTGTAGACGTGGGAGAACACCGGCACCGTCGGCGTCGAGAACTCGGACACCACCAGCCGGCCACCCGGTTTGGTGACCCGCGCCATCTCCCGCAGACCCTCGACATGATCCACCACATTGCGCAGGCCGAAGCTGATGGTCACGGCGTCGAACACCGCGTCGTCGAACGGCAGGTGGGTCGCGTCGCCGGCCACCTTCGGCACGGGCCGCCCCGCACCCGCGGTGAGCATGCCGACCGAGAAGTCACAGGCCACACACCAGGCACCCGATTTGGCCAGTTCCACCGTGGACACGGCGGTGCCCGCCGCGAGATCGAGCACGGCGTCGCCCGGACCGATCTGCAGCGCGGCACGGGTGGCCCGTCGCCAGGACCGGTCCTGGCCCAACGACAGCACGGTGTTGGTCAGGTCGTAACGGCGAGCGACGGCGTCGAACATCGACGCCACCTCGCGAGGATCCTTGTCCAACGATGCGCGGCTCACCCGGTTAAAACTACCTGTGAACTTCTGCCTCCCGGGAATGGGCGTCCGGCATCAGACTTTGTATGGCGGGTAGGAAGCGCACATGGGGAGAGGAAGACATGTCAGACAAGGTTTGGTTCATCACCGGGACATCAAGGGGTTTCGGTCGCGAGTGGGCGATCGCGGCGCTGGAGCGCGGTGACAGGGTCGCCGCGACGGCCCGAGACATCGCCACGCTCGATGATCTGGTGGCCACCTACGGCGACGCGCTGTTGCCGATCGCGCTCGACGTGACCGACCGCGCGGCGGACTTCGAGGCCGTCAAGACCGCGCACGAGCACTTCGACCGACTCGACATCGTGGTCAACAACGCCGGCTACGGGCAGTTCGGTTTCATCGAGGAGTTGTCGGAGGCCGAGGCCCGCGCCCAGATCGAGACCAACGTGTTCGGCGCGCTGTGGATCACGCAGGCCGCGCTGCCGTACCTGCGGGCGCAGCGCAGCGGGCACATCATCCAGGTGTCGTCGATCGGCGGCATCTCGGCGTTCCAGAACGTCGGCATCTACAACGCCTCGAAGTGGGCGCTCGAGGGTTTCTCACAGGCCTTGGCGCAGGAGGTGGAGTCGTTCGGCATCCACGTGACGCTCGTCGAACCGGGCGGCTTCGACACCGACTGGGCCGGTTCGTCGGCCAAGCACGCGACCCGGTTGCCGGACTACGACGAGGTCCACGCGGCCGCCGACCGCGCCCGCAGCGAGCGTGTCGCGCAACCCGGTGACCCTCGGGCCTCGGCGAAGGCGATCCTCGAGATCGTCGACGCGCCCGAGCCGCCGCTGCGCGTGTTCTTCGGCTCCCTGCCGCTGCAGTTGGCCAAGGCCGACTACGAGCAGCGGATCAAGACCTGGGAGCAGTGGCAGCCCGTCGCGGAATTGGCGCAGGGTTAGGCGAGTCGGCGCTGCTGCCGGCCGGGGCGCCTCGCCCGTTCGCGGATGACCTCGTCGTAGTGGCCCAGCAGTTCCTCGCAGATCACCGGCCAGGTTCGCCCCAGCACACTGCGCCGGGCGGCCGTCGCGTAGCGGGACCGCTCGGCCAGCAGGTGGTCGACCGCGACCGGCAGGCGCCGCTCGAACTCGCCGACCGGCAGCAGCAGGCCCGTCTGCATCGGTGCCACAAGGTCGCGCGGCCCGCCCGCATCGGGCGCCACCACGGGCAGGCCCGAGGCCATCGCCTCCTGGACGGCCTGGCAGAACGTCTCGTGTTCACCGGGATGGACGAAGACGTCCATGCTGGCGAAGGCCTGTGCCAGCGCCTCGCCGTGCAGCGCCCCGGTGAACACCGCCGAGGGCAGTGCGTCGGCCAGTTTCGCGCGGTCGATCCCGTCGCCGACGATCACGAGTTGCAGGTCGTCGCGGTGCGCCAGCGCTGCCAGGCGTTCGACGTGCTTCTCGGGCGCCAGGCGTCCGACGAATCCGACGATCGGCCTGCCGTCGGGTGACCACTGTTCACGCAGTGCGGTGCTGCGCGCCGACGGCGCGAATCCGGTGACGTCCACACCGCGAGCCCACTTGTGCACCCGCGGAATTCGATGCGCGGCCAGGTTCTCGATCGCCGAGGTCGATGGCGCCAGGGTGCGGTCGGCCTTCGTGTGCACCTGCCGCGTCCACGCCCAGGCGGCCCGGGCGGCGACCGGAACGCCGTAGCTCTGGGCGAATCCGGCCACATCGGTCTGGAACACCGCGACCGAGGGGACGCCCAGATCCCGCGCCGCGCGCACGCCTCCCCAGCCCAGCAGGGCCGGCGACGCCAGGTGGATCACGTCGGGATCGAAACCGCGCAGCACCCGCCACATCCGCGGCCACGGGATGCCCAACGGCAACGAGGTGACTTTGGGGAACATCCGCGACGGCACCCGGTGCACGCGAATGCCGTCGTGCAGGCGGTCCGCGGGCGGTTGCCCGGGCGGATTGTCGGGGGCGATCACCAGCGCCTCGTGTCCGGTGCGGCGCAGATGCTCCAGCACCCGGAGCACCGAGTTGCTGACGCCGTTGACGTTCGGGAGGAAACTCTCGGCCACGATTGCGACGCGCACGTCTGCGACGGTGCCAGTGCGGGCTTTCCGGAAGGTTGCCGTCAGGCGGACACGACACGAACGAGTGTGGCGGGTCGGCTACAGGTACTGGTCCGTGGGCGCGACGGTGATGATCTCACCCCCGCGTCGTGTCCTGCGATGGAGGTTCGTACGGCGTGTACCACCACCAGTCGCAGCGTTCCCCGGAAGTCCCGGA
>NZ_LZHW01000111.1 GCF_001667265.1 Mycobacterium sp. ACS4331 | reverse complement strand
ACCCAAGCCCGCCCCGCCCGCATCGTCGGTCGCGGGCAACGGCGCAGGCCGGCCCGACGCGGCGCGCGAGGCCGCCGCGCAGGCCAAGTCCGCCGTCGAGAAGGCCCCGGACACGGTCAACCGGCCCGTTCCGCTGGCCCCGGACGCCGGCGGACGGTCGCCCGTTCCGTTCGTGGTGGCCATCGTGGTCAGCCTGCTGGCCGTGCTGCTCGTCCGTCGGCTGCGCCAGCATGATGGGGCCTGAGGCGGCTCGCTAACATCTCCCTGTGACCGTTGAACCCCGCGCCACCGCCGATCTGGTGGATGAGATCGGCCCCGATGTCCGCAGCTGCGACGTCCAGTTCCGGCAGTTCGGCGGGCGCAGCGTGTTCGCGGGCGCGATCAGCACGGTGCGCTGCTTCCAGGACAACGCGCTGCTGAAATCGGTGCTCTCGGAGCCGGGCGAGGGCCGGGTCCTGGTGATCGACGGCGATGCGTCGCTGCACACCGCTTTGGTGGGTGATGTGATCGCCGAGTTGGGCCGGTCCAACGGGTGGTCCGGGCTGATCATCAACGGTGCGGTGCGCGACGCCTCGACCCTGCGGACCCTCGACATCGGCATCAAGGCCCTGGGCACCAACCCGCGCAAGAGCACCAAGACCGGCGCGGGCGAGCGCGACGTCACGGTGTCCCTCGGCGGGATCACGTTCACGCCCGGCGACATCGCCTACAGCGACGACGACGGGATCGTCGTCGTCGCCGCGTAGGCCGCGTGCCCGGCTAGGCCGAAATCGGCTTGGCCGCCCGGTGTCGGGTGAAGTGCAGGGCGTCGTCATCGACCCTGCCCTGCCGGATCGCTCGGATGTCGAAGAAGTAGTTCTGCTTGGCCTTCCACGGACCGTGCGACCCCGACTTCGGCAGGTGATGCAGCGCGCGCTGGAAGTAGCCCGGCGAGAAGTCGGTGAACGGCAGCACCTCGACCTCCGGGCCGGGATGCTTGGGCTCGACCGTGTCGTAGCCGTGCTGGTCCATGTAGTTGAGCAGTCGACAGACGTACTCCGACACCAGATCGGCCTTGAGCGTCCAGGAGGCGTTGGTGTAGCCGATGGTGAAGGCCATGTTGGGGATGTCGGAGAGCATCATCGCCTTGTAGGCCATCGACTTTGAGATGTCCACCGGTTCGCCGTTGCGTGTCACCGACGCGCCGCCGAACAACCGCATGTTCAATCCTGTTGCGGTGATGATGATGTCGGCCTCGAGTTCGGCGCCGGAGGTGAGCTTGATGCCCTTCTCGGTGAACCGCTCGATGGTGTCGGTGACCACGTCGGCCTTGCCCCTGCGGATCGTCTTGAACAGATCGCCGTTGGGCGCCAAGCAGAGTCGCTCATCCCACGGGTTGTAGCTGGGGTTGAAGTGCTTCTCGACGTCGTACCCCTCCGGCAGGCGCCGCTTGGCCATGGTCAGCAGGGTCTTGCGCATGTAGTCCGGGAAACGCCGGGACAGCTGGTACTGCGCCGTGCTGAACGTGATGGCCTTCCACCGGTTCACGAAGTGGGCGGCCTTGGCCGGCAGGAACCTGTTGGCCCGCTCGGCGATGGGGTCGACGTCCGGCAGCGACCCGATGAACGTGGGCGAGCGCTGCAGCATCGTCACGTGCCCGGCACCCGAATTGGCCAGGGCCGGAATGAGAGTGACGGCGGTCGCGCCGCTGCCGATGACGACGATCTTCTTGTCGGTGTAGTCGAGGTCCTCGGGCCAGTGCTGCGGGTGCACGATCGTGCCGCGGAAGTCCTCGGTGCCTTGAAACTCCGGCGTGTAACCCTCGTCGTAGTTGTAGTAACCGCTGCAGGCGAACACGAAGCCGGCCTGCAGTTGGGTGGTCTCGCCATCCCGGTCGATGGTGACGGTCCACCGGTGGTCGGTGTCGGACCAGTCGGCGGCCGTGACGGTGGTGTTGTACCGGATGTGCCTGTCGATGCCGTTCTCCGTCGCGGCATCCTTGATGTAGGCCTTGATCGACGCACCGTCGGCGATGGACTTGGCCGACTCCCAGGGCTTGAAGCGGAAGCCGAGGGTGAACATGTCCGAATCCGACCGGATACCGGGGTACTTGAACAGATCCCACGTGCCGCCCAGGTCGGACCGCCGCTCGAGGATCACGTAACTCTTGTCCGGGCACCGGTCCTGCAGGTGCCAGGCAGCGCTGATGCCGGAGATCCCGGCTCCGACGATCACGACATCGACAAACTCAGTCATGACGTCAAGCTATCAACAGGGTGTTGAGTGCGTCAACAGTGTGTTGAAGTTTTCAACACCCTGTAAAGTGGCTGGCGTGTCAGCCCCCAGTGCAGCCCGACCCAATCGCGGACGCCGGTCGGCGCGCCCCTCCGGAGACGACCGTGAGCAGGCGATTCTCGCCACCGCGCGGCGCCTGCTGGAGGAGAAGCCCTTCACCGAGATCTCGGTCGACGACCTGGCCAAGGGGGCGGGCCTGTCCCGGCCCACGTTCTACTTCTACTTTCCATCCAAAGAGGCCGTGCTGCTGTCACTGCTCGACCCGCTGATCAAGCGTGCCGACACGGGCTTCGCCCGGGTGAACGAGCTTCGGTCCGACCCGCCCAGGGCCTTCCGGGCCGGCATCCACACATTCTTCGACGCGTTCGCCTCCCAGCCCGTGATGGGCCGGGCGGGGGCGCAGGCGCTGTCCACCAGCCCAGAGGTCCGGGCGCTGTGGACTCAGTTCATGCAGCGCTGGATCGACCAGACCACGGCGCTGATCACGTCTGAACGAGAGCGCGGCGCGGCACCCGAGACCATCCCGGCCCGCGAACTGGCCATCGCCCTCAACCTGATGAACGAGCGCACGATGGTGGCGGCGCTGACCGGGGAGTCCGAATCGGTGCCCGCCGATCAGCTGGTGGAGACCCTGGCCCACATCTGGATGTCCAGCATCTACGGCAGCATCCTCTAAGGCCCCACCCCGCGAGCGTGCTGGGTCTGCACGCGACCCCCGTGCAACGTGGGCAGCTCGGCGCCGGATGTGTCCGACCCGGGTGCGAACATATGTTCGTGTCCGACGAGTCCGCCGTCACCTCGGCCAGCATCCTGCATGCCGATCTGGACTCCTTCTACGCCTCGGTCGAGCAGCGCGACGACCCGACGCTGCGCGGGCGTCCCGTCCTCGTCGGCGGTGGTGTCGTGCTGGCCGCCAGCTATGAGGCCAAGGCGTACGGCGTGCGCACCGCGATGGGCGCGCGTCAGGCGCTCCAGCTGTGTCCGGGCGCGATCGTCGTGCCACCCCGGATGTCCGCCTACTCGCGCGCCAGCGAGGCGGTGTTCGCGGTGTTCCGCGACACCACCCCCGTCGTCGAACCGCTGTCGGTCGACGAGGCCTTCCTCGACGTCAGCGGGTTGCGGCGCACCGCCGGAGAACCCGTTCAGATCGCGGCGCGCCTGCGCGAACGGGTCCGTGACGAGGTCGGCCTGCCGATCACGGTGGGCATCGCGCGCACCAAGTTTCTGGCGAAGGTGGCCAGCCAGGTGGCCAAACCGGATGGGCTGCTGCTGGTCGTGCCGCGTGACGAGTTGACCTTCCTGCACCCGCTGCCGGTCCGCCGGCTGTGGGGTGTGGGCGCCAAGACCGAGGAGAAGCTGCGGGCCCACGGCATCGAGACCGTCGCGCAGGTGGCCGAACTTCCAGAGAGCACGCTGGCGGCGATGGTCGGCGGGGCGATGGGCCGCCGGCTGTACTGCCTGTCCCGCAACATCGACCGACGGCGCGTCGTGACGGGCGTGCGGCGCCGGTCGGTCGGAGCGCAGCGCGCCCTGGGCCAGCGGGGCAACACGATGTCGACGGCCGAGATCGACGCCGTGGTGATCAACCTGATCGACCGCATCACCAGGCGCATGCGGTCGGCGGGACGCACCGGCAGGACCGTCACGCTGCGCCTGCGGTTCGCCGATTTCGGCCGGGCCACGCGTTCGCACACGCTGCCCCGGGCCACATCGGCCACCGAGCCCATCCTGGCCGCGGCCCGGGACCTCGTTGGCGCCGCCGCGCCGCTGACCGCGGAGCGGGGCCTGACGCTGATCGGTTTCGCGGTGTCGCACATCGACTGCTCGGGCGCCGCGCAGCTGGAGTTGCCGTTCGGTCGGCACCCCGAGCACGAGACCGTGGACCGTGCGGTCGACGACGTCCGTCGTCGGTTCGGCAACGCCGCGCTCACCCGTGGGGTGCTCGTCGGCCGCGATCACGGCGTGGAGATGCCGCTGCTGCCGGACTGATCCGCCGTCAGCGTGCCGAGGTGAACTCCGTCAGTTCCGCCAGCGACCAGGTGTTGATGATGCGCTCGGGCGGCACCTCGTTGTCCAGCGCGCGCTGCGCGCCGTAGCCGAGGAAGTCGAGTTGGCCCGGAGCGTGCGCATCGGTGTCGATCGAGAACAGGCATCCGATGTCGCGCGCCAGGGTCATCAACCGCGACGGCGGATCACGACGCTCCGGACGGGAGTTGATCTCCACCGCGGTGCCGTGGTCTCGGCACGCCTCAAAGACCTTCTCGGCGTCGAACTTCGACTCGGGGCGCACCCCGCGACCACCCGTGACCAGCCTGCCCGTGCAGTGTCCGAGCACCGACACGCGCTGGTGCGCAACCGCACGCACCATCCGCCGGGTCATGGCGGGGGCGTCCATCGCGAGTTTCGAATGCACGCTGGCCACCACGACATCGAGACGGTCGAGCAGCTCGGGCTCCTGGTCCAGCGTGCCGTCTTCGAGGATGTCGACCTCGATCCCGGTCAGGATGCGCATGGGGGCGAACCGCTCCCGCAGTTCGTCGATGACGTCCAACTGCTCGCGCAGCCGGTCGGGCGAGAGGCCGTTGGCCACCCGCAGGCGCGGCGAATGGTCCGTCAGCGCGCAGTATTGGTGTCCCAGCGCCTGCGCGGCAGCCATCATCTCCGGGATCGGCGCCGAACCGTCGGACCAGTTCGAATGCAGATGCAGATCGCCCTTCAACGCCGCCCGCAGCTCTCCGCCACCCAAATCCTCTGCCGCAGCGCGTAACTCGAGCAGCACATCGGGCTCGCGGCCTGACCAGGCCTGCGCGATCACCGCGGCGGTCTTCGGTCCGATGCGGGGCAGGTTCTGCCAGGAGTTTGCCCGGCCATGCTGGGCGCGCTGCTCATCGGTCAACGCGTCCACCACATCGGCAGCGTTGCGGTAGGCCATCACACGGCGACTGTCCTCACGCGCCCGGTCCTTGTAGTAGGCGATCTCGCGCAGCACGGCGGCCGGATCCAGGGGTGCCATTCCTCCAGTGTGCCCGGACTCCGTCCGCGAGAAGCGCCACGAGCGATTCGCGATTAGCCTCGGTGTGATGCGATTTGCGTTCAAGACCTCACCGCAGAACACCACCTGGCCCGACATGCTCGCGGTCTGGAAGGCCGCCGACGAGATCGACGTCTTCGAGTCGGGGTGGACCTTCGATCACTTCTATCCGATCTTCTCGGACCCCACCGGGCCATGCCTGGAGGGCTGGGTGACGCTGACGGCACTGGCACAGGCCACCGAGCGGTTGCGGGTGGGTGTGCTGGTCACCGGCATCCACTATCGGCATCCGGCGGTGCTGGCCAACATGGCCTCGGCGCTGGACATCGTCTCGAACGGGCGCCTCGAACTGGGGCTCGGCGCGGGCTGGAACGAGGAGGAGTCCGGGGCCTACGGCATCGAGTTGGGCAGCATCAAGGAACGCTTCGACCGGTTCGAGGAGGCCTGCCAAGTGCTCAAGGGCCTGCTCAGCCAGGAGACGACGACCTTCGACGGCACGTTCTACCAGCTCACCGATGCCCGCAACGAGCCCAAGGGCCCGCAGCGGCCCCACCCGCCGATCTGCATCGGCGGAAGCGGTGAGAAGCGCACGCTGCGGATCACCGCGCGCTATGCCGACCATTGGAACTTCGTGGGTGGCCCTCCGGAGGAGTTCGCACGCAAGCGCGACGTGCTGGCCGCGCACTGCGCCGACATCGGCCGCGACCCCGGGGAGATCATGCTGTCCTCCCATGTCCGGCTGAGCCCCGAACGCGATTACCAGAAGGTCGTCGACGAGGCCGCCGCGTTGGGCGCCGAGGGCCTGGACCTCGCGATCGTCTACCTGCCGCCGCCCTATGATCCCGCGGTGCTCGAACCGTTGGCGCAGACGATCCGGGATTCGGGGCTGCTCACCCAGTGACGGCGGCGCGCGAGCGCGGGCAAAATGCCACCGACGTCAGCTCAGGCTGGCGTACCGCGGTGCTAGACGCCGTACCGAATGAGCTCGGCGGGAGTCACCAACCGCTCGTGTTTGGCCGGGAACTCCCGGCTCTTGACGGGATGCCGAAACAATGACCAGGCGATTCGCCCCACCCGCGAGCGGGTCAATGGGTTGACGTGCACGGCTATCACTTCCCTGCGGTCGGAATAGCTGGACCGGGGCCCCACACTACCGCAGTGCCCGCTGTCACACATTAAAACCCCGTGAACCGGCAAACCCGGCGAGGCACGCCGAGTTAAAGTCCGATGATTCTGGTGTGACTGGTGTGACTACCGTTGCGGAGCGGCGGTCGGCTTGATCGGCGCCGGAAGTGCCGTCTCACCGGTGAGGAACCGATCGACACCGGCTGCCGCGGCCCGCCCCTCGGCGATCGCCCACACGATCAGTGACTGTCCGCGACCCATGTCGCCGGCAACGAAGACGCCCGGAACCGTGGTCTGGAAGTCGTCATCGCGCGCGACGTTGCCACGATCGGTGAACTCGACGCCCAGCTCGGTCAGCAGGCCGTCCTTCTCCGGGCCCACGAAGCCCATCGCCAGCAGCACCAGGTCGGCCTCCAGCTCGAAGTCGGTGCCCTCGACCTTCTCGAACCTGCCGGCCTTCATCTCGACCTCGTGCACCTTGAGCGCCTTGACGTGTCCGTTCTCGCCGAGGAACGCCTCGGTGTTCACGGAGAACACGCGCTCGCCGCCCTCCTCGTGGGCCGAGGACACGCGGAACATCAGCGGATAGGTCGGCCACGGCGTCGACTCCGCCCGGGTCTCCGGGGGCCGCGGCATGATCTCGAACTGGTGCACGCTGGCCGCGCCCTGGCGGTGCGATGTGCCGAGGCAGTCCGCTCCGGTGTCGCCGCCGCCGATGATGACGACCTTCTTGCCCTTGGCGCTGATGGGCGGCTGGCCGTCCTCGTCGGTGACGGGGTCGCCGAGTTGGACCCGGTTGGCCCACGGCAGGAACTCCATCGCCTGATGGATGCCGTCGAGTTCCCGGCCGGGAACCGGCAGGTCACGCCATGCGGTGGCGCCGCCCGCGAGCACGACGGCGTCGAAGTCCTCGCGCAACTGCTCGACGGTGATGTCGACGCCGACGTTGACGCCCGGACGGAAGACCGTGCCCTCGGCCTCCATCTGCTCCAGACGGCGGTCGATGTGCCGCTTCTCCATCTTGAACTCGGGGATGCCGTAGCGCAGCAGGCCGCCGATGCGATCGGCACGCTCGAAGACCGTGACGTGATGCCCGGCCCGGGTCAGCTGCTGGGCGGCGGCGAGGCCGGCCGGGCCGGAACCGACGACGGCCACCTTCTTTCCGGTCAGCACGTCCGGCGGCAGCGGCACGACCCAGCCCTCGTCGAAGGCGTTGTCGATGATCTCGACCTCGACCTGCTTGATGGTCACCGGATCCTGGTTGATGCCCAGCACACACGAGGCCTCACACGGCGCGGGGCACAGCCGACCGGTGAACTCCGGGAAGTTGTTGGTCGCGTGCAACCGCTCGATGGCGTCGCGCCACCGATCGCGGAACACCAGGTCGTTCCACTCCGGGATCAGGTTGCCCAGCGGGCAGCCGTTGTGGCAGAACGGGATACCGCAGTCCATGCACCGCGACGCCTGCACCTGCAGGGTGTCGTGGCTGAACTCCTCGTAGACCTCGCGCCAGTCCTTGAGCCGCAGCGGCACGGGACGACGCTTCGGCGTCTCACGGTGGGTGTGCTTCAGGAAGCCGCTTGGATCACCCACGAGCGGCCGCCATGATCGCGTCGTTGACGTCCGAGCCCGTGGCCTCGGCGTCGGAGATGGCCTCGAGCACCCGGCGGTAGTCGCGCGGCATCACCTTGGCGAAATGCTGCTGCTGGGCCGGCCAGTCGGCCAGAATCCGTTGTCCGACAGCCGAGTCAGTGGCGTCAACGTGCGCGGTGATCATTTCCTGCAACCATTCGAGGTCGGCGTCGTCCAGAGCTTCAAGAGCGACCATCTCTCCGTTCAGATTGTCGGGCAGCGCGCGGTTCGGGTCGTAGACGAAGGCGATTCCGCCTGACATGCCCGCAGCGAAGTTGCGTCCGGTGGCGCCCAGGATCACCACCCGGCCCCCGGTCATGTACTCACATCCGTGGTCGCCCACACCCTCGACCACCGCGTGGGCGCCGGAGTTGCGGACGGCGAAGCGCTCACCGACGACACCGCGCAGGAACGCGGTTCCGCTGGTGGCGCCGAACAGGATCACGTTGCCGCCGATGATGTTGTCCTCGGCGACGTAGTCGGCGGGCGCGCCGTCGGACGGGCGGACCACGATTCGTCCACCCGAAAGGCCCTTGCCCACATAGTCATTGGCATCGCCGTAGACCCGCAGCGTGATGCCCTTGGGCACGAAGGCGCCGAAGCTGTTGCCGGCCGAGCCCTCGAACGTGATGTCGATGGTCCCGTCGGGCAGGCCCTGACCGCCGTAGGCCTTGGTCACCTCGTGGCCGAGCATCGTGCCGACCGTGCGGTTGACGTTGGCGATCTTGGTGGTGAAACGCACCGGGGTGCCGCTGTCCAGGGCCTCGCGGCACTGCGTGATCAGCTGCTGGTCCAGCGCCTTGTCCAGGCCGTGGTCCTGGCGCGAACTGCAGTACAGGTCCTGGTTCATGAACGCCGATTCGGGCTCAT
Organism: Mycobacterium sp. ACS4331; assembly: GCF_001667265.1. Classification (GTDB taxonomy): domain Bacteria; phylum Actinomycetota; class Actinomycetes; order Mycobacteriales; family Mycobacteriaceae; genus Mycobacterium. Next base: position 11,588 of record NZ_LZHW01000111.1, on the reverse strand, counting down.
GCAGCACCGGGGTCAGGTCCAGCTTGTAGGCCTTCCAGTGCTCGGCGGCCCGCGCGGTGTCGAGGGCGCCGACCTGGCCGACCATCTCGTTGATGGTGCGGAAGCCCAACTGCGCCATGAGTTCCCGGACCTCTTCGGCGATGAAGAGGAAGAAGTTCTCGACGAACTCGGGCTTGCCGTTGAACCGCTCCCGCAGCACCGGGTTCTGCGTGGCCACACCCACCGGGCAGGTGTCGAGGTGGCACACCCGCATCATGATGCACCCGGACACCACCAGCGGCGCGGTCGCGAAGCCGAACTCCTCGGCACCCAGCAGGGCCGCGACCACCACGTCGCGGCCGGTCTTCAGCTGCCCGTCGACCTGCACCACGATGCGATCGCGGAGCCCGTTGAGCAGCAGGGTCTGCTGCGTCTCGGCCAGGCCGAGCTCCCATGGCGCACCGGCGTGCTTCTGGGAGGTCAACGGCGTGGCGCCGGTGCCACCGTCGTGACCCGAGATCAGCACGACGTCGGCGTGGGCCTTGGAGACGCCGGCGGCCACCGTGCCGACGCCGTTCTCGCTGACCAGCTTGACGTGGATGCGTGCGGCCGGGTTGGCGTTCTTCAGGTCGTGGATCAGCTGCGCCAGATCCTCGATCGAGTAGATGTCGTGGTGCGGCGGCGGCGAGATCAGGCCGACTCCTGGCGTGGAGTGCCGCACCTCGGCCACCCACGGGTACACCTTGTGTCCCGGAAGCTGCCCACCCTCACCGGGTTTCGCTCCCTGGGCCATCTTGATCTGGATGTCGGTGCAGTTGGTCAGGTAGTGGCTGGTGACGCCGAAGCGCGCCGAGGCCACCTGCTTGATCGCACTGCGGCGCCAGTCGCCGTTGGCGTCGGGTTCGAAGCGGTCGACGGACTCGCCACCCTCACCGGAGTTGGACCGGCCGCCCAGGCGGTTCATCGCGATGGCCAGCGTCTCGTGTGCCTCGGCCGAGATCGACCCGTAGCTCATCGCACCCGTGGAGAAGCGTTTGACGATCTCGCTGGCGGGTTCCACCTCGTCGAGCGGAACCGGCGGGCGCACACCCTCTTTGAACTTCAGCAGGCCGCGCAGCGAGGCCATCCGCTCGCTCTGGTCATCGACCAGCTTGGTGTACTCCTTGAACACCGAGTACTGGCCGGTGCGCGTCGAATGCTGGAGCTTGAACACGGTGTCGGGGTTGAACAGGTGGTACTCACCCTCACGGCGCCACTGGTACTCGCCGCCCACCTCGAGTTCTCGGTGTGCACGCTCGTCTGGACGCTCCAGGTAGGCCAGGCCGTGCCGGGTGGCGACGTCGGCCGCGATGTCGTCGAGGTCGATTCCACCTGTGGCGCAGTGCAACCCGGTGAAGTACTCGTCGAGCACGCGCTGGCCGATGCCGATCGCCTGGAACAGCTGCGCGCCGGTGTAGGAGGCCAGGGTCGAGATGCCCATCTTGGACATCACCTTCAGCACACCCTTGCCCGCGGCCTTGACGTAGTTGTTCTTGGCCTCGTCGCTGGACAGCCCCGTGATGAGGCCACGGTCGACCATGTCCTCGATGGACTCGAAGGCCATGTAGGGGTTGATCGCGGCGGCACCGAAGCCACACAGCATCGCCATGTGGTGCACCTCGCGGGCGTCGCCGGCCTCCACCACCAGGCCGACCTGCGTGCGGGTGCGTTCCCGCACCAGGTGGTGGTGCACCGCGGCCACCGACAGCAGCGACGGGATCGGGGCGAGCCACTCATTGGACTCCCGGTCGGACAGCACGATGATGCGCGCGCCGTTGCGGATCGCCTGCGACACCCGCTTGCGCACGTCCTCGAGTGCGCGGCGCAGGCCCGGGCCGCCGTCGGCGACGGGGTAGAGGCACTGCACCACCGCGGCCCGCAGGCCGTGCTTGCGGCCGCGGATCTCGTGGTCGGGGTCGACGTTGATCAGCTTGGCCAGTTCGATGTTGCGCAGGATGGGCTGCGGCACGACGATCTGGCGGCAGGAGTTCTCGTCGGGGTTGAGCAGGTCGCCCTCGGGGCCGAGGACGCCCTGCAGGCTGGTGACCACCTCTTCGCGGATGGCGTCCAGCGGCGGGTTGGTCACCTGCGCGAACAACTGCTGGAAGTAGTCGAACAGCATCCGGGGGCGCTGCGAGAGCACCGCGATCGGGGTGTCGGTGCCCATCGAGCCCAGAGCCTCGGCGCCGGTCCGGGCCATCGGCGCCACCAGCAGGTTCAGCTCCTCGTAGGTGTAGCCGAAGATCTGCTGGCGCAGCACCACGCGGTGATGCGGCATCTTGACGTAGTTGCCCTCGGGCAGCTCGCTGAGGTGGAACAGGCCGTCGTCGAGCCACTCCTGGTAGGGGTGCTCGGCGGCGAGTTCGGCCTTGATCTCCTCGTCTTCGACGATGCGGCCCTGCGCGGTGTCCACCAGGAACATGCGGCCCGGCTGCAGGCGCATGCGCTTGACGACCTTGCCTGGGTCGATGTCGAGCACACCGGCCTCTGAGGCCATGACCACCAGGCCGTCGTCGGTGACCCACACGCGGGACGGGCGCAGACCGTTGCGGTCGAGCACCGCGCCGACGACGGTGCCGTCGGTGAAGCACACCGACGCCGGTCCGTCCCACGGCTCCATGAGCGAGGCGTGGTAGCGGTAGAACGCCCGGCGAGCCGGGTCCATGTCCTCGTTGCGCTCCCAGGCCTCGGGGATCATCATCAGCACGGCGTGCGCCAGGCTGCGCCCACCGAGGTGCAGCAGTTCGAGGACCTCGTCGAACCGTGCGGTGTCGGAGGCCCCCGGCGTACAGACGGGGAAGATCTTGTTCAGGTCGTTGTGGTAGCCGAAGACGTCGGTGTGGATCAGCGCCTCGCGGGCCCGCATCCAGTTCTCGTTGCCGGTGACGGTGTTGATCTCACCGTTGTGGGCGACCCGGCGGAACGGATGGGCCAGCGGCCACGACGGGAAGGTGTTGGTCGAGAAGCGCGAGTGCACGATGCCCAGCGCACTCTCGAGGCGGTCGTCCTGCAGATCGAGGTAGAACGCCTTGAGCTGCGGGGTGGTCAGCATGCCCTTGTAGACGAACGTCTGCCCGGACAGGCTCGGGAAGTACACGGTCTCGCGGCCGGGGCCGTCCTGGCCCGGGCCCTTGGTGCCGAGTTCGTGTTCGGCGCGCTTGCGGATCACGTAGGCGCGACGTTCGAGGTCCATGCCCTCGGCGCCGGCGATGAAGATCTGCCGGAACGTCGGCATGGCGTCGCGGGCGAGCGCGCCCAGCGAGGACTCGTCGGTGGGCACGTCGCGCCAGCCCAGCAGATCCAGGCCCTCGGCCTCGACGATCTTCTCCAGCGCCGCGCACGCCGCTGCGGCGTCCTTGGCCGACTGCGGCAGGAACGCGATTCCGGTGGCGTAGCTGCCGGGTGCGGGCAGGTCGATCCCCTGCTCGCCGCAGACCTCACGGAGGAACCGGTCCGGTACCTGCAGCAGGATGCCCGCGCCGTCGCCGGTGTTCGGCTCGGCGCCCTGAGCACCGCGGTGCTCGAGGTTCACCAGCGCCGTGATGGCCTTGTCGACGATGTCGCGGCTGCGACGCCCGTGCATATCGACGACCATGGCAACACCACACGAGTCGTGCTCATATGCAGGGTTGTAAAGCCCGGCGCTGCGGGGCGTTCTACCGTCCGGAAAACCCACCTGGACCCCTTCGTGAAGAGAGCGTTGGGGCGCTGCTCTTCGCTTTTCACATGTCTGATCAGGGCCTACGCCGCGTCCCGGAGGTAGCGGGCTGGGCCCCTCGGTCTGTCTGTCATGACCCCCATGTGTCTGGGGCGGGCCCGTGCAGCGCTGAACGGCGGCCCGATTGAGTCAGGTCACGACAAGTTGTAAAACGATAAGGCACAGAGCGCCCGTGACGCCAACTTAGTGCGCCCTAAGTGCGGTTGTCCTGACATATTCGCGGTGCGCCGCCAGCCCCCCGGCCCTCTGAGCCAACAACCCTGCACTGCAATGGAATTCGCCGCCTCCGGCGCGGAGATTCACCCCGCCCCACAGCTGCCCTTTTCGAAGATGCGCCTTAGGAAATTTGCTGAAATCCCGCGCGGCCCGCGCGCCGCCGGGAGAGACCGCCGACGACCTGCAATGCAACGCGCATCGGGCGCGCTTTGGATGTTTGCGGAAAGGTAAATCCAAATCTTAGACGGGCCCCGGCCCCGCCGACAGCTGAGTCGAGACCGCGGCCACCCCTCATCGGGGCGCCCGCCGGGCCGTCCCGATGGCCGCGGTCTCGACTCCCACTGCGCAGGCCTCCCCCGAATTAGCCTGCCCTGCAGCCCAATCAGCATCCCGCCGACGGGCCGCACAGACATGCGTAGTGCGCTACTCGTGTGAGCGTTCGCCGGACTCCGGGGCGTCGGAGTCCTCGGGTTCGACGAATCGGCGCCTGGTGGCCTTGCGGACCGGGTACCCGCCGCGCTCGGCCAGAGACCTCAACTGGCGCAACGCAAACGTGCGACCGCGTCCGCCTTCGGGGATCACGATGCCGGCCCAGACACCCTCGGCGCCGGGGATCTCGACCGCGTCGCGGGCGCACAGCCAGCGCCGCGGGCAGCTCCGGCAGATGGCCTTGGTGGCGTCGTCCGTCGCGGTCATCCACCGGTCGGGGTCGGAGACGCAGGCGCCGACGACCTCGAACGGTGTGACGCCGTCGGGTGAGTGGTGGCCCGGGTTGAGTGCGCTGGTCATGAGGCTTCCTCTCGAAGGGGAACGTTCTCGATGACGAAACCGTAGCATCAATTTCCGTAGCAGTGCAACCGTTTGTGTAGCACCGCTTGCGCGGGGCGTCGCAGCACCCGCACGGCTTCCCGACTTCTCATCGACGCAGGCAGAGCGCCCCGCATAGGCGCTGTTGTCGGAGTCTCCGGCACCGGGACGCTTTCACGCGGTGCCGCATTCCGCGGTAATGTCGGTGCATAAGACGTAGCGGCGATGCGTTTTGCTGCCCGCTTCGTTGCGTACCGCCACGGATGACTCCATCCGGCACGCGTCGATGGTCGATACTGGAGACGTCCGGTCGCCATGGCGCACAGGCAACCCGGCATCGTCCCGCACCGCAATTCACCCCAGGAGGTCCCCGAGCAGTGGCCGAGCGCGAAGACTTTCTCCGTGATCGTCAGGTGGCTCCGCAGCAGTACGCGCCGCCGCCCCCGCCGGCGGGAGGGTGGAGTGCCACAACGGTGCCGCCCGCACCGCCGGCCACCGGCGCACCTGGCCACGGCGCCGCACATCCGGGTGCCGCCGTGCCGGGCGCCCCGCTCCCCGGCCTTGCCCCCTGGCCCGACTTCGGCCACCGCACCGCACCGCAGCGCAGGCCGCAGGCGACGCGGGGGTGGCGTCGCGCCGTCCGGATCGCGACCTTCGGGCTGGTGAACCTCGGTCCGTCCCGCGCCGAACGCCACACCGCAGAACTCGAAGCGATCATCCGGGCCCCATTGCGCAACTACTACAAGGTCGGCGTACTCGGGAAGGGCGGCGTCGGCAAGACCTCGGTCGCGGCCAGCGTGGGGTCGGTGTTCGCCGAGCTGCGCCCGTCGGACCGGGTGGTCGCCATCGACGCCGACACGGCCTTCGGACGCCTCGGCAGCCGGATCGACCCGAACGCCCGCGGGTCGTACTGGGAACTGGCCGCCGATGTGAACCTGGAGAGCTTCGCCGACCTGCGCACCCGGGTCGGCAACAACGCGTCCGGGTTGTACGTGCTTGCGGGCGAGCCCGCCAGCACCCGCAAGCGCGTCCTCGATCCGGCGATCTACCGGGAGGCCGCGCTGCGCCTCGATCGACACTTCACCATCTCGATCGTGGACTGCGGGTCCACCATGGACGCCCCCGTCACTCAGGAGGCGCTGCGCGATCTCGACGCGCTCATCGTGGTCTCGTCACCGTGGGCCGACGGTGCGGGTGCGGCCGCGCAGACCATGGAGTGGCTGGCCAACCACGGCATGGCCGATCTCCTCCGGCGCACCATCGTGGTGCTCAACGACTCCGACGGCCACGCCGATAAGCGCACGAAAGCTGCTCTGGCACAACAGTTCACCAGCCGGGGACAGGTGGTTGTGGAGGTGCCGTTCGATCCGCACCTGCGGCCGGGCGGCGTCATCGACGTGTCCCGTGAGATGGCCCCGGTCACCCGGCAGCGGTTTCTGCAGATCGCCGCGACGGTCGCAGGCCACTTCAACACCGCGCCGCCACGGCCCGTAGCCGGCGGCACCGCCTGATCGCGCTGGCCCAGCCTGGCCTGGCGCTGACCTCGAATTGTCGTGAATGGCTGCGATATTCCCGACATCACGACCCTCAGCGACAACTCGGCGGCTGATCCAGCCGGATCAACCCGGAATGCGCCGCAGGATCTCCGTCATGATGCGCTCACCCTGATCGGTCACTCCCAGTTGGCAGGCGTTGACGTCCGCGATCACATTCGCCTTCCGGCCCAGCGCGCGTGAGCACGCCCATCCGCCGCCGTCGACCTGGGTGCTCACCGCCGCCAGCGTCGAGTCCGTGGCCACGGGCGTACCGATGACGAAGGTCTCCACCCCGGCATCGAAGGTCGTCGTCAGCGACTTGTCCGCACACTCATCCCAGGCCTCGTGCATCGTGTCGAACGCGTCCTCGGCCTGGGCGATCGTCGGGAACGCCACGACCACCTGGATCGCCACATGCTCGCTGATCGCGGGGTCCTCGCCCAGCCTCTCCCCCTGCAGCCCCGAGTATCCCGACCCGGCGTAGGCGGTGGCGCGCGCCGGATACATCACGCCCAGACACTCCGGCAGCGACGGCACCCCACCGTCTGCCAGGGTGGCCTCCGAGACCGTGTCGCCGACCTGCAGCACCTTCAGATTCGGTGCATCCAGAGTGGACTTGATCTCCGGCAGTGGGGCCAGGAGCGTCTTGAGGTTGGCGATCGCGACCAGCGGCGGCGGGGTCGGGTCTTTGACCGGCCCGCCCGAAACCACCGAGGTGCACCCCGTGATCAGCACCGCCAGGGACAGCACAGCAGTGCTGAGGCGTCGTGACGTCACAGTTGACGACGGTAGCGCGCCGGCCATGTCACACCTCGATCGGAACATGCTTTTCGGCGCAGGCATCGCGGATCGCCGCCAACACATCCTGGGGCCGGATGGTCTCGAGGTCGGTCACCGTCACCGAGCCCCGGTCGGTGCGGTGCTGCGCGGCCACTCGCGAATCCCGCAGGCGCTCAGCGCGTTCGACGACGTTGCGTGCGAACCGACCGTTCTGCATCACGTCCACGCCGTGGGTTCCGTCCGGGGCGCGGTATGCCCGCAGCGCCCGGCAGGCCGTGGCGAACACGTCAGCCGCGGCTGGGTCGATGACAGTCGCTCGCGGCTGGCCGTACCGCGTCGCGATCTGCACCAACTCGTCGGGACTGTAGGACTCGAAGCGCAGTTTGCGGTTGAACCGGCCGGCCAGACCCGGGTTGACGGTGAGGAACTCGTCGACCTCCTTCTCATAGCCCGCGCCGATGAAGCAGAAGTCGAACCGGTGCACCTCGAGCGCCACCAGCAGCTGGTTGACGGCCTCCATCCCGATCATGTCCGGACGCCCATCATGGTGACGTTCCACGAGGCTGTAGAACTCGTCCATGAACAGGATCCGGCCCAGCGAGCGGTTGATCAGCTCGTTGGTCTTCGGGCCCGACGAGCCGATGTGCTCGCCGCAGAAGTCCGCGCGCTTGACCTCGATGATCTCCGGATGCCGGACAATTCCGAACCCGGCATAGATCTTGCCGAGCGCCTCGGCTGTGGTCGTCTTGCCGGTGCCCGGCGGGCCGACCAGCAGCATGTGGTTGGTCTGGTTGGTCACCGGCAGACCGTGCGCCAAACGCAGTGCGCGCACCTCAATCTGGTCCTCCAGTTCGGCGACGGCGCGCTTGACCTCGGCAAGACCCACCTGGTTGTCCAGCAGCGCGCGCCCTTCCGCGAGGAGTTCGGCGCGACGTTCGTCGTTCTCCTCCTGGGCGCGGTCCTCCGAAGACTGCTCGGTGGTGACGTCCCAGCGATTGGTCCGGCTGTTGATGGTCTCCTCGTCGGTGACCACCAAACGCAGACTTGGATCAGCGAGCGCCTCCTGCGCGACCGCGATCAACGCGCCGTTGATGGTCGCCTTCGACAATGCCACCTGGGCCTTGTCCTCCTCGCCCAGCTGGCGGTGCGCCATCCCCCGGATGTAGGCGGCGTCGGCGGCGATCAGCGGGAACTCGGCCGGGTCGATCGCGGCGACCAAGCCGTCGACCAGATCGCGGCGGCGCGCCTCACCCGCGCCCTCATGTCGTGCCCGCAGATCGACCCGATCCACCCAGTCCAGCGCGACGCGTGCCTGCCCCAGGTGCGCGGCGGCATGAGCGGCCAAGGTGTTGGTCGCAGCGGTGACGGCCGACATGATGATCGCCTGCGGGGGAAGCACGGTCGCCGCGACCGCGATGACGTCAGGCCATCGTTGCGTGACGAACATCAGATACGCCCGCAGATACTGCTGCCACTGGTGGTTCTCCCAGCTGTCCAGCAGCGCCGGGTCATTCAACAGCGCTTCGGCCTTCTCGAACTGGCGGTCGTCAACCAGCGCCGAGGCGAGCGCCAGGCCCACGTGCGACGCCTCCGTGACGTTGATCGCCAGATACGGGCCGGCCTTGATGTGCGCCCCCAACGACGCCCCGATGCGGTTGGTCTCGCGGTGCAGCCGGGCTCCGTACGCGTGCAGTTCCTGCAGGGTCGACAGCGCCTCGTCGCCGGCCGCGACGCGGCCCAACCATGCATCGGCCATCGTCGGGTCGGTTTCGGTGGCCTCGCGGAACCGTGCAAGCGCCGCGGCGGGATCCGCCGGCAGCAGCGCCATAGCCTGATCGAACTGCCTGCGGGCGACTGCCGTCACGTTGCTGCTGGTGGTCATGGCGGAAGCCTCAACGCCTTTCTTCGACGAGTTCGCGGTCGCTGCTCAGATGCAGGGGCTCGGCCGACACATAGCGGTTCTCGGCCCGGAACAACTCCACCTCAACCGTGCTGACCTGTCCGGCGGCGCGCACCTCCACGAGCGCGGGGCCGATCTGAGTGATGAGCACGTCCACCGAACCCCGCACCGGTTCGCCCGGCGCGCCGACTGTGATCACGGTGTTGGGCCGCGGAACCGGCGCGAGGGGGCCGTCGGTCACGCATACGGTGGTCCCACCCACCGGCCGCGGACCGTCGGTCACCGCGATGTCCGGCATGCGCACGGTGGCCCACCGCTGCGGATCCCTGGTGTGCACCGTGATCCGGTCGCCGGCTCCGGCCGTGCGGACCACGAGACGTTTCGCCACGACATCGTCCGCGGCGATGTGCACCCGGCTGAACTCACCGGGATCGCTGAACGGCAGCATCATCCGGTCTCCGGCGCCGACCTTTCCGATCAGCACACCGGACGCACCGATCGGCATGGTCAGGCCCGCCGGCGCGGGCGCGCGCGGCACCCCCCGCAGCGTCGGGGTGAGACCACACATGCTCGCCGCCAGCGCGGCGGCCTGTTGTCCGGGAAGCGTGCGCATGATGACGCTCGGCGGGCTGGCGAGTGGTTGAGTTGTGCGCACGGTGACTGTCGCGGTCGCGGTGCGGTCGGCGAACAGGGTCAGATTCTGGATCACGCCGTCGGCACGCAGCGACCAGGCCTGGCCCAGTGTCTCGGAGTTGATGTCCCGCGGCCGGTACCAGTAGGTGCTCAGCCAGCCGTTGTCGCCACGCACCGATCGCCAGGCCTGCCTGCCGGGCTGCAGCGCCGCACGGCAGGCGCGTCGTTCCATCTCGACCATGTCGGTGGCGGTCGCGACCCTGGCTCGCACCCCGCGACACCGCAGGTGCGCGCTGATGCGTTGTGCGACAGCCAATGCGGCCGTGCCCGCCGTCAGCCTCCACTGCAGCGCATCGGCATTGGGATAAGAGGGGACCCGCACGATCACCCAGGTCTCGCGTTGGCCGGCGTAGGGGGGCGTCCCGATCAGGGTGTCGTACACCCGCGGATAGTCCCCGGTCGCGCGCCGCCGAGCGCCGAAGCTCACAACGCTCATCGACTCCACCGTCAACCCGAGGCTCTGGCGCAGCAGACCGTGCAGGTCATCGAGGTCCAACACGTTGTCCGTCGAGGTGGCCGTCGACCCGGTGAAAAGCGTTGGGGTGTGTGCCCTGCCGAGGACCTGGACGGCGACGACGGCGACATCCCCGAGGTACCGCACACCGCCACCGGATCGGTCGTTGGCCACGGTGACGGGCTCAGGCAACTCGATGGGCTGATTGCGTCGGAGCACCAGTCCCAGCCACGACCACAGCGGCAGTCGCCACCACCGCACCGCGCCGAACGCCACCCCCAACACCAGTCCACCGGCGGCGCCGGGATATCCCCCGACACTCCACCCGACCAGTCCGGACAGCAGCACGCCGACGATGACCACCAACCGGGCTCCCTCGCTCATCGGGCCCGCCGTGCTCTGCCGACCAGTGCCGCGATCAGCGCGATTCCCGCCACCGCGCCCGCGAACCCCAACGCCGCGTTGCGTGCGCGATGGTCGGGCGCCGGAGGAGGAGGTGGCGGCACCACGATGCGGAACTCAGACCCCGGTGCACGGGGCGCGCCGGGCGGCACGTTGAACGTCAGCGCCGCAACGGGATCCACCACGCCGTAACCGACCTGGTTGTCCACCCCGCGGGGCGGATTGTGCGCGGTCTGCAGGATCCGGTTGACCACCTGATGCGCGGTCAGGTCCGGATACTTGGCCCGCACCAGGGCGGCGACGCCGCTGACGTAGGCGGCCGAGAAACTCGACCCCCAGAACGGCGTGTTGGGTTCACCGGGTTTGGTGGGCGGATAGGCGTTGACCGCCGTCCCGTTCTGCGGGGACAGACCCATGATGCCGACCCCGGGTGCCGCCGCGGCGACCCAGGGTCCGGCGAGGCTCTTGGCCAGCGGTGCCCCGGTGTTGTCGACGGCTCCCACCGACAGGACGTAGTCGGAGAACCACGAGGGCGACGACACGGTCTTGACCTGTCGCCAGTCCCGTGGGTCGTCGGCGTTGAGGGGATCGAAGAGCGGGTTCTGCGCGCAGTTGTCCTCGCCCTCGTTGCCTGCGGCCGCGACGATCACGGCGTCCTTGACCGTCGCGGCGTACCAGACGGCCGCCCCGAGAGCGCGCTGGTCCAGCGGGTCGGCGGCAGACACACACGAGGTCACGCTGATGTTGATGACCTTGGCACCCATGTTGGCCGCGTGCACGATGGCCTGGGCGAGCGACGAGATGGTGCCGGCTTTGCGCCGGGCCTCGTTGTCCCCGGGTTGCGGGTCGACGAATTCGTAGGCCCTCGAAGACTGCCGGATCGCGATGATGACCGCATGCGGGGCGACACCCGCGACGCCGTCGGGTGCACCCGGTGGAGGTCCGGGGACGGCTGGGCTCTCCTGACCGTCCGGCGCGGGATCGCCTGGGGCGTTGGCGGGTTGGGCCGGCGGCGGCGCGTCGGGTGGCGGCGGTTCCGGAGGTGGCGGGGGCGCGGGCCTGACC
>NZ_LZHW01000110.1 GCF_001667265.1 Mycobacterium sp. ACS4331 | reverse complement strand
GCGGTCAGCCCTACGAGGTGTATCTCCAGGTCCTCGAGGAGATCGGCGCGCGGTGGGCCGCGGTCGCGGTCGCGGTGAGCGTGCACAGTCTGTCCTGCCATCCCCTGATGGCGTTCGGCACCGAGGAGCAGAAGGCGAAGTGGCTGCCGGACATGCTCGGCGGGCACACCATCGGCGCCTACAGCCTGTCCGAACCCCAGGCCGGGTCGGATGCCGCGGCGCTGTCATGCCGTGCCACGGCCACCGACGACGGCTACACCATCACCGGTGAGAAGGCGTGGATCACCCATGGCGGGATCGCCGATTTCTACAACCTCTTCGCCCGCACAGGCACCGGCTCACAGGGCATCTCGTGCTTCCTGGTGCCCCGGGACGCGCAGGGACTGACGTTCGGCAGGCCCGAGGAGAAGATGGGCCTGCACGCCGTCCCGACGACTGCGGCGCACTATGACAATGTGTCGGTGCCCGCCGAACGTCGCATCGGCACCGAGGGGCAGGGCCTGCAGATCGCCTTCAGCGCACTGGATTCCGGAAGACTGGGCATCGCAGCCGTCGCCGTCGGGCTGGCTCAGGCCGCCCTCGATGAGGCCGTCGCCTACGCCCAGGAGCGAACCACGTTCGGCCGCAAGATCATCGACCACCAGGGTCTCGGCTTCCTGCTCGCCGACATGGCGGCCGCGGTGGATTCCGCACGGGCCACCTACCTCGA
>NZ_LZHW01000109.1 GCF_001667265.1 Mycobacterium sp. ACS4331 | reverse complement strand
CCCGCCGACCGCCACCACTCCCCACTCCACCCCCACCTCTTCTTTTCGCCTCGCGGGGGGGGGGGGGGGCGGGGGGGCCCCCCCCCCCCCCCCGCCGAAGCTTTCTTGACTGGACCAGCGCCCGGCTGGCATTCTCTACTGAGTTCATAATCTTGGTCAGATCAACCAACTTTACGAGGAATTGATGACCAGTCAGACCACTCAGCCCGCCGCGGGACAGTACGAGCTGAGCCACCTGCGCGCGCTCGAGGCCGAAGCGATCCACATCATCCGCGAGGTGGCCGCCGAGTTCGAGCGGCCCGTGCTGCTGTTCTCGGGCGGCAAGGACTCCATCGTCATGCTGCACCTGGCGATCAAGGCCTTCGCGCCGGGGCGGCTCCCGTTCCCCGTCATGCACGTGGACACCGGCCACAACTTCGACGAGGTGATCGCCACCCGCGACGCCCTCGTGGAGAAATACGGCCTGCGCCTGGTGGTGGCCAGCGTCGAGGAGGACATCGACGCCGGGCGAGTGGTGGACAACGGGCCCTCCCGCAACCCGCTGCAGACCGTCACGCTGCTGCGCGGTATCCGTGAGAACAGGTTCGACGCCGCGTTCGGCGGGGCCCGCCGCGATGAGGAGAAGGCCCGCGCCAAGGAGCGCGTGTTCAGCTTCCGCGACGAGTTCGGCCAGTGGGACCCGAAGGCCCAGCGACCCGAACTGTGGAACCTCTACAACGGCCGGCACCGCAAGGGCGAGCACATCCGCGTGTTCCCCCTGTCGAACTGGACCGAGTACGACATTTGGGCCTACATCGGCGCTGAGGAGATCACGCTGCCGGCCATCTACTACGCGCACACCCGCCCGGTGTTCCAGCGCGACGGCATGCTGCTGGCGGTGCACGAATTCATGCAGCCACGCGACGGCGAAGAGGTCTTCGAGACCTCGGTGCGGTTCCGCACCGTCGGCGACGTCACCTGCACGGGCTGCGTCGAGTCGACGGCGGCCACGGTCGACGAGGTGATCGCCGAGACAGCGGTGTCGCGGTTGACCGAACGCGGCGCGACCCGCGCCGATGACCGCATCTCCGAAGCCGGAATGGAAGACCGCAAGCGGGAGGGCTACTTCTGATGAGTGCCAACACGACACTTCTGCGCATTGCGACCGCCGGTTCGGTCGACGACGGCAAATCCACCCTGATCGGCCGCCTGCTCTATGACTCGAAGGCCGTCATGGAGGATCAGCTGGCGGCGGTGGAGCGCACCTCGGCCGAACGCGGTAACGACTACACCGACCTGGCCCTGGTGACCGACGGCCTGCGCGCCGAGCGCGAGCAGGGCATCACGATCGACGTCGCTTATCGCTACTTCGCCACGGCCAAGCGGAAATTCATCATCGCCGACACCCCCGGTCACCTGCAGTACACCCGCAACATGGTGACCGGCACGTCCACCGCGCAGCTGGCGATCGTCCTCGTCGACGCGCGGCACGGTCTGCTGGAGCAGTCCCGCCGGCACGCGTTCCTGGCGTCGCTGCTCGGCGTCCAGCACATCGTGCTGGCGGTCAACAAGATGGACCTCATCGACTGGGACCGCGAACGCTTCGACTTCATCCGCGACGAATTCCATGCATTCGCAGCACGTCTGGACATCCACGACGTCACCACCATTCCGCTGTCGGCGCTCAACGGCGACAACGTGGTCACCAAGTCGGACAAGACCCCGTGGTACGACGGACCCGCGCTGTTGAGCCATCTCGAGGACGTCTACATCGCCGGCGACCGCAACCTGGTCGACGTCCGGTTCCCGGTGCAGTACGTGATCCGGCCACAGACCGTCGACCACGCCGACCACCGCAGCTACGCCGGCACGGTCGCCAGCGGTGTGATGCGCCCCGGCGACGAGGTGGTGGTGCTGCCCAGCGGCAAGACCACCAGCATCACCGCGATCGACGGTCCCACCGGTCCGGTGCAGGAGGCCTTCCCGCCGATGGCGGTGTCGATCAGCCTCGCCGACGACATCGACATCAGCCGCGGTGACATGCTCGCCAGGCCGAACAATCAGCCAACGGCGACAAGCGAATTCGACGCCACGGTGTGCTGGATGGCCGACGATTCGGCGCTGGAGCCGGGACGCGACTACGTCATCAAGCACACCACCCGCACCACCCGGGTCCGGGTCAGTGCGCTCGACTACCGGCTCGACGTCAACACACTCCATCGCGACAAGAGCGCGACGGCGCTCAAGCTCAACGAGCTCGGTCGGGTCACGCTGCGCTCTCAGGTGCCGGTGCTGCTCGACGAGTACTCCCGCAACCCGGCGACCGGCTCGTTCATCCTGATCGACCCGGACACCAACGGGACGGTCGCGGCCGGCATGGTCCGCGACACCGCCCCCGCGGCAACCCGCACCTCGACCCCCAACACCGTGCGGCACCAGTCGCTGGTGTCCGCCGAGGATCGCCTGACCAGGGGACGCACGCTGTGGTTCACGGGCCTGTCGGGTTCGGGCAAGTCGTCGATCGCGGTGCTGGTGGAGCAGAAGCTGCTCGAACTCGGCCGTCCCGCATACATTCTCGACGGTGACAACCTGCGCCACGGTCTGAACGCCGATCTCGGCTTCTCGATGGCCGACCGGGCGGAGAACCTCCGGCGCCTGGCGCACATCGCCACACTGATGGCCGACGCCGGGTTGACGGTGCTCGTGCCCGTGATCAGTCCGCTCGAGGAGCACCGCGAACTCGCCCGCAGGGTGCACGCCGACGCCGGCGTGGAGTTCTTCGAGATCTTCGTCGACACGCCGTTGGCCGACTGCGAGGCGCGCGACCCCAAGGGTCTCTACGCCAAGGCGCGATCCGGTGAGATCACGCACTTCACCGGAATCGACAGCCCGTACCAGCGGCCCAAGAACCCCGACCTGCGGCTGACTCCGGAGTTCAGCCCAGACGACGGCGCGCAGCAGGTGGTCGACCTGCTGGAGAGTCGCGGATGACCGACCACGCCTTGGCCGCCAGGCTGGCAGGAGAAGCAGGCGAACTGCTGCTGCGGGTGCGCGACGGACTGGCCGGCGCCACGGGCGAGGAGCGGAAGGCCGCGGGCGACAAGCGTTCCCACGACTTCCTGATGGCGGCTCTGGAGGCCGAGCGGCCCGACGACGAAGTGCTGTCCGAGGAGGGGGTGGACAACCCGAAGCGGCTCACGGCCAACCGGGTGTGGATCGTCGACCCACTCGACGGCACCCGCGAGTTCTCCGAACTGGGCCGCGACGACTGGGCCGTGCACGTGGCGCTGTGGCAGGACGGCGAGCTCATCGCGGGCGCCGTCGCGCTTCCGGCGCAGGGCGTCACGCTGGCCACCCCGACCGTCGCGGCGCCCCCGACGGCTCCGCAGACGCCGCGGATCGTGGTGTCACGCACCCGCCCCCCGGCGATCGCGCTGGCCGTGCGCGATGCGCTCGGTGGCACGCTGGTCGAAATGGGTTCCGCTGGAGCCAAAGTGGCCTCCGTCGTGCAGGGGCTGGCCGATGTCTACGTGCATGCCGGCGGGCAGTACGAATGGGACTCCGCGGCGCCCGTCGCGGTCGCCCGGGCCGCGGGTCTGCACACCTCGCGCATCGACGGGTCGCCCCTGGTCTACAACCAGGAGGACTCGAAACTGCCGGACCTGGTGGTGTGCCGACCGGAACTGGCCGAGGCGGTCCTGCGGGTCACCGCAACGGCATGAAGCTGAATCGCTCCCTGATCTCGTCGGCGTCGATGCCGAACTCCTGCGGGGTGTAGCGGTGTGTGCCGTGCGCCTCCCGCGGGTGCGCTCGGTTGTAGGCGTCGAGGAACCCGTCGAGGTCCCGCGGTGGTGCCATACCGGCCGACGAATACACCGTGGCCAGCGTCTCCTTCGGTGACGAGACCAGGTCCCGGTAGTCGATGTCGACGAATGTCGCGGCGCCCGGCGGCGTCCCCCGGCGTGCCTCGGCCGCACGCCGGAACCACAGTTCACTCTGCGCCACCTGCTGGCGGCCCACCTCGATCGGGTCGACGTCGTCGCTGTAGGTGCTGCGGTAAACCGCGAAGAGGCTGGCGCCCGAAGTCAGCGTCGACACGATGTCGCGGTGGATCTGCACCACAACCACACCCGGGAACGTCTCGATGAGGTGGTCCAACTCGGCCGTGTGGGCCGGGGCCTTGAGCACGAACCGCCGGTCGTCGTGCGTGGCGAGCAGCTGCAGCACCTCACGGTAGCGCGTGTAGGTGCCCGTGAAGTCCTCGGCGGCAAGCCATTGCGCGTAGCTCGGCAGGCGCATCATCGACGTGAAACCCCAGTTGCGCAGGTCGGTGCCCATGCCCAGCACGCACTCCTCGGGCAGCGCCGGGCCCGACGGGTGGACGGTGGCCATGTCGGGGTTGAGGGTGTGCAGCAGCCGGCTGGCGGTGGCACTGATCTCGGCGGGGTTCGGGTGGTCGGGGTCGGTGAACACCCACGGCGACACGAGTTCGGCGGGCAGGGGCGCGTGCAGCCGCGGGTCGGTGCCCAGCAGGCGGTACAGGAAGGTGGTGCCGGTGCGCCATCCTCCGACGATGACGATCGGGGGCGTCAACTCCGGCGGGGCCGGATTGTCGTTGAGACACCTGCGGATTCGCGCGCCCGCCGTCAGCCGGCCGGTCGCCGACTGCAGGGCCATCCGGATGCCGACGGCGTTGAGTCGGCCGTCCTGTTCGGCCGAGCCCAGATACTCCCGCAGTCCGTCGGCCCAGCCGTCCGCGAACAGCGACACCGGGAATTCCCCGCGTCGGGTCGCCCGCTCGGCCACGGCGTCGGGATCGAAGCGGTACCGGTGTGGATTGTCCGCCCGGTCCTTCTCGGCCTCGGCGTAGATCTGCTCCGCCACCGGACTGCGCCGCGGCGCCTGCCATGTCATCGCAACTCCTCAAGCGTCACTCGACGGGCCACGGGCAGTGCGGGTTCGGCGTCGGCGTGCAGGAACCGCAGCACGAACAACCCGAAACCCAGGCCTTCGGTGTCGAGCCAGTCATAGCCGTCGACTCCCGGGTCCTCGGCGGCCAGGACGAACCGGAATCTGCCGTCGATCAGCGTGGTGGACGCTGCGGTGCGCGTCACGGTCCGATGCCGGTGATCCAGCGAGTTCAGAAAGCGGTTGTACAGCACGATGTTCCAGTGCCGGCACGGCGGCGGTACGCCCTCGAGGACCAGGGCCTCCCCGTCCGCGAGGTGCCATGCCCCGCGCAGGTAGTGGATCCCCGGTTCGGTGAAGGCCGCGCCCCCGGCCATCGCCGACCAGTGCCGCACCGAGTTGGGTGACTGCGCATCCTCGGCGATCGAGAGCTGAAAGACCTTGGGCACGTTGGCGATCACGGTGCCCAGTCGCCTCAACGCACGGTCGAGGTCCGCGGGTTCGGGAGGCGCCGAGGCGGTGTCAAGCGCCTCGACACCGCACCACCCCGGCTGTGCCGGGTCCGACCGCAGATGCGCATACCGCACCCACACCGACGAGGACCCGGACGGAAGATCAGTCAGGGTCAGCGTGAGGTTGCCGGCGGCGTCGACCTCGAGGTCGTCGGAGTCCCAGCGGGCCACCGCGGCCGCGTCGGCCACCCCGCTCCCGCTGTACACCGTGATCGACTGGTACACAGAATCCCCGACATTGCCGGTGATCTCATACGAGCGATCGTCGCGGATGTCGGTGATCCAGTACCGGAAATCGGGGTTGTCCATGAAGAACTTCTCGCGCCAGCCGTTGAACGGCGCCAACTCGGGCCGGTCGCGGTCGACTTCCAGTCGGCCCAGCAGGTTGTTGACCGCCCGCACCAGCGCGCGCTGACCGTCGGCGCGGTCCCGCGCGTCGAGGTCGGCGGTCGATTCGGTCAGCGTGTCCCCGGCGGTGCGAAGTCCGTCGACAAAGGCCCGCCACCCCTCACCCGTCACAGCCGTCGAACCTACCGTCCACGGCCCGGGTTCCGAGGAGCTTCGGAGTCGGATAGGTTGCAGGCCATGACCGAGCACCCAACGCTGCGTGCCCTGACCGGACTCCCGGCCCAACCGGAGAGCCTGGCATCGTCCGCGCTGATCCTGATCGACTGCCAGAACACCTACACCCGTGGGGTCATGGAACTCGAGGGCGTGCAGGCGGCCCTTGACGAGGCGGAGGGTCTGCTGGACCGCGCCAGGACCGCGGGCATCCCGATCATTCACATCCAGCACGACGCGGGACCGGGATCGCCCTACGACGTGCGCGACGAGATCGGTGCCATCGTCGACCGTGTCGCGCCGCGCGGTGACGAGCCCGTCGTGGTGAAGAACTATCCGAACTCATTCGTCGCCACGGATCTCGATGAGCGACTCAAGGCCACCGGCGTCCAGAACCTGGTGCTGGCCGGATTCATGACCCACATGTGCGTCAACTCGACCGCGCGCGGGGCGTTCAATCTGGGCTACGCGCCCTCGGTGGTCGCCGCAGCGACCGCGACGCGGGCGCTGCCCGACCCGACCGGCGGGGAGATTCCGGCCTCCTCGGTGCACGCCGCGAGCCTCGCGGCGATCGCGGACCTGTTCGCCGTCGTCGTCCCCGACGCCGCGGCAATCCCGGGCTGACACGCGGCAATGGCAGAATCCGTGTGATGCGGATGTCGGCGAAGGCGGAGTACGCCGTGCGGGCGATGGTCCAGTTGGCGACCGTCGACGCCGGTGAACTGGTCAAGACCGACGACCTGGCCAAAGCTCAGGGAATCCCGCCGCAGTTCCTGGTCGACATCCTGTCGGTGTTGCGCGCCGATCGACTCGTGCGCAGTCACCGAGGCCGCGACGGCGGCTACGAGTTGGGGCGGGGCGCCGACGAGATCAGCATCGCCGACGTTCTGCGCTCAATCGACGGACCACTGGCCAGCGTGCGTGACATCGGCCTGGGTGACCTGCCGTACTCGGGACCGACGGAGGCGCTGACCGACGTGTGGCGGGCGCTGAGGGCCAGTATGCGCGCGGTGCTCGAACAGACCAGCCTGGCCGAGGTGGCCTCAGGGCGCCTGCCGGAGCATGTGTCCGCGCTGGCCGACGACTACCGCACACAGGAGCGCGTACGCGGGCACCGGCCCGCCGGTTAGTCCTGGTCCTGCTTGTCCTGCCCGTATTTGGGGTTGCCGTCCTCATCGAGCCAGTCGTTGACCGCGGTGCCCGTCACGGTGTTGTGCGACCCGGGGAGCACAGCGGTCGGACGGTCCTCGTACGCCTTCGCCATGTCCGCGGCCTTCTCCTTGGCGGACTCGGTGACTTCGACTTTTTCAGGGGGGTTCGTGGTGTCTTCGTCTTGGTCGCTCATGGACAACGGCTAGCCGAAACGCTGATCGGCGAAACAACCCGACTCAGGTTCGTCGTCCTCCCGTCACATGTTCGGGACGGTCGGGACCGTACCCCCGACATCGGGGTGTCTCCGCGGCCGCACTGATCAGCCCGTGGCAGACGAACCCGGTGCAGTACGGTTCTGGGTCCATGGCCACCACTCGCGTCGAAACCCTCGGCAACATCGGGCCCAACTGGTTCTCGGCCGTGATGGGGACGGGCATCGTCGCGACCGCGGGCGCCTCGCTGCCGATGACGATCCCGGGCGTGCGCGGCTTCACTGAGGTCGTCTGGGTTATCGCTGCCGCGCTGCTCGTGGTGCTGGCCGTGGTCGTCGGCGGTCACTGGCTTCGGCATCCGACCGTGGCGCGCAGTCACGCGCGCAACCCGCAGATGGCCCACTTCTACGGTGCGGCGCCGATGGCGTTCGTGACCGTCGGGTCCGGTGCACTGCTGGTGGGCACCGACCTGATCGGTGAGCGACTGGCGGTCGACATCGCCTGGGTGCTGTGGACGGCGGGCACGGTGGGCGGGCTGTTCACCGCCGTCAGCATTCCGTACCTGATGTTCACTCAGCACAACGTCGAACCCGACGCGGCGTTCGGCGGGTGGCTGATGCCGGTGGTGCCGCCCATGGTGTCCGCGGCCGGCGGCGCGCTGTTGATCCCGCACATGGCGCCCGGCACCGGGCAGACCACCATGCTCTACGGCTGCTATGCCATGTTCGGCCTGTCGCTGATCGCATCGCTGGTGATCATCACGATGATCTGGAGTCGGCTGACGCTGTACGGGACCTCGGGGACCGCCCGGGTGCCGACGCTGTGGATTGTGTTGGGCCCGTTGGGGCAGTCGATCACCGTGGTGGGACTCCTCGGCAGCGATGCGGCCAGGACCGCGCCCCCGGAGATCGCCGCCGCGATGAGGGCGTTCGCGATCCTCTACGGCGTCCCGGTCTGGGGCTTCGCGGTGCTGTGGATCGCGCTGGCGACCTCGTTGACCGTGCGCACGCTGCGTCGCGGTATGCCGTTCGCGCTGACGTGGTGGAGCCTGACGTTCCCGGTGGGCACCTTCGTCACGGGCACCACCCAGCTTGCGGTGCACACCCACCTCCCGGCATTCAAGGTCGCCGCGGTGGCGGCCTACGCCGGCCTGCTGACCACGTGGATCCTGGTGGCGAGTCGCACGACCCGCGGCAGCATGCGGGGCAGTCTCTTCCAGCCCCCGCCCGCCGGACCGGTCCGCGCGAGCAAAGATCCGCTCACCTGAGCCGTGCGCGTGCCAGAATCGCGGACGTGCGCGTAGGGATGACGTTGCCGGTCATGGAGCCGGATCTGGACGCCGCGACGCTTCGCGCGTGGGCCACCACCATCGACGAGGGCCCGTTCTCGGCGCTCTGCTGGGGTGAGCGCATCGCGTTCGACAACCCCGACAGCCTGACGCTCCTGGGCGCCATGGCGGCCTGGACCGAACGCGTCGAGTTGGTGACGACGGTGATCGTGCCGCAACTTCACGACCCGGTGATGTGCGCCAAGGCGCTGGCCACCGGCGACATGCTCTCGGGCGGCCGATTGACCGTGGGCATCGGCGTCGGCGGCCGCCATGAGGACTACCGCGCGGTGGGCGCCGACCCGCGCACCCAGACCATGCGCGAGATGGCCGAGCGCGTGGGAATCATGCGCCGGGTGTGGGCGGGGGAGAAGATCACCGAGTCGGTGCTTCCGGTCGGGCCGTCGCCCGTCCAGCCCGGCGGACCGCGACTGCTGGTCGGCACCATCGGGCCCAAGACCGTGCGCAGCGCGGCAGCGTGGGCGGACGGTCTCGCGGGGATCACCATGGACCTCGACGTCGCCGCCCAGAACGAGCTGTTCGACGTGGCGCGGCAGGCGTGGGCCGAGGCGGGTAAACCCGCACCGCACCTGGCCACGTCGTTCTGGTTTGCCTTGGGGGACAAGGACCGTGCCCGCGAGCAGGTCCGCGCACACCTGCTGCGCTACATGAACTGGCTGCCGGCTGACCTCGTCGAGGCCATCGCGCCCACCACGGGGTGGGCCGGCGACGAGGACGAGTTGGCCGCGGTGCTGCGCAGTTTCGAAGCCGTCGGCACCGACGAGATCCATCTGATCCCCACCAGCACGGACATCGACCAACTGAGGCGGGCCGCCGCCGTCGTGGGGGATTTGTGGAGTCCCACCGGCGCCCACCGCCGGTGAGTCTTCACAGATCGAAAGGACTGAAGCGATGACTGCGCCCTACGGTGCCTACCAGTACGAGATCTACTTCCAGGGCCTCACCGGGGTGCTGCCGAGCCTGCCGATGTCCTACGCCGAGCTGGAGGAGCGCGCCCGGCACGCGCTGCCGCCGTCGGTGTGGTCCTACGTGGCCGGGGGTGCCGGAGACGAGAACACCCAGGACGGCAACGTCACGGCCTTCGGTCGGTGGGGGCTCATCCCGCGCATGCTGGTCGGCGCCACGGAGCGCGACCTGTCGGTCGAGCTGTTCGGAAAGCGCTGGCCCGCACCGATCTTCCTGGCGCCGATCGGGGTGATCGCCCTGTGTGCCCAGGACGGCCACGGTGACCTCGCGACCGCGCGGGCCGCGGCGGCCACCGGCGTGCCGATGTGCGCCTCGACCCTGGTCGAGGATCCGATGGAGGACATCGCCGCACAGGTCGGCGACACCCCGGCCTTCTACCAGTTGTACTGCCCCAACGACCGCGACATCGCCGAGAGCCTGGTGCACCGGGCCGAGGCCGCGGGCTACGCCGGGATCGTCGTCACGCTCGACACCTGGATCCCCGGCTGGCGCCCGCGCGACCTGGCCACCGCCAACTTCCCGCAGCTGCGGGGGAAGTGCCTGGCCAACTACACCAGCGACCCGGTGTTCCGGCAGAAGGCCGGCCTGGCCGAGGGCGCTGATCCCCGGGATGCCGTCATGTACTTCGCGAGCGTCTTCGGGAAATCGCTGACCTGGGACGACCTGACCTGGCTGCGGTCGCTGACAAAGCTGCCGCTGATCCTGAAGGGCATCTGCCACCCCGACGACGCCCGCCGCGCCGCCGACTACGGCGTCGACGGCATCTACTGCAGCAACCACGGCGGCAGACAGGCCAACGGCGGCCTGCCCGCCATCGACTGCCTGCCCGGCGTGGTCGAGGCCTCCGGCGAGCTGCCGGTGCTGTTCGACTCCGGGATCCGATCGGGCGCCGATGTCCTGAAGGCATTGGCGTTGGGGGCCAAGGCAGTTGGGATCGGACGCCCTTACGCCTACGGGCTGGCGCTGGGAGGGGTCGACGGCATCGTGCATGTGGTGCGGTCGCTGCTGGCGGAGGCCGACCTGATCATGGCGGTCGACGGCTATCCCGCCCTGGCCGACCTCACGCCCGAGGCCCTGCGCCGCGTGGGCGGTTGAGGTTCGTGCAGTGGTGGGAGACCGCGGTCGTCTACCAGGTCTACATCCGCAGCTTCGCCGACGACAACGGCGACGGCATCGGGGACATCGCGGGCCTGCGCTCCCGACTGCCGTATCTGGCGGCCCTGGGCATCGACGCGGTGTGGATCAACCCCTGGTACCCGTCGCCGATGGCCGACGCCGGCTACGACGTCTCCGACTACCGCGGCATCGAACCGTCCTACGGCACGCTGGCGGAGGCCGAGGCCTTCATCGCCGACGCGCACACCCTGGGGCTCAAGGTGATTCTCGACATCGTGCCCAACCACACCTCCGATCAGCACGAGTGGTTCCAGGCCGCGTTGCGTGACGAACCCGGCGCGCGGCAGCGGTACCTGTTCCGGCCCGGACGCGGCGCCGACGGTGAACTGCCGCCGAACGACTGGGGCAGCATCTTCGGAGGCCCGGCCTGGAGCCGGGTCGCCGACGGCAGTTGGTACCTGCACCTGTTCGCCCCAGGGCAACCAGACCTCAACTGGGAACACCCGCAGGTGCGCGCGGAGTTCGAGGATGTCCTGGCCTTCTGGTTCGACAAGGGCGTCGACGGATTCCGCATCGACGTCGCGCACGGGTTGGTCAAGGCGCAGGGCCTGCCGGACCGCGGCCGCGCCACGGCGACTCATCCGGCCTTCGACCAGGATGGGGTCCACGAGATCTACCGGGGATGGCGGTCGATCGCGGATCAGTATGCGCCGCAACGGGTGTTCATCGCCGAGGCCTGGGTGCCCAGCACTGAGCGGTTGGCGCGGTATCTGCGACCCGACGAACTGCACACCGCGTTCCAGTTCGACTTTCTGCGTGCACCGTGGCGGGCTGAGACCCTGCGCGCGGTGATCGACGACGCGATCACCGGTGCGCAGTCCGTCGGCGCACCGCCGACGTGGGTGCTGTCCAACCATGACGTCCCCCGCACCGTCACCCGGTACTCGCG
This sequence comes from Mycobacterium sp. ACS4331, assembly GCF_001667265.1. Classification (GTDB taxonomy): domain Bacteria; phylum Actinomycetota; class Actinomycetes; order Mycobacteriales; family Mycobacteriaceae; genus Mycobacterium. The sequence goes on along the minus strand of NZ_LZHW01000109.1, from coordinate 35,202 downwards.
GTCGCAGCCCGAGGGACTGGTGGAGTCCGAGTGGGAGCGGTCCCGGTGGGCCGAGGAGTCGGCCGATCACGACCTGGGCCGACGCCGCGCCCGGGCGTGCGCACTGCTGCAGTTGGCGCTGCCCGGCACCGCCTACATCTACCAGGGGGAGGAGTTGGGCCTCGAGGAGGTCGAGAACCTGCCCGACGACCTCCGGCAGGACCCCACCTGGGTGCAGTCGGGATTCACCGACGTCGGCCGTGACGGCTGCCGAATTCCGTTGCCGTGGTCGGGAAGCTCTGCCCCGTATGGCTTTTCGCCGCCCGGCGCTGGGCCGACCTGGCTGCCGCAGCCCGATCATTGGGGTGCGCACTCGGTGGCTGTGCAGCAGGACGACGTCGACTCCGTCCTGCATCTGTACCGTCAGGCCCTTGCGTTGCGGCCGGGCCTGTGGGTGGGGGCAGGTGCGGTGCGCTGGCTGGTGAACAACCCCGGAGTGCTGGCGTTCGAGCGTGGTGCGGCCCAGTGCTGGGTCAACGCCGGCGACAGCGAAATCGTGCTGCCCGAGCGGCTTTCGGTGATCCTGGCCTCGGGTCCGCATGCCGATGGCGTCCTGCCGCCGGATACCGCGGTGTGGGTGGCCGCGCCGTGCGACAGTTGACCCATGTCGCAGCCCACGACCCGCATCTCGCGCCTGCCGGAGAAACAGAGCAGGTCCCGGGAGGCGCTCAACGACCTGATGCGCAGCACACCGTTGGCCACCGTCGCGCTGGTGCGCGACGGCCATCCCGCGGTGTTTCCCACCGGCTTCACCAGGGTGGACGACGAACTGGTGATCCACGGATCCACCGGATCGCCCTGGATGCGTGCCCTGGCTGACGGCGTTTCGGCCGCGGTGTCGATCACCACCCTCGATGGCGTCGTGGTGGCCCGCAGCGGGTTCGAGTCGTCGTTTCGCTACCGCAGCGCCACGCTGTTCGGAACGTTCACTCCGGTGGCCGACGCCGACAAGGTCACCTACCTGGAGGCGCTGACCGACGCATTCATCCCGGGTCGGGTCGCCGAACTGCGGGAGAGCACCCGCAAGGAGCTGGCGGCGACGCTGGTGCTGACGCTGCCGATCGGGGAGTCGAACTGGTCGCTCAAGGTCAGCGACGGCTGGCCCGAGGACCCCGAATCGGACGTCGCCGCCGGCGTTTGGGCCGGGGTGGTGCCGTTGACCGCGGTGTACGGCGAACCGGTCGCTGCGCCCGACTGTCCGCAGTCGGTGCCCGTGCCGGAATCGGTGCGTCGAATGGCGAACCGTCCGTTGGCCTGATTCTGGTGAATTGCGGGTCGCGGGGGCGCCCTTAGACTGCTTCCATGGGGGATCTGGACATCCAATTGATTGGATTGCGCACCTTCGCTGCCCAGTGCGGATCGGAGGCGGTCGAGCTCTCCGGTCTAGCGGCGTCGGTCAGCACGGGGCACTTGTATCAGCCGACGACCTCCGCGGTCTCGGCGGTTTCGGCGGCCGTCGACGCCATGGGAGCTCGTCTGAGTGCACGTGCCGAAGCCACAGGGGTGAAGATGGATTCAGCGGCAACAGGTTTCAGTGACAACGAGCGCCGATCGGCGCGACAGATCGCGGCCACCAGTCCCGCGTTCCTCGTGTAGATGCCGGGCTCCGGGACAGCGGCCCTGCCCGGTCGGTCACAGATCGAGGGGTGGGAGACAGCACACCTGACCGCCGCAGCGCGGTCCTGGTCGGAGTCCGCGGATCAGTGGGAGGACGTGTTCCACACCGTTCATCAGAACGCGCTGACTCCGGGCGGGGCGGACTGGGACGGTGCCACCGCCGCCGCCACCGTGGCCCGCACACAGTCCGACAAGATCATGGTCATCGGAATCGCCGATGACCTCCGTGCCGCCGCGTCGGCCGCTACCGTCGGCTCGCGCGAGATTTCGGCGGCCAAAAACGTCGTCCTCGATGCGATCCGGCGAGCCGAGGACGCCGGCTTCGACGTCGGCGAGGACCTGTCGCTGAGCAGTCGAGAAGAGTTCCCGCCGGGCCCCAAATACGACGCCAAGCTGGCGCAGGCCACGCAGTTGGCCGCCGAGATCCGGTCGGCCGCCGCGGCACTGCTCAACGCCGACCAGGCTGCGGCCGGCGCGATCACCGCGGCCGTCGCCGCATTCGAGTCCGTGTCCTTCGCCGAGGTGCCCGGCACACCGCAGGGCCAGGACGGATCCGTGCAGTTGGTGGACAACCGGACCTTCAAAGAGGGGCCGATGTTGTCTCCGACACCCGAACCAGGCGCGGGCGGCGGCGGTGACGGCCCCCCGACGCTCGAGGACATGCTGCTGCCGACGGAACGCGAGGAGCCGGTCGAAGGAGCGATGCCGCCGCAGGCCGCGGTGATCGCGCCGCAGCAGCCCCACCAGCCAGCCGCGCCGAAACTGCAACCGCCGGCGGTGACGGATCCCAAGGCGGTGGAGGAGGGGAAGGCGGCACTGCGGGCCGTCCTGGCCGCGGATGGTGTGCCGCCCGATCAGATCGAGCAGCGGATCAGCGATATGGTCGCCAGCTCCGAGCAGTTCTGGGCGACTTACGATCCGAACGCTCCACTGCCCGCGCCCCCGAAACTCCCGACGCAGCCGGCGCCCGGGTTTGTGGACGGGTTCCGTGATCGCTGGCTGGCCACCGAACAGTCCTTCAAGAACCTGTTCGGCACGGGCGGCCCCAAGGCTCCCGGGGTGTTCGAGTCCTGGCGGGATCTGGTCACCGGCACCGCCGAGGAAATCGGGAAAACCGCCGCGAATCCCCTCCATCCCCTGCTGAGCGAGGTCCAGAATGCGATGGACGCACCGAGTCTGGCGTACTACGCCGGTGAGAAGGGTGCCGACGGTGCGATGACGGCGCCGGCGCTGATCTTCGGCCCAGAAGCAGGGCTGTTGCGGTCCGGTGCGTTGCACGGCCTCGACCTGCCGGAGATGGACACTCCCGCTCCCCATGTTCCCGACGGCCCGACGCTGGGGCACGGCCCGACCAGCGCGCACCTGACGCCGTTCGAGATCTCCGATCCCATCGACACGTCGCGCCCGGAGTTCGGGTTGGACAACCCAACGCAGTACATGCCGCCCGGACTGCGCGTTCTGACGGAGCAGCACCTATCGGGCTCAGGAGAGACCGTCCTTGGGCCCTTCGCTCCTCGAGATGGCGGCCCGTCGTACATCGACGTGGCCAAGGAGCGCGGCGCCAGCTACTTCGATCTGGGGGCGGACTGGTACTCCTACACACCGCAGCAGCAGCTTGCCGCGAATCAGCACGTCCTAGACATGGCGATCGCGAATCACGACACCATCACGTTGTCCGTGCCGTTCCACAAGGTGCTCCCGGACACCTACACGGGCGCCGAACTGCGGTATCTGCTGGACCATGGCTACCAGCTGGTCAGTGACACTAAGCTGGTGCCTCCGAAGATCGAAGGCGGCTCATGACAAGGCTTCTCGAGTTCATCGCTCAGTATCTGCAGGTGCTGTACCTCAATCCCGCGTATCGCTTCACCAATTCCCGCTCCCGTGGGTTGGCCGATATCGACGCCTCGATCACATTGTCCGGTGAGAGGTTGGCGTGGGTGGTGTCGAATGATCGTGGTCAGTTCGAGATCTCGGTTGCGCCGACGCGTGTCGGTGGCGAGGACGACTGGTTCTGGCTTTCGGTCCTCCGCCAGTACCTCGGCGGAGGGGACGACACGGAACAGGGCTCCATCCTGGATCAGGTCAGTTGGCTCGCAACCAGCCTGCCGGCCATCGAGGGCCTCTTCGCCGACGATAGGCGAGCGGCGGAGGTGTGCGCCGAACTGAACGATCTCCAGCGCGCGAACGCGTACAAGAACTGGGGAATCCCCCGCCCTGAGGCGTGATGTGGCGCGTCGCGTTGCGGCTGCACTGAGGGGCGGGAGCCAGCTACTTCGACCTGGCCCGGACAGGTGGTTCCGGTTGTCGCTGATTTGTCAGCACCTCGAAGGGCACCAGGACATCGCGTACCTCTCGGCAGCCGATGAGATGTCGTGGTTCGCGCAGAACCGTCAGCGCGTCACTGAACTCCTCTCCGACTCCGGCACCATCGAAGCCAACTGCGCGAAGCTTCAGGACCTGAAGCGGTCCAACGCCGACAAGGAGTGGGGAATCGCGTCTCCGCAGGGGTGACGTTCGACTGACGCCCGTTCCACCCGCAGATCAGGCCCGTGCTTCCGGGGTTCGTTCGCTGTCGTTTGCGCCAGTTGCGCTGTTGGGCACTATTTTTGGTTGGAAACCAACGATTTTCGTCAGCGTCAGGACCTCGGGTGTGGATCATGTCGATTCGCCTGCGTGGGTTTCCATGCTAGGCTGACCACGCGCGCTTGCTAGTTGCTGCGCATTTGATTGAGAGAAGAAATTCAATGGCACAGGGCACTGTGAAATGGTTCAACGGCGAAAAGGGCTTCGGCTTCATCGCTCCTGACAACGGCTCGGCGGACGTCTTCGTCCACTACAGCGAGATCACCGGCGGCGGCTTCCGCACGCTCGAGGAGAACGCTCGAGTCCAGTTCGAGATCGAACAGGGCGCCAAGGGTCCTCAGGCAGTTGGCGTTTCGACCATCTGATCTGACACACAGACTTGAGACGCTGGTGCGGAGCAATCCGCACCAGCGTTCTTCTTTTCTGGGCATGTCACTGATTTTCCTTGTGCCACAACAGTTCAGACGCACTGTTCTGTCACATCTTCGTTCTCTCAATGCTTTCCGCGCATAATGTTCGCCCCGTTCGGCTACACTGACATATGGGCAGAATCCAACCGCTGACATGGTTCTTCACGTTGGAGATGCGTGTTCAGGCCAAACTGCTTGCGCACCCGCACGGTTACCTCTCCGAAGCCGTCGCAGCGTCGATACCGCGGCGTGCCGACCTGGTCCGTGACGACGACTCCCGCCAGAGGTCGCGACGCTGGCAACTCCGTTCGGCAGAGGCGATCCGTCTGGAGGAGGAACGCCTGCGGCTGGACGGCTGGTGGACGAGCCTGTGTGAGCTGACCAGGAGAGCTCTGCTCGACCATCGTGGCGCCCAGGTCCCAGCGAGGTATCGAGACGCCGTCGCCGACCTCGACCCCCGCGGCGCACCACCCAGCGGGGACGCCGACGCTCCATTCGCCCTGACGGGCATCACCGCGGCCTACGTGGAAATGGTCGCCATCGGCGCCGACACGCGATAGCGCCGCCAGAGCACCGATACGCGGCAGCGCCGCCAACCAACTTCGAAGGATTGATCATGACGTATCTGCACCGCACCTGCCGCAGCCCAGGTTGTGCCCAGAATCCGGCACCGGGAAGCCGGCACTGCCGCGACCACGGCATCGTCAAGCACGAACAGCGGTAGGGGCAGCACCCTGGATTGAACCCGTCGGCGCGGCTCTTCGTGGCGTCTGCATCACCGTCGATCTCTCAGGGGGCGCCATGCAGGCACGGACGCGACCGCGCGCAGGTTTCGCCGCCACGGGGGTGGCCGTCGTGGGCATCGCCGCCCTGATGGCCGCGCCCCTGGATCCCGTCATCGCCTCCCCACCGCCGCCGGTCCTGATGCAGGACGTTCGGTTGACTGCCGCTCCGGTGCCGCCGGGTGGGCTGATCGTCAGCTTTCTGCGCAACCAGGTCACCTACTGTTCGATCATCTGCCCGCTGCTGGTCGAGACCGGCGTGACAGCGGGAACGACGGCGCTGCAGGCCCCGGCCACGTTCCTGACCGCGTTGCAGTCCAATGACCTGCTGAAGGCGATCGGCATCGCCGCCGCATCCGTCACGGGCCCGACCAACGCCGCGGCGGCCGCCGCGATCCTCGCCGACGGCACCCTGGTGGCTCCGCGGGCGCTGAACGCCTTCGAGGTCGGGGTGGTCGGCCTGATGAACATCATCCCGGCCGCCGCGGACGGACTGCCCGGGATCATCGCAGCCATCCAGACCGCGCGCCAGGACACCTTCACCGCGCTCAACCTGCCGATCGTGCCCAATCCGACGGCCACCGCGGCACCCGAGGGTGTCGTACAGGTCGCCGTGATCGGTGCGATCAACGTGGTCGGCGCGGTCATCTTCCCAGCGTTCAACGAGGTGCTGTCGGCGGTCTTCGAGGTTCCCGACGCCGTGGCGCAGGAACTCGCGGTCAGCGGCGATCCGGTCCGGGCGGTGGGTGCGGGGGTCGACACCGCGGCGCGGGCGCTGACCGATGCCGGCACCATCGTCGCGGGCGCGGTGGTCAAGGCCGTCGACGACGTCCGCGCGGAGGTCGGGCAGGCGCGCTCCTCAGGGCGGGTGCTGCAGGTACCGGGTCCCACGGGAGTGACGGCCGCAGGTGGGACGCCTGCGAGGGTGACGCCTGCGGACATGACACCGACCGGCGCCCCTGCGGACATGACGGCGGCCGGCGCCCCTGCGGACGGGGTTCGTCCGCACCCGGCCACTGGGGCCACAGTCAAACCGACTCGGTCCGCCGGGGCGAAGGCTTTCGGCGATCCGCAGAAGGACAGCGAGGACGCGCCACCCGTGGACCGGCACGAGTCCACGCCGTCACACGCACCCTTCAAGCGCGCGCTGCCGCGATTGTCGGATCAGCCCAGGCACGCCGTCGACCAGACGCCCAGGGGCGAGCACCACCCGTCGCTCGGTCAGAGGATCGCCGACCGGCTCAAGCCGTCGAAGCCCGCCGACCACCAGAGGTGAAGGGCACCCTGGGGCTCCGGTGATTCGTGCGATGGGTGCCGTCTCGCCGTACATAGGCTGTATCGATGGGGCTTCCGGACTGGTCGCGGGGGAAGATCACGCTGGCAATGGGTGCCGTGGCGGCGCCCGTTGCTCTGGTCCTGATCCTGACCGCGCCGCGGGACGACGTGCCGAGTGCGGACTGCCAACGCGTCGATGATGCCGCGCATCACCTCGCGGCGGTCTTTCCGGGCGTGCTGCAGGGGATGGGCGGCACCGCCGACCCCAACCTGCCCCGAAAGGCCGCCGAGGCGGAGACCGCGATCCGGACCGAAGCAGCAGCGATCCAGGATTCGGAAGTGAAGACCACCGTGCTGGCGCTCGCCGAGGCGGTGCACCGCATCAGCCGCGGCAGTCCCAGCGCGCCCCCGAGCGGATTCCCGGACCGAGACTTCATCGGTGGTTACCAGGATTCGACCGCGGCGCTGCACGCGGTGAAGCTCCTGTGCCCGAATGTCGGCACCGATGCGATGCCGGCCGACATGCCAGCCCTGCCGAACTGACACCCAGGCGAGTCCTTCAACCCAAGTGCTCATCGGGTGAATCGAGAAGATGCTCCGCCAAGCGTGCGTTCATGTGCTAACCAGGCACCATGAGGGAACTGGTCGTGATCGGCGTGCTGGCCGCAACTGCCGTCGCGACCGTGTCGCCGCTGGCTCGCGCGGATCGCACCGAACCGCCGCCGCTCTACGGCCACTACAACCTCACCGTCGACTTCGCCAAACAGACCTTCAACGGCACACCGACTCCGATGGAGTCGAAGACCTTTCCCGTCTCCTTCACGACCACCTGCGACGCCAACGGGTGCATCGCGCGCATGGACAACAGCGATGACCAGAAACGCAATCCCGGCGCGCCGCTGGAGTTCGAGTACCGCTGGTCCAACGGCCGGTGGGAGACCAGTGGTGAGCAGCCCTACCTCTGCACGCGCACCGACCCCGACAGCGGCGTACCGTCGCGCCGCTCGGACTACTGGATCCCGAACGGCGACGGCAGCTTCCACGGCGAACGCACGCTCGTCCTCGACGGCGCGGGCTGCCCAGGTGAGGGACCGGGCACCCACTGGGTGCCGATCTCGCTGATGCCGATCGACGCCCTGCCGGAATAGGAGAGGACCGGCAGAGGCCGCGCACCAAAGTGACGTAGTCGGACGCAGCATTCGTATATGCCGCGGAGCACGCCGGTCTCAGATACACAGAAACCGCCTGCGATCAGGCGGTTGATGAGTGCCCCCGGCAGGATTCGAACCTGCGGCCTTCTGCTCCGGAGGCAGACGCTCTATCCCCTGAGCTACGGGGGCGCACTGGTGCGCCATTGGGCCTGCACAGACTAACCCATCACGACGGCCAGTCCGAATCCGATCCGCTCCTGTCGCGAGCGTGCGCAGACCACGGTCCCGCCGCGGCGTGTCGGTCGGGGACATGCACGCTCGCGCTGAAGGGGCCGTCGAGCGGTAACTGATTCGGGACCTGACCACCCCAGACCATAGGATGGACACCCGTGACCCCTGCCGATCTGGCCGAGCTGCTGAAGAACACCGCCGCCGCGGTGCTGGCCGCCCATGACCTCGATGCCGCCGCGCTGCCCGCCACCGTGACCGTCGAGCGTCCCCGCAACCCCGAGCACGGTGACTACGCCACCAACCTCGCGCTGCAGGTCGCCAAGAAGGTCGGCGCCAACCCCCGCGAGCTGGCCGGCTGGCTCGCCGAGGCACTGGCTGCGGCCGACGGCATCGCGTCGGCCGAGGTGGCCGGCCCCGGTTTCGTCAACCTGAGGCTGGAAGCCTCGGCCCAGAACACCCTCGTCCAGAACGTCATCTCCGCAGGCCAGGGCTATGGCCGCAGCGACGCGCTGGCGGGTACCAAGATCAACCTCGAGTTCGTCTCGGCCAACCCGACCGGGCCGATTCACATCGGCGGCACCCGCTGGGCCGCCGTCGGCGACGCGCTGGGCCGGCTGCTGTCCACCCAGGGCGCCGACGTCGTGCGCGAGTACTACTTCAACGACCACGGTGCCCAGATCGACCGCTTCGCTCGCTCCCTGGTCGCCGCGGCCAAGGGGGAGCCCGCCCCTGAGGACGGCTACGCCGGCGCCTACATCGTCGACATCGCCGCGCAGGTCCAGGCCAAGGTTCCCGATGTGATGAGCCAGCCCGCCGACGAGCGGCAGGAGACCTTCCGCGAGATCGGCGTCGACCTGATGTTCACCCACATCAAGGAGTCGCTGCACGAGTTCGGCACCGACTTCGACGTGTTCACGCACGAGGATTCGATGCACACCTCGGGCCGTGTGGACGAGGCCATCGCCCAGCTGCGCCGCACCGGAAACATCTACGAGAAGGATGGTGCGACCTGGCTGCGCACCACCGAGTTCGGTGACGACAAGGATCGCGTCGTCATCAAGAGCGACGGGCAGCCCGCCTACATCGCCGGTGACCTGGCCTACTACCTGGACAAGCGGGCCCGCGGCTTCGACCTGTGCATCTACATGCTCGGCGCGGACCACCACGGCTACATCGCCCGGCTGAAGGCCGCCGCCGCGGCCCTGGGCGACGATCCCGACACCGTCGAGGTGCTGATCGGTCAGATGGTCAACCTCGTGCGCGACGGCCAGCCGGTTCGGATGAGCAAGCGGGCCGGCACCGTCATCACGCTCGACGACCTGGTCGAGGCGCTCGGTGTGGACGCCGCCCGCTACTCGCTGACCCGCAGTTCGGTGGACACCCCGATCGACATCGACCTCGAACTGTGGTCCTCGGCCTCCAGTGAGAATCCGGTCTACTACGTCCAGTACGCGCACGCCCGGCTCTCGGCGCTGGCCCGCAACGCCGCAGAACTGGGCCTGTCGGCCAGCACCGAACAGCTCGGACTGCTCACCCACGACAAAGAGGGCACGCTGATCCGCAGCATCGGCGAGTTCCCGCGCGTGCTCAAGACCGCCGCGGATCTGCGTGAGCCGCACCGGATCTGCCGCTACCTCGAGGACCTGGCCGGCGACTACCACCGGTTCTACGACGCGTGCCGCGTGCTGCCCCAGGGCGACGAGGAGCCGACCGCCCTGAACGCAGCACGCCTTGCGTTGTGCCAGGCCACGCGTCAGGTCATCGCCAACGGTCTGTCGATCCTCGGCGTCAGCGCACCGGAGCGGATGTGAACGCGCATCCCGCCGGGCCCCGGCATGCCGAGGAGATCCACCACGCGGGAGCGCCGGCCAAGCCGCAGTCCCCGGAGGACATCCTGCTGCTGGCGCCGAATGTCTGGCCGCGCAACCTGGTTCGCGGCGCGGACGGAGAGGTGTCGATCGCGGGTGTGACGGTCGGCGAACTCGCGCGTGAATACGGCACACCGTTGTTCGTGATCGACGAGGACGACTTCCGGTCGCGCTGCCGCGAGATCGCCGCCGCGTTCGGCGGGGGAGAGTACGTCAACTACGCCTCAAAGGCCTTCCTGTGCAGCGAGATCGCGCGCTGGGTCGCCGAGGAGGGGCTGTCGCTGGATGTGTGCAGCGCCGGTGAACTCGCCGTGGCACTGCACGCCGACTTCCCGCCGGAGCGCATCGCCCTGCACGGCAACAACAAGTCGGTCTCGGAGTTGACGACGGCGGTCAAGGCCGGCGTCGGCCACGTCGTGCTGGACTCGATGATCGAGATCGACCGGCTCGACGCGATCGCCGGTGAGGCCGGTGTGGTGCAGGACGTGTTCCTGCGCGTCACCGTCGGTGTCGAGGCGCACACACACGAATTCATCTCCACCGCCCACGAGGATCAGAAGTTCGGTCTGTCGCTGGCCAGCGGCGCCGCGATGGCCGGCGTGCGCCGGGTCTTCGAGACCGACAACCTGCGCCTCGTGGGTCTGCACAGCCACATCGGTTCGCAGATCTTCGACGTCGCGGGCTTCGAGATCGCCGCGCACCGCGTGCTGGGCCTGCTGCGTGACGTCGTCGCAGAGTTCGGTGTCGACAAGACCGCGCAGATATCGACCGTCGACCTCGGTGGGGGACTGGGTATTTCGTACCTGCCGCACGACGATCCGCCGCCCATGTCGGAATTGGCGAGCAAGCTGCACCAGATCATCGAGAGCGAGGCCGCCGCCGTCGGTCTGCCCACCCCGCGCCTGGTGGTCGAACCCGGCCGCGCGATCGCCGGACCCGGCACCATCACGTTGTATGAGGTCGGCACCGTCAAGGACGTGGCGATCAGCCCGACCGCCCAACGTCGCTACGTCAGCGTCGACGGCGGGATGAGCGACAACATCCGCACCTCGTTGTACGGGGCCGAGTACGACGCCCGCCTGGTGTCACGATTCAGCGACGCCGGACCCGTTCTTGCGCGAATCGTGGGCAAGCACTGCGAGAGCGGTGACATCGTGGTCCGGGACACCTGGGTGTCTGAGGACATCGCTCCCGGCGATCTGCTGGCGGTTGCGGCCACCGGTGCGTACTGCTATTCGATGTCGAGTCGATACAACCTGTTGGGTCGACCCGCGGTGGTGGCCGTGCGCGCCGGCGTCGCGCGCCTGGTGCTGCGTCGGGAGACGGTCGACGATCTGTTGAGTCTGGAAGTGAGGTGATCGCATGAGCGCATCCGAAAAGCCGGTTGGCATAGCGGTGTTGGGCCTGGGCAACGTCGGCAGCGAGGTGGTCCGGATCCTGGGGGACAGTGCCGAGGACTTGGCCGCCCGGGTGGGCGCACCTCTGGTGCTGCGCGGGGTCGGAGTGCGCCGCGTCTCCGAGGACCGCGGGGTCCCGGTCGACCTGCTCACCGATGACATCGAAGCCCTGGTGGCGCGTGACGACGTGGACATCGTGGTCGAGGTCATGGGCCCGGTCGAACCTGCGCGCAAGGCGATCCTGGCCGCGCTGGCGAGCGGGAAGTCTGTCGTCACGGCCAACAAGGCCCTGCTGGCCCAGTCCACCGGTGAACTGGCGCAGGCCGCCGAGCAGGCCCGCGTCGACCTGTACTTCGAGGCCGCCGTCGCCGGTGCGATCCCCGTGATCCGCCCCCTGACCCAGTCGCTGGCCGGTGACACCGTGCTGCGGGTGGCCGGCATCGTCAACGGCACCACGAACTACATCCTGTCGGCCATGAACGACACCGGCGCCAGCTACGACAACGCGCTCGCCGACGCCAGCGCGCTCGGGTACGCCGAGGCGGACCCGACCGCCGACGTCGAGGGCTACGACGCGGCCGCCAAGGCCGCCATCCTGGCCTCGATCGCCTTCCACACCCGGGTCACCGCCGACGACGTCTACCGCGAGGGGATCACCAAGGTCACCGCAGAGGACTTCGAATCGGCGAAGGCCCTGGGCTGCACCATCAAACTGCTGTCGATCTGCGAGCGGATCACCAATGGTGATGGCCAGGAGTGTGTTTCGGCCCGGGTCTATCCGGCGCTGGTGCCGCTGGACCATCCGCTGGCCGCGGTCAACGGCGCGTTCAACGCCGTCGTGGTCGAGGCGGAGGCCGCGGGCCGCCTGATGTTCTACGGCCAGGGTGCCGGCGGGTCCCCCACCGCGTCGGCCGTCCTGGGCGACCTCGTGATGGCCGCACGCAACCGCGTCCAGGGTGGCCGCGGCCCGCGCGAGTCCAAGTACGCGCAGTTGGCGATCGCGCCCATCGGCGTGGTGCCCACGCGCTACTACGTCAGCCTCTACGTCAGCGACAAACCGGGCGTGTTGTCCTCAGTGGCCGCCGAATTCGCCAAGCGTGAGGTCAGCATCGCCGAGGTGCGCCAGGAGGGCGTGGTCAATCAGGGCGGCGAGCGGGTCGGTGCCCGCATCGCGGTGCTGACGCATCGCGCCACCGACGCCGCATTGAGCGAAACCATCACCGCGCTCGGGGATCTCGACGCGGTTTCGAGCGTGGCCAGTGTGCTGCGAATGGAAGGAGCGGGCGAATGAGCGCCCCCAAGACCACGGTGCACTCGGCATGGCCGGGCCTGATCGAGGCCTACCGGGACCGTCTGCCGGTGGCCGCCGACTGGACTCCGATCACCCTGCTGGAGGGTGGCACGCCGCTGATCCATGCCAAGCGCCTCTCGGAGTACACCGGTTGCACGGTGCACCTCAAGGTCGAGGGCCTGAACCCGACCGGGTCGTTCAAGGATCGCGGCATGACCATGGCCGTCACCGACGCGGTGGCCCGCGGCCAGCAGGCCGTGCTGTGCGCCTCCACGGGCAACACCTCGGCTTCGGCCGCGGCCTACGCGGCGCGTGGCGGCATCACCTGCGCGGTGCTGATCCCGCAGGGCAAGATCGCGATGGGCAAGCTGGCTCAGGCGGTCATGCACGGCGCGAAGATCATTCAGATCGACGGCAACTTCGACGACTGCCTCGAGTTGGCCCGCAAGCTGACCGCCGACTACCCGACGATCGGACTGGTCAACAGCGTCAACCCGGTCCGGATCGAGGGGCAGAAGACCGCGGCCTTCGAGATCATGGACGTGCTCGGGCGCGCCCCCGATGTGCACTCGCTGCCGGTGGGCAACGCCGGCAACATCACCGCCTACTGGCGGGGCTACTCGGAGTACCACCGCGACGGCGTCACCGACTCGCTGCCCAAGATGCTCGGCACGCAGGCGGCCGGGGCGGCCCCCCTGGTCCACGGCGCACCGGTCAAGGACCCGGAGACCATCGCGACCGCCATTCGGATCGGGTCGCCGGCGTCCTGGGCGGGTGCCGTCGAGGCGCAGCAGCAGTCGAACGGGCGGTTCCTGGCAGCCACCGACGAGGAGATCCTGGCCGCCTACCACCTGGTGGCCCGCACCGAGGGTGTCTTCGTCGAACCGGCATCGGCCGCAAGCATCGCGGGTCTGCTGAAGTCGGTCGAGGACGGCTGGGTGGCCAAGGGTTCGACCGTGGTGTGCACCGTCACCGGAAACGGCCTGAAGGACCCGGACACCGCCCTCAAGGGAATGCCGACGGTCACGGCGGTGCCGGTGGATCCGGCCGCGGTCGTGGAGAAGCTGGGTCTGGAATAACGTGGTTGCGCGATGACCCAGACACTGCCCGCCGGACTCGTGGCGCACGCCGTGGTGGCAGCCTCCAGTGCCAACCTGGGCCCGGGCTTCGACAGCCTCGGTCTGGCCCTGGGGATGTACGACGAGATCACCGTTGAGACAACGGATTCCGGCCTGACGGTGCACGTGGAGGGCGAGGGCTCCGGTCATGTGCCCGAAGGTCCCGACCATTTGGTGGTGCGTGCGGTGCAGCGCGGCCTGGATGCCGCCGGTCTGCGTGCAGGCGGGCTGATTCTTCGGTGCCGCAACGTGATCCCGCATTCTCGTGGCCTGGGTTCGTCGGCCGCGGCAGTGGTCGGCGGCTTGGCCGCTGCCAATGGTCTTGTGGCACAGACGGATTGCGTACCGGCCGACACGGACACCCTCGTGCAGTTGTCCTCGGAGTTCGAGGGTCATCCCGACAACGCGGCGGCCGCCGTGCTCGGCGGTGCCGTGGTGTCCTGGATTCAGGAGGGGGAGCGGACCGAGTATTCGGCTGCAGGGGTGCGGTTGCACCCTGACATCCACCTGTTCGCCGCGATCCCCGAGGTGCGGTCATCGACGGCCGAGACGCGCGTCCTGCTGCCCGAGCAGGTCAGCCACGCCGACGCGCGGTTCAACCTGAGTCGGGCCGCGCTGCTGATGGTGGCCCTGACCGAACGGCCGGACCTGCTGATGCCCGCGACCGAGGATGCGCTGCACCAGTCGCAGCGTGCCCCGGCCATGCCCGCATCGGCGGAATATCTGACGATGCTCCGGCGTTGTGGTCTTGCGGCGGTGCTCTCCGGTGCCGGACCTACGGTCCTGGTGCTGGCCACCACACCCGAACTGCCGGCAGAGATCGTCGAGCACGGTGTCGGGCTCGGATTCACCGTCAAACAGATGAACGTCGGCGACGGAGTTCGCTGGACGTCCGGGGTTCCCGCCGCGACCTGACGACAGGACCGGTGAGGCACGCGGGGCGGGTTTCTTGCTTCCGGCAACGATGCAGGCTATCCTCGGTCCCGTCCCGGCAATTCGCAGCTTCTTCTGCGCCGACACTAGGACGACCACTCACTTCTCGTGTCTCACTCGTGTACCGACGGTTCGTCGTACAGCCGCGAATCTCGGTGATCATCGTTTTGTGACCCAGATGGTGGCACGTCGTGCCCAGTGGTTGCTGGACATACCGAACCCTCGCTCACATGCATCGCGAGGGAAGAAAGGAAATCCGTGACTGATACGGACCTCATCACCGCGGGCGACTCCGTTACCTCGGCAGATCTGCCCGAGACGGTGACTTCGAAGACTCCCGCCCGGGACTCCGGTGAGGGCTCCCTGGCCAGCATGGTGCTGCCCGAACTGCGCGCCCTGGCCGTTCAGCTGGGCGTCAAAGGTGTTTCCGGGCTGCGCAAGGGCCAGCTCATCGCAGCGATCCGGGAGCGTCAGCAGGGTGGCCAGCAGTCGGCCCCGGCCAACGGTTCGGCCGAGTCGCAGGCCCCCGCCGAATCGGCTCAGGCATCCGACGCCGAGGCGCCTCGGAGCGAGACGCCGCGCCGTGAGCGCCGGACCGCCAGCCGTCGTGCCGGCGCCCCCGCCGAGGGTGGCCAGGCCGAGTCGGCCGAGCAGGCCCCGCCCGCCGAGGCGGGCGACACACCGCGCAGCAACGCCAAGCCCGAGGGCGGCGACGACAAGCGCGAGCGCAACGAGGCCGACAAGCGCGAGAGCAATGAGGCCGACAAGCGTGAGCGCAACGACAACAGGAACGAGCGGAACGACAACCGGTCTGAGCGCAACGACAACAAGTCGGAGCGCAACGAGGGCAGGAACGAGAACCGCTCGGACCGCAACGAGAACCGCTCCGACCGCAACGACAACCGGTCTGAGCGCGGCGGTGACCAGCAGAATCGCGGCGGTAACGCCAACAACAACGACAACGACGACGACGAGGGTCGTGGCGGGCGGCGTGGCCGCCGGTTCCGTGACCGGCGTCGGCGTGGCGAGCGTTCCGGCGGCGAAGGCGGTGGCGACACCGAACTGCGCGAGGACGACGTCGTGCAGCCGGTGGCAGGCATCCTCGACGTCCTGGACAACTACGCGTTCGTCCGCACCTCGGGATACCTGGCCGGCCCCAACGACGTCTACGTGTCGATGAACATGGTCCGCAAGAACGGCCTGCGCCGCGGTGACGCCGTCACCGGGGCGGTGCGCGTGCCCCGCGAGGGCGACGGCGGCGACAAGAATCCGCGTCAGAAGTTCAACCCGCTGGTCCGCCTCGACACCGTCAACGGCGGCCCCGTCGAAGCGGCCAAGAACCGTCCTGAGTTCGGCAAGCTGACCCCGCTCTACCCCAACCAGCGGCTGCGTCTGGAGACCAGCCCCGAGAAGCTGACCACGCGTGTGATCGACCTGATCATGCCGATCGGCAAGGGGCAGCGCGCCCTGATCGTGTCACCGCCCAAGGCCGGTAAGACCACGATCATGCAGGACATCGCCAACGCGATCACCCGCAACAACCCCGAATGCCACCTCATGGTCGTGCTCGTCGACGAGCGCCCCGAGGAGGTCACCGACATGCAGCGCTCGGTCAAGGGTGAGGTCATCGCCTCGACCTTCGACCGGCCGCCGTCAGACCACACGCAGGCCGCGGAACTGGCCATCGAGCGGGCCAAGCGCCTGGTCGAGCAGGGCAAGGACGTCGTGGTGCTGCTGGACTCGATCACCCGCCTCGGCCGCGCGTACAACAACGCGTCGCCGGCCTCGGGCCGCATCCTGTCCGGTGGTGTCGACTCCACCGCGCTGTACCCGCCCAAGCGGTTCCTCGGCGCGGCCCGCAACATCGAGGACGGTGGTTCGCTGACCATCATCGCCACCGCGATGGTGGAGACCGGTTCGACCGGTGACACCGTGATCTTCGAGGAGTTCAAGGGCACCGGCAACGCCGAGCTCAAGCTGGACCGCAAGATCGCCGAGCGTCGCGTCTTCCCGGCGGTCGACGTCAACCCGTCCGGCACCCGCAAGGATGAGCTGCTGCTCTCGCCCGACGAGTTCGCCATCGTGCACAAGCTGCGTCGGGTGCTGTCCGGCCTGGACAGCCATCAGGCGATCGACCTGCTGATGAGCCAGCTGCGCAAGACGAAGAACAACTACGAGTTCCTGGTTCAGGTCTCCAAGACGGCGCCGGGAGGCGCCTCGGACGACCTCGACTGAGTTCACCCGCAGAATCCCCCGTCACGCCGGGGGCGTGACGGGGGATTCTGCGTTCACAGGGTCTGCGGCCGAACTCGTCGGCCTCGAGGTCAACCCCGCGGCCGGAGCGCGGGCATCAGATAGCGGTCGAGGAAATCGACCAGCGCGTCGGGATCATCGACGTCGACCTGCTTGCCGGGCACCGTCGCCAGGCTGAGCAGGTTGCGGGCCACCCACTCGCTGGCCACGTCGAGGTTGTCCACCTCGATCTCGCCACGATCGGCCGCCGCACTCAGGTAGGGACGCCAGAAGGCACTCAGGTCGGGGATCAGGCCCTGGACTCCGGCTCCGGCGCAGGCGGCGAACTCCTCGGGTTCGTCCAGTCGCAGTTTCATCACGAGGGCACCGGGGGAGTCGTATGCGCTGCGGCCCAGGCGGATTCCCGCTGCGATCTGCGCCGCAAGGCCCTCGACCTCGTTCAGCACCGAATGGGCTTCGCCCCAGTAGACGTCGTTGAGCCGAACGATCGCGGCACCCAGAAGCGCGGCCTTGTCGGGAAAATGCCGATACAGCCAGCCGCGCGAGACCCCCGCCAATTCAGCGACTTCGGACACCGTGGTGGCGCGGATTCCCTTGGTGCTCAGGCACTGTTCGGCGGCGTCGATCAATCGATCGCGAACCGGACGCGTGGCGGCGGGGGACTGGGCTGCGGAGCCGGCGGTCACCTTGGTCAGTTCCTCATCTCACGACGACGGTTTGACCTATCTTCGCAGACACGCACTGCGCACCGGGCGGGATGCGCGCTCGACACGGTAGACAGTTTCACTACTCTGTTCACTACCTTCGACCCACCACCTTCAACCCTTCAACGACGAGGCGGCGCCGACAGTGGCTCACGAATCTGCACCCCAGACCGTCCAGCAGATGCTTCGGGCCCGCCGGGACGACGACAGCACGGCCGTCCGGTTCGGTGATGAGGAGTGGACCTGGCGCCAACACCTCGATGACGCCCAACGCCAGGCGTCCGCGCTGCTCACGCTCGCCGACCTGGGTCGGCCCCTGCACATCGGCGCGTTGCTTCCGAACACGCCGGCGATGCTGACCGCGATGGCCGGGGCGGCGCTGGGCGGCTACGTGCTGTGCGGCATCAACACCACCCGGCGCGGCACTGCCCTGCGGCGCGACATCCTGCACGCCGACTGTCAGATCCTGCTCACCGACAGCGACAGCCGCCACCTGCTCGACGGACTCGACCTGCCCGGCGTTCGCGTGCTGGACACCGATTCGGAGGAGTGGGCTGCGCTGGTCGCCGCCGCGGGCCCGCTGGTGCCGCATCGCGAGGTGGGGCCGACCGACACGTTCATGATGATCTTCACCTCGGGCACCAGCGGCGACCCGAAGGCCGTCCAGGTCGCACACATGACGGTGCTGTTCGCCGGGCAGGCGCTCGTGGAACGCTTCTCGATCACGTCCGACGACGTGTGTTACCTGTCGATGCCGCTGTTCCACTCGAATGCGCTGCTGGCCGGGTGGGGCGTTGCCATCGGGTCCGGGGCGGCCATGGTGCCCGCGACGTTCTCGGCGTCGGGCCTGCTCTCCGACCTCCGCCGCTACGGTGCGACGTACATGAACTACGTCGGCAAACCGCTGGCCTACGTGCTGGGCACCCCGGAGCGGTCCGACGACGCGGACAACCCGCTGCGGGTGGCCTTCGGCAATGAGGCCAGCGACCGTGACATCGAGGAGTTCGGCCGCCGGTTCGGGTGCACGGTGTGGGACGGTTTCGGCTCGACCGAGGGCGCGATCATCGTCACGCGGGAGGATGACTGCCCGCCCGGATCGGTGGGCAGAGGGTTCCCGGGTGTGGCGATCTACGACCCCGAGACCGTGACCGAGTGCGCCGTCGCCGAATTCGACGCGGCAGGCGCACTGACCAACGGGGACAAGGCGATTGGCGAACTGGTCAACACCACGGGAGCGGGCCTGTTCCAGGGCTACTACAACGACGCGGACGCAACCGGCGACCGGCTGCGGCACGGCATGTACTGGTCGGGTGACCTCGCCTACCGCGATGCCGACGGATGGATCTACCTCGCGGGCCGCACCGCGGACTGGATGCGCGTCGACGGCGAGAACATGACCACCGCGCCCATCGAGCGGGTCCTGCTGCGTCACCCGGCGGTCAACCAGGTGAGCATCTATCCGGTGCCCGACGAACACGTCGGTGACCAGGTGATGGCGGCGATCGTGCCGAGCGACGGGGTCGAGCTCGACATGGCGGCCTTCGGTGCGTTCCTCGCCGACCAGCAGGACCTGTCGCCCAAGGCGTGGCCGCGTCGGGTCTGGATCACCGATGCACTTCCGTCGACGGCCACCAACAAGGTGCTCAAACGCCAACTCATCACCCTGGGTGCCGAGCCGGCCGGTGGTCAGCTGTGGACGCGCCCAGCCCGCGGCGCGACCTTCACCCGGAACGACGATCGCCGCACCACCTGACGGTGATGCGGCGATCGGGTGTGGCCTGGGTCAGCCGACGCTGACGCTGGGCACCGGCGGAATGGCCGGCGGCGACGGAATGGCCGGCGGGGCCGGGATCGCGGGCGGGGCCGGGATCGCCGGCAGTGCCGGAACGTTCACGTCCACGTCAGGCGGGGCCGGAATGGCCGGGGGCGCCGGGATGGCCGGCGGGGCCGGGATCGCCGGAGCCGCGGGCACCGCCGGGACCGGCGGCACGTCGACATCAACGGTGGGGGTGGGAGGGGGCGGGGGATCCGCCTGCGCCAGACCAGCGCCGAGGCCGAGGGCCGCAACACCGATACCGGCGGCGACGCCACCGTGGACCAGCATGTGCTTGAGATTCAGGGCGTTCATCGAGCGTCCTCCTTGCATATCCAGATTGAGCGGCGCGGTGCCGTTTTTCTCGTTGAAGGCGATACCCAGCCGTGTCCGCAACGACACCGAACCGTCTCACATCGTGGGAATGGCCCTTGTGGGCCCAGGATTCTTCGGGGGAATGCACCGCGGTTGCCAGGCGTTTAGGAGTACGGCGGCTGACCTGGCATAATGGACCGCTGACCACCTCAGGTTCCGGTTCACGTTCGAATTCTCCAGGTCAGGAGCGGGCGACCCGGCGACCTACGAATGAAGAGGACACCATGAAATCCGGCATTCACCCTGCCTACCAGGAGACCACTGTGGTCTGCGGTTGTGGGAACAGCTTCACCACCCGCAGCACCAAGGAGAGCGGCCACATCGTGGTCGAGGTCTGCTCGCAGTGCCACCCGTTCTACACCGGCAAGCAGAAGATTCTCGACAGCGGCGGTCGCGTCGCGCGGTTCGAGAAGCGCTACGGCAAGCGCAAGACCGCCGACAAGTAGCTGTCACACCGGCGCCCGCTGCCGCATGCCCAGGCATGCGCGCATGTCGGGCGCCGGTCTTTTTTGTCAGGGCCAGAGACGACCTGCAGTGAGATGAGGAGGCTCGTGTGAGTGCCAGTGCGATCGATGCGCTGTTGACCGAGCATGCCGACCTCGAGCGGCAGTTGGCCGATCCCGAACTGCATGCGGACGCCACCAACGCGCGTCGCGTCGGGCGTCGGTTCGCGCAGATCGCGCCCATCGTCTCGACCTACCGCAAGCTCGAGTCGGCCCGCGGCGACCTCGAGGCCGCTCGTGAACTCGCGGGCCAGGATGAGTCGTTCGCGGCCGAGGTCGTGGACCTCGAGACCCGCGTGGCGGAGTTGGACCGCCAGCTCACCGACCTTCTCGCACCACGAGACCCGCACGACGCCGACGACATCGTGCTCGAGGTGAAATCGGGTGAGGGTGGCGAGGAGTCGGCGCTGTTCGCCGCCGACCTGGCCCGGATGTACATCCGCTACGCCGAGCGCCGCGGGTGGACCGTGACGATGCTCGGGGAGACCACCTCCGACCTCGGTGGCTACAAGGACGCGACGCTGTCCATCGCCAGCAGGGGCGATTCGCTCGACGGTGTCTGGTCGCGGTTGAAGTTCGAGGGTGGTGTGCATCGCGTGCAGCGCGTCCCCGTCACCGAATCCCAAGGGCGCGTGCACACTTCGGCTGCCGGCGTGCTGGTCTACCCGGAGCCCGAAGAGGTCGAGCAGGTCCAGATCGACGAGTCCGACCTGCGCATCGACGTCTACCGGTCATCCGGCAAGGGCGGGCAGGGCGTCAACACCACCGACTCCGCCGTGCGCATCACGCACCTGCCCACCGGGATTGTGGTCACCTGCCAGAACGAGCGCTCGCAGCTGCAGAACAAGGCCCGTGCCATGCAGGTGCTCGCGGCCCGGCTGCAGGCGCTGGCCGAAGAGCAGGCGCAGGCCGACGCCTCCGCCGACCGCGCCAGCCAGATCCGCACCGTCGACCGCAGCGAGCGCATCCGCACGTACAACTTTCCGGAGAACCGGATCGCCGATCACCGGATCAACTTCAAGGCCCACAATCTCGATCAGGTGCTCGACGGCGACCTGGACCCGTTGTTGGACGCGTTGGCCGAGGCCGACAAGCAGACCCGGCTTCAGCAGGCCTGATGCCCGGCGTTGGCGCGCACACCTCGCTGGCCGACGCTGTGGCCGCCGCGACCCGCATTCTTGAGCGGGCCGGCGTCGACTCGGCGCGCACGGACGCCGAACTGCTGGCCGCACACCTGCTCGGAGTCGAGCGCGGCGGACTGTTCCGAGCCGAGGCGCCCGCGGACTTCGACTCCCGCTATCAGAGCCTCGTGGAGGCTCGCTCGCGCCGCATTCCACTGCAGCACCTCACCGGCACCGCGCCGTTCGGCCCATTGGAACTCCACGTCGGCCCGGGCGTCTTCATCCCGCGGCCCGAGACGGAATCCCTGCTCGAATGGGCCATGGGTGTACTCGATTCCGTTCCCCGCCAACGGCATCCACTGGTCGTGGATCTGTGCACGGGCAGCGGGGCCCTGGCGCTCGCGGTCGCCGGACACCGTCCGTCGGCCACCGTCGTCGCCGTCGACGACTCACCGGACGCCCTCGACTATGCGCGGCGCAACGGTGCGGGCACCGACGTCCGGTTCATCGAGGCCGACGTCACCGCCACCGGACTGTTTCCCGAGTTCGACGGCCGAGTTGACCTGCTGCTGTGCAATCCGCCCTACATCCCCGACGGCGCGACCCTCGATCCCGAAGTCGCCGAACACGATCCGCACCACGCGCTGTTCGGCGGCCCCGACGGCATGCGGGTCATCGACGCCGTGGTCACGCTGGCCGGCCGCTGGCTGCGTCCCGGCGGGTGGTTCGGCGTCGAGCACGACGACACCACTTCGGGGGCTACCGTCGACCTGATCGAGCGCGCCGGCCTCTTCGAGGACGTGCGGCCGCGACGAGACCTGGCCGGGCGGTGGCGATTCGTCACCGCCACCCGGCGCACCGATGCGGAGAGGAGCGACCTGCCGTGAGCAATGTCTTCGACTGCGGTGACCCCGAGCAGCGAGCCACCGGGATCGCCTCGGCGGTCAGTGCTGCCAAGGGCGGCCGTCTTGTGGTCATCCCCACCGACACCGTCTACGGGATCGGCGCGGACGCCTTCGACAGCGCCGCCGTGGCGGCACTGCTGGCGGCCAAGGGCCGCGGCCGGGACATGCCGGTGCCGGTCCTGGTGGGGTCCTGGCACACCATCGAGGGCCTGGTCTACACAGTCCCGCAGTCCGCGCGTGAGCTCATCAGAGCGTTCTGGCCCGGCGCGCTGAGCCTGGTCGTGCGGCAGGCGCCGTCGCTGCAGTGGGACCTCGGCGACGCCGACGGCACCGTGATGCTGCGGATGCCACTGCACCCCGTCGCGATCGAGGTGCTGCGCGCAGTCGGTCCGATGGCCGTGTCGAGTGCGAACATCTCCGGGCACCCGCCCGCGGTGTCGGTGGATCAGGCCCGCACGCAGTTGGGGGAGCGCGTCGAGGTGTATCTCGACGGCGGACCCGCCGAACAGGGCTCCGCCTCGACCATCGTCGATCTCAGTGGCCCTGAGCCCAGAATCCTGCGGGAGGGCCCCATCTCCGCGGACGCCATCGCGAAAGTCCTCAACGTGACGCCGGATTCGCTCCTGCAGCAGCCTGCGTCTTAAGTTCGTCCAGTACGGTTCATTCGGTGTTGAGCGGAGGCGGTCCAGGCACGGTGCTGGCGCACAGTCTGCTCGCGCTGTCCGATCGCGGCGCCGGGGTTCCATTGCGGGAACTCACGCTCGTGGGCCTCACGGCCGCGATCATCACCTACTTCGCCACCAGCCCGGTGCGGGTCCTGGCGACCCGGTTCGGCGCCGTCGCGGTGCCGCGCGAACGCGATGTGCACGTCCAGCCCACGCCCCGCATGGGTGGGGTGGCGATGTACGTCGGCGTCGTCGCGGCCGTCTTCCTGGCGTCCCAGCTTCCCGCGCTCACCCGCGGTTTCGTCTACTCGAGCGGCATGCCGGCCGTCGTCGTGGCCGGCGGGCTGATCATGGTGATCGGCGTCATCGACGACAGGTGGGGATTGGACGCCCTGACCAAGTTCGCCGGGCAGATCACCGCTGCCAGCGTGCTGGTCACCATGGGGGTGGCCTGGAGCGTGCTCTACATCCCGATCGGTGGGGTCGGCACGATCGTGCTCGACCAGACCGCCTCGATCCTGCTCACGCTCGCCTTGACGGTGTCGATCGTCAACGCGATGAACTTCGTCGACGGACTCGACGGCCTCGCGGCCGGTCTCGGCCTGATCACCGCGATGGCGATCTGCGTGTTCTCCGTCGGACTGCTGCGCGACCACGGCGGCGACGTGCTGTTCTACCCGCCGGCGGTCATCTCGGTCGTGCTCGCCGGCGCCTGCCTCGGATTCCTGCCGCACAACTTCCATCGCGCCAAGATCTTCATGGGCGACTCCGGGTCGATGCTGATCGGCCTGATGCTCGCGGCGGCCTCGACGACGGCGGCGGGACCGATCTCGCAGAACGCCTACGGCGCGCGCGACGTCTTCGCGCTGCTGTCGCCGTTCCTGCTCGTGGTCGCGGTGATGCTGGTGCCCGCGCTGGACATGCTGCTGGCGATCGTGCGCCGGACCCGCGCCGGCCGCAGCCCGTTCAGCCCCGACAAGATGCACCTGCACCACCGACTCCTGCAGATCGGTCACTCCCACCGCCGGGTGGTCCTGTTGATCTACCTGTGGGTCGGCATCATCGCGTTCGGCGCGGCGAGCACGATCTTCTTCGATCCGCGCTACACCGGGGCGGTGATGCTGGCGGCGATCCTGGTGGCCATTGTCGTGACCTTGATTCCACTGCTGCGCCGAAGTGGTGACGACGGCTTCGACGACTACTTCGCGGGCCGTCTGGACTAGTTGCGGCCAGCCACGGGCGCAGCCGAAACGAGCCGATTACGACGATTTGTAGTAGGCCCCGGTTTCGGCCTTCTACCATGTGGTACGGTTCTCCGCAGAACCCGAAAACCTCGCGGGTTGCCGGCCCGGCCCACGGTCCCAGTGACCGATCGGCGCCGTTTGAGACCGACCGTCGACTGCTCGTCGACCGATTACAGGGAGCTACCCCGTGGGTGAGTCCAGCGCGCGCGCTGCCCTCCGATACGCTCATCGGGCACGCACCGACCGCGAGCTAGAGGAGTCGCAGTGACAACGCCAGCGCACGACGCGCCGTTGGTGTTCCCATCCGTGGCGTTCAGACCGGTACGCCTGGCGATGGTCTGCGTCGCTCTCACGGCCCTCGCGGTGCTCGCCACCGGCTTCATCGGAAGCATCGGCTACGGGCTCTTCTTTGGTTTGGGACTGGCCATCGGGCTTGTCAACGCGTTGATGGTCCGCCACGCGGTCGAGTCCATCACCGCTCAGGAACATCCGCTCAAGAAGAAGATGGCCGTCAACTCGGCCATGCGCCTGATGGTGATCTCGGTGATCGCCCTGGCCACCGCATACTTCTTCAAGCACATCGGCGGAATCGGCGTTCTTTTCGGACTGGCGATCTTCCAGGCGCTTCTCGTGATGAGCACCAGCCTTCCGGTGCTGCGCAAGATCCGCGCCAACGGATTGGACGTCTTGGATACGGAATCGAAGGGTTGAGCTGACCTCAATGACTCAGACGATCACTCAGGCAACGATGACTGAGACCGTTCTCGCCGCCGAGGAGGGTGGCGGCGCCGCCATTCACGTCGGTCACCACACGCTGGTGTTCGAAATGTTCGGCATGACGTTCAACGGTGACACCATCATCGCGACCGCGATCACCGCGCTGATCGTGATCGGCCTTGCCTTCGTCCTGCGGGCCAAGGTCACCTCGACGGGTGTTCCGGGAGGCGTTCAGCTGTTCTGGGAGGCGCTGACGATCCAGATGCGCCAGCAGATCGAGGGCTCGATCGGCATGAAGATCGCCCCGTTCGTGCTGCCGCTGTCGGTCACGATCTTCGTGTTCATCCTGATCTCGAACTGGCTGGCTGTGCTGCCCCTGCAGTACGGGGGAGCGGACGGCGCCGCGGCCGAGCTGTACAAGGCGCCCGCCTCGGACATCAACTTCGTGCTGGCGCTCGCGCTGTTCGTGTTCCTCTGCTACCACGCGGCCGGCATCTGGCGGCGCGGCATCGTCGGCCACCCGGTCAAGGTCGTCAAGGGCCACGTCGCCTTCCTGGCCCCGATCAACATCGTCGAAGAACTGGCCAAGCCGATCTCGCTGGCCCTCCGTCTTTTCGGCAACATCTTCGCCGGCGGCATCCTGGTCGCGCTGATCGCGATGTTCCCCTGGTACATCCAGTGGGCGCCCAACGCCATCTGGAAGACCTTCGACCTGTTCGTCGGTCTGATCCAGGCCTTCATCTTCTCGCTGCTGACCATCCTGTACTTCAGCCAGGCGATGGAGCTGGACCACGATGAGCACTGACACACACTGAGCAGCACTGCGCTAGTCCCAAGTCCCTACGACGTAACGACCACGAACTCTGGCGGCACGGCCACCAGTTATCAAGGAGGATAAAAGGAATGGAACTCGATCCCAACGCCCTCATCACGGCAGGCGCTCTGATCGGCGGCGGTCTGATCATGGGTGGCGGTGCCATCGGCGCTGGCATTGGTGACGGCATCGCGGGTAACGCCCTGATCTCGGGCATCGCCCGGCAGCCCGAGGCCCAGGGCCGGCTGTTCACGCCGTTCTTCATCACCGTCGGTCTGGTCGAGGCTGCGTACTTCATCAACCTGGCCTTCATGGCGCTGTTCGTCTTCGCCACCCCGGGCCTGCAGTAATCCATCGGCATGGGTGAACTGACTGGATCAGCGCCGGTCGCCGTATTGGCGGCCGCCGAAGAGGGCGGGGGGACCAGTAACTTCCTGGTCCCCAACGGCACCTTCTTCGTTGTGCTGCTCATCTTCTTGATCACGCTCGGCGTGATCGCGAAGTGGGTGGTGCCGCCGGTCAGCAAGGTCCTCGCCGAGCGTGAGGCCATGCTGTCCAAGACCGCGGCGGACAACCGCAAGTCGGCCGAGCAGGTCGCGGCCGCTCAGGCCGACTACGAAGAGGCCATGACCGGTGCCCGGTCAGAGGCGTCTGCCATTCGTGACGAGGCCCGCAACGCGGGTCGCCAGGTCGTCGACGCCAAGCGCGCCACGGCCAGCGGCGAAGTCGCCGAATCCGTTCGGCAGGCAGACGAGCAGTTGTCCCAGCAGCGTTCGGCGACCGAAGCAGAACTGCAGCAGTCGGTGGATGGGCTCTCGGCCACTCTGGCCAGCCGCATCCTCGGCGTAGACGTGAAATCAGGTGGGAGCGCCTAGATGTCGATTTTCATCGGCCAGCTGATCGGGTTCGCGGTGATCGCGTTCATCATCGTGAAGTGGGTGGTGCCACCCGTGCGGAACCTGATGCAGAAGCAGCAGGACGCCGTGCGGACCGCCCTCGCCGAGAGCGCGTCGGCCGCGCAGAAGCTTGCGGACGCCGACGCGATGCACGCCAAGGCCCTGGCTGACGCCAACGCCGAGGCAGCTCGGGTCACCGAGGAGGCCAAGCAGGACTCGGCGCGCATCGCCGCCCAGCTCGAAGAGCAGGCCGGTGTCGACGCCGAGCGCATCAAGGCTCAAGGCGCACAACAGATTCAGCTGATGCACCAGCAGGTCGTGCGGCAGCTGCGGGGCGACCTCGGTGCCGAAGCCGTGCAGAAGGCCGATGAACTCGTCCGCGCTCACCTTGCCGACTCGGCGGCTCAGGCCGCCACCGTCGACCGTTTCCTGGCCGAGCTCGACGAGATGGCGCCGTCCTCGGTCGTCATCGAGACCGGCGCGTCGGCCCGCCTGCGGGCCTCCAGGCGCGCGGCGCTGACCGCGCTGACCTCCGAGTTCGACAGCGTCGCTGGCGGTCTGGACGCGGACAACCTCACCAAGGTGGCTGACGAACTGGTCTCGGTGGTGGAGCTGCTGCGTTCCGAGCAGGTCCTCACCAAGCACCTCGCGGAGCCCTCCGAAGATGCGACGGCCAAGACCAACCTCGTCGATCGTCTGCTGACCGGCAAGCTCGACGAGTCCACGCTGAAGCTCCTGCGCACCGCGGTGTCGCAGCGCTGGTCCACCGAGGCCGACCTGATCCTCGGCGTCGAGCACACCGCTCGCCTCGCGCTTCTCAAGCGCGCCGAGGTGGCCGGCGAAGTGGACGCCGTGGAGGATCAGCTGTTCCGCTTCGGTCGGATCCTCGACGAGGAGCCCCGACTGGCCAGCCTGCTCAGCGATTACGCGGCCGTGCCTGCCGACACCCGGATCGGCCTGCTCGAGAAGGTCCTCCGTGGCAGCGACGTGAATCAGACCGCCAAGGCGCTGCTGACTCAGACCGTCCGGCTGCTTCACGGCGAACGCGCCGACGAGGCCGTCCTGGACCTCGCTGAACTCGCGGTCGCACGCCGGGGAGAGGTGGTTGCGCACGTCAGCGCGGCGGCAGAGCTCTCCGACACACAACGCACCCGGCTGTCGGACGTGCTGGCGCGCATCTATGGCCGTCCCGTCTACGTGCAGCTGAATGTCGACCCGGAGCTGCTCGGCGGTCTGTCGATCGCCGTTGGTGACGAGGTCATCGACGGATCGATTGCATCCCGCCTGGCCGCTGCGCAAGCGCAGCTGCCGGACTGACGCACCCACCCCACAGACCACCCGTTCAAAGCAAGGTAGGAAGACGAAAAACCATGGCAGAGTTGACAATCTCCGCTGCTGATATCGAAGGTGCCATCGAGGACTATGTGTCCTCGTTTTCCGCCGACAGCGGGCGCGAGGAGATCGGTACCGTCGTCGACGCCGGTGACGGCATCGCCCACGTCGAGGGCCTGCCCTCGGTCATGACCCAGGAGCTCCTCGAGTTCCCGGGCGGCGTGCTGGGCGTGGCCCTCAACCTCGACGAGCACAGCGTCGGCGCCGTGATCCTGGGCAACTTCGAGAACATCGAAGAGGGCCAGCAGGTCAAGCGCACCGGCGAGGTGCTGTCGGTTCCGGTGGGCGACGCCTTCCTGGGCCGTGTCATCAACCCGCTGGGTGAGCCGATCGACGGCCAGGGCGAGATCAAGGCGGAGACCCGCCGTGCGCTCGAACTGCAGGCGCCCTCGGTGGTGCAGCGCCAGGGCGTGTCCGAGCCGCTGCAGACCGGCATCAAGGCCATCGACTCGCAGACCCCGATCGGTCGCGGACAGCGCCAGCTGATCATCGGTGACCGCAAGACCGGCAAGACCGCGGTCTGCGTCGACACCATCCTGAACCAGCGCCAGGCCTGGGAGACCGGGGACCCGAACCAGCAGGTCCGCTGCGTGTACGTGGCCATCGGCCAGAAGGGCACCACCATCGCCAGCGTGAAGCGTGCGCTGGAAGAGGGTGGCGCGATGGAGTACACCACCATCGTCGCGGCCCCCGCGTCCGACTCCGCCGGCTTCAAGTGGCTCGCGCCCTACACCGGTTCGGCCATCGGCCAGCACTGGATGTACAACGGCAAGCACGTCCTGATCGTGTTCGATGATCTGACCAAGCAGGCCGAGGCCTACCGCGCCATCTCGCTGCTGCTGCGCCGCCCGCCGGGTCGCGAGGCCTACCCGGGTGACGTCTTCTACCTGCACTCGCGTCTGCTGGAGCGCTGCGCCAAGCTCTCCGACGAGCTGGGTGGCGGTTCGATGACCGGCCTGCCGATCATCGAGACCAAGGCCAACGACATCTCGGCCTACATCCCCACCAACGTCATCTCGATCACCGACGGCCAGTGCTTCCTGGAGTCCGACCTGTTCAACCAGGGCGTCCGGCCGGCGATCAACGTCGGTGTGTCGGTGTCCCGAGTCGGTGGCGCCGCGCAGATCAAGGCCATGAAAGAGGTCGCGGGCTCGCTGCGTCTGGATCTGTCGCAGTACCGCGAGCTGGAGGCCTTCGCGGCCTTCGCCTCCGACCTGGACGCCGCCTCGAAGGCTCAGCTGGATCGCGGTGCCCGCCTGGTGGAGCTGCTCAAGCAGCCGCAGTACTCGCCGCTCTCGGTCGAGGACCAGGTCGTCGCGATCTTCCTCGGCACCAAGGGCCACCTGGACTCGGTGCCCGTCGAGGACGTGCAGCGTTTCGAGTCCGAGCTGCTCGAGCACGTGAAGGCCAGCCACGACGGCATCCTGTCGGACATCCGTGAGACCAAGAAGCTCTCCGAGGAGACCGAGGAGAAGCTCGTCGAGGTCATCAACGACTTCAAGAAGGGCTTCCAGGCCACCGACGGCAGCTCGGTCGTCGTCGACGAGAAGGTCGACGCGCTGTCCGAGGACGAGGTCGGCAAGGAGTCCGTCAAGGTCAAGAAGCCCGCTCCGCCGAAGAAGAAGTAGGGATCTGGAAAACAGATGGCAGCCACACTGCGCGAATTGCGCGGCCGCATCCGCTCCGCCGGGTCGATCAAGAAGATCACCAAGGCCCAGGAGCTGATCGCGACGTCGCGGATCGCCAAGGCGCAGGCCCGGGTCGAAGCGGCCCGGCCCTACGCCGAGGAGATCACCAACATGCTGACCAACCTGGCCGGCGCCAGTGCGTTGGATCACCCGCTGCTGGTGGAACGCGAGAACCCCCGGCGCGCGGCTGTGCTGGTGGTGTCGTCGGACCGCGGTCTGTGCGGCGCGTACAACGCCAACGTGCTGCGGCAGGCCGAGGAACTGCAGGCCCTGCTTCGGGAAGAGGGCAAGGAGACCGTTCTCTACGCGGTGGGCCGAAAGGCTCTGGGCTACTACAGCTTCCGCCAGCGTGAGGTCACCGAGTCGTGGACGGGCTTCTCCGAGAGGCCGACCTACGAGGACGCCAAGGAGATCGCGGACACGCTCGTCGCGTCCTTCATGTCCGGTGTCGACGATGAGGGCGACGACGCGGGTGCCGACGGCATCCTCGGGGTCGACGAACTCCACATCGTGTTCACCGAGTTCAAGTCGATGCTGTCGCAGACCGCCGAGGCGCGTCGGATCGCACCGATGGTGGTCGAGTACGTCGGCGAGGACGAGGACAAGGGCCCGCAGACCCTGTTCTCCTTCGAGCCGGATGCCGAGACCCTGTTCGGGGCGCTGCTTCCGCGTTATGTGGCGACCCGCGTGTACGCCGCTCTGCTCGAGGCCGCGGCCTCGGAGTCGGCGGCCCGTCGTCGCGCGATGAAGTCCGCGAGCGACAACGCCGACGATCTGATCAAGGCGCTGACGCTCGAGGCCAACCGCGAACGGCAGGCGCAGATCACCCAGGAAATCAGCGAGATCGTGGGCGGCGCCAACGCGTTGGCCGACGCAGCAGGCTAAACACTCCCCAGGACCCACCCCCAGTAGGAAAGCGAAAAGATATGACTGCCCCCGCAGAAGCGAAGAAGGACACCACCGGGCGCGTGGTCCGCATCACCGGCCCCGTCGTGGACGTGGAGTTCCCCCGTGGCTCGGTGCCGGAGCTGTTCAATGCCCTGCACGCCGACATCTCCTACAAGGAGCTGTCGAAGACGCTGACCCTCGAGGTCGCGCAGCACCTCGGTGACAACCTGGTGCGCACCATCTCCATGCAGCCCACCGACGGCCTGGTCCGCGGCGTCGAGGTCACCGACACCGGTGCCTCGATCTCCGTCCCGGTCGGCGACGGCGTCAAGGGCCACGTGTTCAACGCCCTCGGCGACTGCCTCGACGAGCCCGGCTACGGCAAGGACTTCGACCACTGGTCGATCCACCGCAAGCCGCCGGCCTTCGCCGACCTCGAGCCCCGCACCGAGATGCTGGAGACCGGCCTCAAGGTCGTCGACCTGCTGACCCCGTACGTCCGCGGTGGAAAGATCGCCCTGTTCGGCGGCGCCGGCGTCGGCAAGACGGTGCTCATCCAGGAGATGATCAACCGCATCGCGCGCAACTTCGGTGGCACCTCGGTGTTCGCCGGCGTGGGTGAGCGCACCCGTGAGGGCAACGACCTGTGGGTCGAGCTCGCCGACGCGAACGTCCTCAAGGACACCGCGCTGGTGTTCGGTCAGATGGACGAGCCGCCAGGCACCCGTATGCGTGTGGCGCTGTCCGCGCTGACCATGGCGGAGTACTTCCGCGATGAGCAGAACCAGGACGTGCTGCTGTTCATCGACAACATCTTCCGCTTCACGCAGGCCGGTTCCGAGGTCTCGACGCTGCTGGGCCGTATGCCCTCCGCCGTGGGTTACCAGCCCACGCTGGCCGACGAGATGGGTGAGCTCCAGGAGCGCATCACCTCGACGCGTGGTCGTTCGATCACCTCGATGCAGGCCGTGTACGTGCCCGCCGACGACTACACCGACCCCGCGCCGGCCACCACGTTCGCGCACCTCGACGCCACCACCGAGCTCTCCCGTGCGGTGTTCTCGAAGGGCATCTTCCCGGCCGTGGATCCGCTGGCCTCGAGCTCGACGATTCTGCACCCCAGCGTCGTCGGCGACGAGCACTACCGGGTCGCTCAGGAAGTCATCCGAATCCTGCAGCGCTACAAGGATCTCCAGGACATCATCGCCATCCTCGGTATCGACGAGCTGTCCGAAGAGGACAAGGTGCTGGTGTACCGCGCCCGTAAGGTCGAGCGCTTCCTGAGCCAGAACATGATGGCTGCCGAGCAGTTCACCGGTCAGCCGGGCTCGACCGTTCCGCTCAAGGAGACCATCGAGGCCTTCGACAAGCTGGCCAAGGGCGAGTTCGACCATCTGCCGGAGCAGGCCTTCTTCCTGATCGGTGGTCTCGATGACCTCGCCAAGAAGGCCGAGAGCCTCGGCGCCAAGCTGTGAGCGCGGTGACCGTAGGCCGAGCGAACGGAAAGGTGGTGCACGATGGCTGAACTTGACGTCGACATCGTCGCCGTGGAGCGGCAGATCTGGTCGGGTAAGGCCACGTTCGTGTTCACCCGCACCACCGCCGGCGAAATCGGCATCCTGCCGCGGCACATCCCGCTGGTCGCCCAGTTGGTCGACGACGCGATGGTGCGTGTCGAGCGTGAAGGCGAGGACGATCTGCGGATCGCCGTCGACGGTGGCTTCTTGTCGGTCACCGAAGAGGGCGTGATCATCCTGGCCGAGTCGGCGGCGTTCGAGTCCGAAATCGACGCTGATGCGGCCAAGGCCGACTCGGAGTCGGAGGATCCGGCGATCGCGGCCCGCGGTCGTGCGCGGCTTCGCGCCGTCGGGCAGCTCGACTGACTCAGATGACGCTGAGCACGTCCATGGCAGTGATGGTCGTGCTGGTGTGCGGGCTGTTCCTGCTCGTGTTGGCGTTGTGCTACCGCCTGTGGAAGTTGCGACAGGGTGGTACGGCGGCGATCCTTCGGGACATCCCGGCAGTCGCCGGCCACGGCTGGCGGCATGGAGTGATTCGTTATCGCGGCGGAGAGGCGGTGTTCTACCGCCTCTCCAGCCTGCGTTGGTGGCCCGATCGCCGGTTGAGCCGGCGCGGGATTGAGATCGTGGCGCGTCGTGCGCCACGCGGCGACGAGTTCGACATCATGACCGATGAGATCGTCGTCCTGGAACTGCGTGACACGGGGGCCGAGCGGCCCGAACGCCGCAGTGGTTATGAAATCGCCCTGGATCGCGGCGCGCTCACGGCGTTCCTGTCGTGGTTCGAGTCCCGGCCGAATCCGCGATCGCGGCGCACGAGTCCCTGAATCGGCGCGGTCAGTCCTGCGTCGTGGACTGGCCCCCGCCTGGCTTCCACAGCACGTCCCCGTCTGGGTTGGCGACGCGGGACAGGATGAAAAGCAGATCAGAGAGCCGGTTGAGGTACTTCGCCGGCAGCACGCTCACCGAGTCGCCATGCCTGTCGACCGCCGTCCAGGCCGACCGTTCGGCTCGCCGGGTCACGGTGCGCGCCACGTGCAGCAGCGCTGACAGCGCGGTGCCGCCGGGCAGGATGAACGAATTCAACGCCGGCAGCGCCTCGTTGAACTCGTCGCACCACCGCTCGAGGCGGTCGATGTAGGCCTGTTGGATGCGCAGCGGCGGGTACTCGGGGTTCTCCACGACGGGGGTCGACAGGTCCGCTCCGGCGTCGAAGAGGTCGTTCTGAATCTGGCGCAACACGTCAGCGATTTGCTGATCAGGGGAGCCGAGAGCCACGGCGGCGCCGATCGCCGCGTTGGCTTCGTCACAGTCCGCGTAGGCGATCAGCCGGGCGTCATTCTTGCTGACGCGGGAGAAATCGCTGAGTCCCGTGGTGCCGTCGTCGCCGGTGCGGGTGTAGATGCGGGTCAGGTGAACTCCCATGGCCCAAACCGTACCCGTGGCGTGTGGCCGAGCTGACTGA
The DNA here is from genome assembly GCF_001667265.1 of Mycobacterium sp. ACS4331. Classification (GTDB taxonomy): domain Bacteria; phylum Actinomycetota; class Actinomycetes; order Mycobacteriales; family Mycobacteriaceae; genus Mycobacterium. Next base: position 1,541 of record NZ_LZHW01000109.1, on the reverse strand, counting down.
CACGTGCTCCTTCGCTGCTTACACTTACCGCGTGAGTGAGCGTTTCGTGGTGACCGGCGGCAACAGGTTGTCTGGACAAGTTGCTGTCGGTGGCGCCAAGAACAGCGTGCTCAAACTGATGGCCGCCAGTCTGCTGGCCGAGGGGACGACGACGATCACCAACTGCCCGGACATCCTGGACGTTCCGCTGATGGCGGAGGTGTTGCGAGGCCTCGGTGCGACGGTCGAGCTCGAGGGCGACGTCGTGCGCATCACGTCTCCCGATGAGCCGAAGTACGACGCCGACTTCGCGGCGGTCAGACAGTTCCGCGCATCGGTCTGCGTGCTCGGCCCGCTGGTCGGCAGATGCAAACGCGCCAAGGTTGCGCTGCCAGGTGGTGACGCGATCGGCTCGCGGCCCCTCGACATGCATCAGTCCGGCCTGCGGCAACTCGGGGCGGACTGCAACATCGAGCACGGATGCGTCGTTGCCGAAGCCGATGAACTGCACGGCGCCGAGATCCAGTTGGAATTCCCGTCGGTGGGGGCAACCGAGAACATCCTGATGGCCGCGGTCTTGGCCAAGGGCGTGACGACGATCCACAACGTGGCACGGGAGCCCGACGTGGTGGACCTCTGCGACATGCTCAACCAGATGGGGGCCCAGGTCGAGGGTGCGGGTTCGTCCACGCTGACGATCACCGGCGTGGACAAGCTGCATCCCACAGAGCATCGGGTGATCGGCGACCGCATCGTCGCGGCCACCTGGGGTATCGCTGCCGCGATGACCAGGGGAGACATCACGGTCACCGGAATCGATCCGGCCCATCTCCAGTTGGTGCTGCACAAGCTGCACGACGTGGGAGCCACCGTCACGCAGAGCGACGACGGGTTCCGGGTCGTGCAGTACGAGCGGCCCAAGGCGGTGAATGTCGCGACCCTGCCGTTCCCGGGTTTCCCGACCGACCTGCAACCGATGGCGATCGGGCTGGCGGCGATCTCGGATGGGACCTCGATGATCACCGAGAACGTCTTCGAGGCACGGTTCCGCTTCGTCGAGGAGATGATCCGGCTCGGGGCGGATGCCAGGACCGATGGCCACCATGCCGTCGTCCGGGGGATCCCGCAGCTGTCGAGTGCGCCCGTGTGGTCCTCGGACATCCGCGCCGGCGCTGGCCTGGTGCTCGCGGGCCTGGTCGCCGACGGCGACACCGAAGTGCACGACGTCTACCACATCGATCGCGGGTACCCGTTGTTCGTGGAGAACCTGGTCAGCCTGGGGGCCGAGATCGAGCGTGTCAGCTAGGCCGACGCCCCGACGTTCGCAGGGAAACGCCTCTGACCAGGCGATTTGACTTCGAAAGTCACTCCGATCTAATGTTTCACACGTCGCCGCGAGAGCGGAGACAGAGAAGCTTGACTCGCCGGATCAGATAGTTTAAGCTGGCAGGGTTGCCCTGAAACGGGCAAAATCAAGACAATCTCGTCTGTTGTTTGAGAACTCAATAGTGTGTTTGGTGGTTTTTGTTTGTTGTTTTTTGCCACATCTTGCACTCCCCGTG
>NZ_LZHW01000108.1 GCF_001667265.1 Mycobacterium sp. ACS4331 | reverse complement strand
TGTGATGTCCAGGGAGGTTGGTCAGTCGGGTGACCGGCGGCTGGCCTCCGAGGGCGGAGTGGGCTCGGTGATGATTGTAGAAATGCAGCCAGCCCGGTAGGGCGGCGTTGCGGTGTTCTGTTGATACGTAGAGCTGTGCGTAGGCCCAGCCGTCGGCCAATGTGCGGTGGAATCGCTCGATCTTGCCGTTGGTCTGTGGCCGGTAGGGGCGGGTCCGTTTCGCGGCGATTCCCAGTTCGGTGCAGGCATCGCGCCAGGCGTAGGACTTGTAGGCCGAGCCGTTGTCGGAGAGGACTCGTTCGACGATGACGCCGTGCTCGGCGAACCATGCGACAGCGCGTTGAAGCACGCCGATGGCGGTCGCAGCCTTTTCGTCGGTGCAGATCTCGGCGTAGGCGATCCGGGAGTGATCGTCGATGACGGTGTGCACGAACGCAATTCCGATCTTGGGTCTGTATCTCTGGCCGCGTTCACCGGTCCGGTGGGCCGTCTGCCTGGCGTTGCGTCGGCTCTGTTGTCGACTCAGAAACCTGTGTCCGCCGCCGTCGGGGATGTTGCCGAATTTGGTGACATCGACGTGGATCAACGATCCAGGGTAGGGGTGTTCGTAGCGGCGCAGCGGCTCGCCGGTGACCCGGTCGATGTGCGATAGCCGGTTGATCCGGCAGCGGGTCAACACGGCGTGCACTGTCGAGGCTGCCATGCCGAGTTGGCCAGCGATCTGAACTGGCCCCAGTCGCCTGCGCCACCGTAGTTTCACGACCCGCCGCACCGTGCTGAGTGTCGTCTTGGTCGGGCTGCGATGCGGTCGCGAGCTGCGGTCGAGCATCCCGGCCGGCCCTTCGGCCCGGTACCGGTCGGCCCATTTCTTGGCGGTTCGGGCAGCGACCATGAACATTTTGGCAGCTGCGGTATACGTCCAGCCGTCATCGACGATGAGCCGGGCGAGCCTCAAACGTGCGCGCGGAGTCAGTGCAGCGTTAGCGTGGGACACGAAGGCCTCCTGGTTGGTGAAGCGGTTCCTAGACAGCTCCACTTCACAACCGGAGGCCTTCACCTGTCACACAGGCTCACCGATACCAAACCGGACAACGTCCCTGGACATCACA
>NZ_LZHW01000107.1 GCF_001667265.1 Mycobacterium sp. ACS4331 | reverse complement strand
TGGTGGTCATGGTGGCCGCGGTGGTGACGCCGGGTCGTATGGCGATGGTGGCCAGGGCGGTGACGGCGGCAGCGGCACCGCGGGTGCCGATGGCCTCAGCGGTGTGAACCCGGGTGAGTCCGGTCAGGACGGCCAGGCCGGTGGGCACGGCGGTGACGGTGGTGCCGGTGGTGCCGGCGGCACGATCTCCGGTGATGCCGGCTCCGGTGGTGCCGGTGGTCACGGTGGCGATGGTGGTCATGGTGGTGCTGGTGTGGCCGGTGCCGATGCGGTGACTGCCGGTGGTGACGGGCAGGCCGGTGGCCATGGCGGTACCGGCGGTGCCGGCGGCAACGGCGGCAACGGTGGTGCTGCGGGTGCGGTCTTCAACGGCAACGCGGGTGTCATCGGAGCCGGCGGCAACGCCGGTGACGGCGGCAACGGTGGTGCGGCCGGTGCTGGTGGCGATGGTGCCGATGGTGATGCCAGTGCCCCGACCGGTGGTGACGGTGGTGCCGGCGGCAACAGTGGTGCCGGTGGTGTCGGCGGTGTCGGTGGCAGCGGATCGTCCACGGGCGCAGACGGTTCCAACGGTGTCGACAACACGACCGCTGCTGATGGTGGTGATGGTGGCGACGGTTATGACGCTGCCTCGGATCCGGGTGCGGTTGCTGGTGCTGATGGTGGTCATGGTGGCCGCGGTGGTGACGCCGGGTCGTATGGCGATGGTGGCCAGGGCGGTGACGGCGGCAGCGGCACCGCGGGTGCCGATGGCCTCAGCGGTGTGAACCCGGGTGAGTCCGGTCAGGACGGCCAGGCCGGTGGGCACGGCGGTGACGGTGGTGCCGGTGGTGCCGGCGGCACGATCTCCGGTGATGCCGGCTCCGGTGGTGCCGGTGGTCACGGTGGCGATGGTGGTCATGGTGGTGCTGGTGTGGCCGGT
>NZ_LZHW01000106.1 GCF_001667265.1 Mycobacterium sp. ACS4331 | reverse complement strand
TCTGCGGCTGCTGATGCTCAGCGCGGCGCCGATTTCGGCCGCGCAGGCGTCCCAGGTGTCGCAGGCCCACCGGGCGCATTCGTCCTCATCGGTGACCCGCAGTTCCATCAGCGCATGGATCGCGGCCAACCGACCCGCAGCGGCAGCCGCCTCCGCCCGTGCGAAACCGCTGATCGCGGAGACGACAGCCGCGTCATCACCCGGATCAAACCCCGAATCGCACATACGTTCGATTGTTGTCCCGGGGTGACCCCTGGACCATCACCAGGCCGCCAATCTGTGGATGAAGTCTCAACTGTGGATAACGGCCCCAGGCTCCGGACTGCAGCGTGGCGCGGCAGTTGCACCCGAACAGCCGAACGAACACCTCAGAACGAGGGCGCCCCAACCGGATCAGAGCGGATTGAGAATCCGCTGCAGGAACTGCCGAGTGCGCTCCTCCTTCGGGTCGGCGATGACCTCCTCGGGCGTGCCCCGTTCCAAGATGATGCCCTGATCGGTGAACAGCACCTGATTGGAGACCTGTTTGGCGAACTGGATTTCGTGGGTGACGATCACCAGCGTCCAGCCCTGCACCGCCAGATCCTTGATGACGGAGAGCACTTCGCCGACCAACTCGGGGTCCAATGCCGAGGTCGGCTCGTCGAACAGCACGAGTCTGGGTTTGAGCGCCAGGGCCCGCGCGATGCCGACGCGCTGCTGCTGCCCGCCGGACAGCTGATACGGGTACTGGTCCCTCTTGGCCGCGAGTCCGACCTGGTCGAGGAGTTCGACCGCCTCGGCGATGACGACGTCCTTGGGCCGCTTCTGCACGATGAGCGGTCCCTCCGTGACGTTCTCCAGGACCGTCTTGTGCGGAAAGAGGTTGTGCGACTGGAACACGAAGCCGCTGCGCGACTGGAACCTGCGCACCTCGGATTTGGGCTGCGGCTTCGAGAAGTCGAGTTCGACGTCGTCGACTCGGATCACACCGGCGTCGGCCCGGTCCAGCGCGTTGAGGGTGCGCAACAGTGTGGTCTTGCCGGAACCCGAGGGGCCGATGATCGTCGTCGCGGTGCCCTGCTCCACTGTGAACGAGACGCCCTTGAGCACCTGGTTGTCGCCGAAAGACTTCTTCACGCCCTCGGCGGTGACACGGTATTCGATCTGCTCTTCTGTCATCGGGCGACATACCTTTCCAGCCGGCGTTCGACGCGGCCCTGGCTGAACGACAGGACCAGGCAGATGACCCAGTAGTACACCGCGGCCGTGCCATACAGCGCGAAGAACTCGAAGGTCGGCGCCGCGGCGATCTGCGCCGTCCGCAGCAGCTCGGTGACCAGGATCGTGGATGCCAGCGACGTGTCCTTGACCAGCGAGATCAGTGTGTTCGACAGCGGTGGCACCGCGACCCGGGCGGCCTGCGGCAGGATGATCCGACGCAGTGCCCCAACGTAGTTGAAGCCGATCGTCTCGGCGGCCTCCCACTGCCCCTTGGGGATGCTCAGGATGGCCGACCGGATGATCTCGGCCGCATAGCCGCCGACGTTGAGACTGAACGCGATCACCGCCGCGGGGAACGGGTCGATCTTCACACCCAACTCGGGCAGGGCGTAGAAGACGATGAACAGCTGCACCAGCAGTGGGGTCCCTCGGATGATCGAGATGTAGAACCGCGCCGCGGAACTGAGGATCCGGTCGGGGGAGAGTCGGGCCAGGGCGACCACGAGGGCGATCACCAGTCCGATGATGAAGCTGATGATGGTCAGCGGAATGGTCTTGGTGATCGCGGCCTTGGCCAGCGGCCACAGGTTGTCACCGATGAGCGCCCACGCCGAGCGCGATTGCGGCTTCGCGTCGGTGCCCGAGGCGTCGGCCTTCAGATACTTCTGGGAGATCGCGGTGAGTGTGCCGTCAGCGCGCAGGTCCTCCAGTGCCCTGTCGAGATCGCTCAGCAGGCCGCTGTCCTTGCGGGCGGCGAATCCCTGCTCACTCTTCTCGCCGGTGGTGGCGGCGATCTTCACCGAGGTGTCCCCGGTCTCGGCCAGGTAGGCGTACACCGCGATGCTGTCATTGATGGTGGCGTCGACGCGACCCTGGTTGAGCAGCTTGATCGCCTGGGTGAAGCCCTCGACGGCCTCGACCCGGGCCCCGGCCTTGCGGGCGACCTCGGACCAGTTGCTGGTGGCGGTTTCGGCCGCAACCCTGCCCCTGAGGTCATCCAGCGAGGTGATGGAGTCGTCGTCGGCCCGCGTGACGATGACGCCCTCACCGACCGAATAGGGCTCGGAGAGATCGTATTTCGCCTGTCGTTCGGGGGTGATGGTGACCTGATTGGCCACCACGTCGAAGCGGTTGGCCTCCAACGCCGCGAAGATCGAGTCCCACGGCGTCTCGACGAACTCGACGGGCCGACCGAGCTTCTCGCCGACCGCGCGGGCCACGTCGATGTCGTATCCGGTCAGTTCATTGGTGGCCGGATCGTGGTAACTGAACGGCGCGTAGACCCCCTCGGTGCCCACTCGCAGGACACCGCCGCCCGTGTCCGTGGGCGCCGATCCGCAGGCCGTCGCGGTCAGCGCGACGAGCACGATGAGCGGCAGCAGCGCTCTTCGCAGGTAATGGCTCACCGGCGGAACGTAACAACTGTGGCGGGGGACTTACAGGGTTCTGCTCAGGATTCCTTGAAAGCGCTCATCGCCCGCCCGGGTGGTAGATCCAGGGTTCGCGGGGTAGGCGGGTGGGCTCGAACTCGCCGAGCATCTCCTCGGCGGTGGCTCCGGTGAACCCCAGTGAGGCCGCGATCTGCGCCAGCGCCTGATCGACTCCGATCTCGGAAAGCGTCACCGCGCCATCACGTTTGGCCAATCGCTTGCCCTCCTCATTGAGGACGAGGGGCACGTGCGCATACTCGGGCACCGGGTGGCCCAGCAGGGTGGCGAGGTACGCCTGCCGTGGTGACGACGGCAGCAGGTCATCGCCGCGGACCACCTGATCCACGCCCTGCGCCGCGTCATCGACGACGACGGCGAGGTTGTAGGCCGGCACGCCGTCGCCGCGGCGCAACACCAGATCGTCGACGACTCCGGTGTAACTGCCGTGCAGCACGTCGGACACGGTGAACTCGGAGACGTCGGAGCGCAACCGCAGTGCGGGAGGACGCCCGGCGGCCCGGCGGTCGGCGCGTTCGGCGGCGGTCAGGTTGCGGCAGGTGCCGGGGTAGGCGCCCTCGGGCGCATGCGGGGCACGCGGCGCCGACAGGATGTCCTTTCTGCTGCAGAAGCATTCGTAGACCAGGCCGCGCCCCGTCAGGGAGTCGATGACGGCGTCGTAGCGTGCGGTGTGGCCCGTCTGATACTCGGGTTCCTCGTCCGCGGTCACACCGATGGCGGCCAGGTCGTGCAGCTGCCGTGCCGCGACATCGTTGAACGTCCGGTCGTCGAGATCCTCGACGCGGATAAGGAAGCGGCGTCCGGTCGAACGGGCGAACAGCCACGCCAGCAGCGCGGTGCGCAGGTTGCCGATGTGCAGGTCGGCTGACGGGCTGGGCGCGAACCGGCCCGCGCCGGGCGGGCGGGTCATGTTCGGCAATCTAGCCGATACCCGCCAGAGCCTCCTGCACACAGGTGGTCCACGTCCCGGCCTCGATCTCGTGCACGCCGGAGTCGCCCCTGAAGGCGCTGGAGATCACCACGTCGGGGGTGAGCGTCGCGAGCAGCCGCAGGCTCTCGGCCAGTGGAGCCGCCTGGCTGATGGGCGGGATGAAACCGGCGAACCAGCGCCCGTCGTCGCCGCGGATGAGAGTGTCGCCCGTGAACAGGTACCGCGTGCCGTCGACAGCGGTCACCAGGTAACACGTGCTGGCCGGTGAGTGGCCGGGGGTGGGAATGACCTCGATGCCCAGGTCGTCGACGTGTCGAGTGCCCACAGCTGTGTCGACCGGCGCGTGCACTTCGATCTCGGCGCGCTCCCCCAGAGGAGCGTGCAGGCGGGCGCCGAACCGCGCCGAGATCTGCTTGAGCATCGGGCCCGCCTCGTCACGGTGGGACAGGTACTGATCCGTGAGCCCGCCCAGCTCGTCGATCGCGTCGAAGTCGGCGTCGGTGGCCGTCGAGTAGAACAGCACATTGCCGCCGGCGCGGCCGGTCCAGACGTAGCCGTGGGTGGTCAGGCCCGGAAACGGGCTGTCGGTGCGGGTTTCCCAGAGGTCACTGCGGAGCTGTCTCATCATCCCAGGGTGGAACATCAACCATTGTTGAGGTCAAGGCGTGCGTCTGAGGCCCGGCACAATCTCACTGAGATCGAACGTCGCGGGTTGCTCCAACTGCGCGTAGGTGCACGACGCCGGATCGCGATCGGGTCGCCACCGGTTGAACTGCGCGGTGTGCCGGAACCGCCGGCCCTCCATGTGGTCGTAGCGCACCTCGACCACGCGCTCGGGGCGCAGGGGCACGAACGACAGATCCTTGCCCGCGTTCCACCGCGACCCACCCTCGTAGCGTTTGGTGATGTCGCGGTCGGCCATGTGCGCCGCCCAATTCCACGGGTGGCCGTCGAAAGTCATGACCAGCGGCTGCAATTCGGTGAACAGGGCACGCCTGGTCGCCATCGGGAACGCGCCGATCACGCCGACGGACGCCAACGAACCGTCCTCGTCGTAGAGGCCCAACAGCAGTGAGCCCACGGCGTCGGCGCCAGACTTGTGCAGGCGATATCCGGCCACCACACAGTCGGCGGTGCGCCGGTGCTTGACCTTGAACATCACGCGCTTGTCGGGTTGGTAGGTCAGCTCCAGTGGTTTGGCGATCACGCCGTCGAGGCCGGCGCCCTCGAACTCGTCGAACCAGCGTCGTGCCAGCGCGAGATCCGTCGTTGCGGGTGTGACGTGGAACGTCGGTCCGGCGCCGGCCAGCGCGCTCTCGAGGGCTGTGCGACGCTCCGCGAAGGGCAGGCCGGTCAGGTCGGCGTCCCCCAGGGCGAGCAGGTCGAATGCGATGAACTGCGCCGGTGTCTGTTCGGCCAGCATCCGGACCCTACTGGAAGCCGGATGCAGACGAAGCTGCAGCGCCTCGAAGTCCAGGCGAGCGGCGGTCGCGATCACGATCTCGCCGTCGACAACGCATCGGGGCGGGAGTTCGGTGATGGCCGCCGCGACGATCTCGGGGAAATAGCGCGTCATCGGCCGCTCGTTGCGGCTGCCGAGTTCGACCTCATCGCCGTCGCGGAACACAATCGTCCGGAACCCGTCCCATTTCGGTTCGTAGGACGCACCGGGCGGGATGGCGTCGACGGACTTGGCCAGCATCGGCGACACCGGGGGTCCGACGGGAAGGTCCATCGCCCCATTGTGGCGGGTCAGTCCGTGATGTCGCGGACCTTCTCGTTCGCCAGTCCGCGGGGCGCAAGTTCGCGGGTTCGCTCCATGTGGCGGCGCCAATGAGCTTCCGCCTTGTCGCCCTCACCGGCGCGCAGCAGACCGATCAGCCGTCGGTAGGACCGCGTCATCATCAGGTAATCCGCCTCCGACACCGTGCGTCTGCGCTTGATCGCCGCCGCGGTGTGGCGTTCGGCCAACTCGTGCAGCATTCCGGCGACGATGCTCAGCGCGGCATTGCCGGACAACTCGACCAGACGACGGTGGAATCTGGCGGAGACTTCGGCGAGGTGTCCGGATTTCCAGGCGGGCGGGATCTCCTCGTCGAGGATGGCTTCCAGCTCGGCATAGGCCGATTCAGTGCCCCGTTCGGCCAGGATTCTGGCCGACAGCGGTTCGATGGCCGTGCGCGCGACCATCACGTCGGCCACCGTCGCGCCGGACAACTCGAGAAGCAGAGCGGCAGGCCGGGCAACGATCTCCGGGCCCGGCACCCGCACCCGGGGCCCCGTCCGGGAGCCGCGTCGCACCTCCACGAGGCGTTCGGATTCGAGCACCCGAATGCCCTCGCGCAGTGAGGGGCGGCTCACGCCGAACTGATTCATCAACTCGGGCTCGTTGGGCAGATAGTCGCCGTCCTTGAGTTCGCCGGTGACGATCTGCCGGCGCAGCGACTGGGCGACGATCTCGGCCGTCTTCGGTGTGCGCACCGGCTCAACATTCGGAGATCGGTCGATGGGCGTGTTGGTGTGTGGACCGCGGGCCACTGCGTCGACCTCCGAGTTCCTCTCTGCATCGGCGGCGGCGTTTCGGGGTTCGGCAGGCTCACCGGGCAGGGCAGGTACCGAGTTTAGCAACGTGAGGGAGCGCGGAGTGGCCCGGTCAGCGACCCACGCGCACCGACAGCACCGCGCCCGCCACCGCGAAGACGGCGGCGAGCGCCGCGCCGGGAAGCACCCGGCGGGCGGGGACCGACCTCAGATTGAGCAGGGAGGCGCCCGCGTCGCCGACGTCGGCGACGGTGCCGGCGCGGGCCCACGCGGTGTCCCCGGGCGGCGCGGTCAACAGACCCGCACCCAGGGCGACGTCGCGGGCCCCGATGCTGCGGAACAACAGCGCCACTCCGGGGCTCGCGCCGTCGGGTCCCAGCCAGGTCCTGGCGGCATACCGCGGATTCAGCAGCAGCACGAAGCCGAGGAGGATGCGGCTGCCGCCGACAATCCAGCGAAGCCATGAACGGCTGGAGTTCATGCGCGACTCGTCTACCACGCCAACGGAAGTCGTTCGATTCCGTACACGCCGCCGGAGTGCTCGACCACCTCGGAGGGGTCCGGAATGTGGTAGTCGGGGATCAGTCGATGCCATTCCTGCAGCACGACCGTCATCTCCTGACGAGCCAGATGGGAACCCAGGCAGCGGTGGGGGCCCGCGCCGAAACTGATGTGGCGCGGCGCACCGGTGGTGAAACTGACCGTCCCGCCGCGCGAGTGTTCATTCGGGTCACGGTTGGCCATCCCCAACGGGAAGGCGACGAGGTCCCCCTTGCGCACCGGGCAGCCGTGGAAGTCGACGTCCGCCGTCGCGATCCGCGCCGTCTGCACGATCGGGTAGGCCCGCATCAACTCCTCGACCGCACGTGCGGCGATACCCGGGTCGGCGACCAGTTCCCGGCGATGCTCGGGATGGGTGGCCAGGTGGTGGAATGAATAGCTCAGCTGCGACGCGACCGTGTCCAGACCGGCCATGAACAGCAACAGCATGCAGGACAACAGATCCTGGTCGGCGGGCGGTTCGCCATCGATGCGCCACTCCAGGGCATGGCTGACGATGTCGTCGCCACGCTTGGACGGATCGGCCCGCCGTTCGCCGATGAGCTCACTGAAGTAGCCCACGACCTCCATCATGGCGTTCAGCGCCAGCGACCCGTCAGGATCCCGCTCTTCGGTGGCGTGCAGGATCTTGTCCTCCCACGCCATGAACTCATCGAGTTTCTCGACGGGCATGCCCATGATCTGCAGGAAGATCGTGGTGGGGAAGATGGCCGCGAAGTCGGCGTAGAAGTCGCAGGACCCCTTCGAGCGGAAGCCCTCGATCAGGTCGACCGCGAACCTGCGATGGGCGCTCTCCATCTCCTTGACCCGCTTCGGCGAGAAGTAGAGGCCGAGCACGTGCCGCCACTTCCCGTGCTCCGGCGGATCCAACATGATCGGGATCCACTTGTACGGCGGATTCGGCTCCGTCGGCACCATGACGGAGTTCGAGAACAGCTCCGGATGCTGCAGTCCCTCCCGGATGGCGTCGTGATCGGTGAACACCCAGTAGCCCTGCGCCTCCTCGGTGCGGAAGAAGGGCCGGTGCTGGCGCTGCAGTTCGTCGAGCCGGAGGAAGTTGGTGCCCGCAGGGTCTGGGCCACGGGCGAACTCGTAGTCGACGATCGGACACTTCGCCGGTGTGCTCATCGTTGCTCTGCCTCCTGTCGCCGAAACGCAGATCGCTGACCAGGTTAACGAGGCCGGTGGTGCTTGGTGGCCGGATTCTCAGAGCCGCACCACAATCCCGCGGGTGTTGAGGACAAGCACGGCCAAGGCCAGCATGAAGGCGATGCTGCCGGCCAGCAGCCGAGCCGTTTCGCGCCACAGGTCGCGGTCGCTCTCGGGAGGCAGAAAGAACTCCGCGGGCAGGTCCTTCATGGTCGCGGTCCTTCCGATCAGGGAATGTAGGGGCTGGCGAAGCCGGTCAGTGTCCGCATCAGCAGCAGCGGGACGCCGAGCAGCAGGACGGCACTGACCTGAAATCCCACGAACCAGGCGCCCAGGCGCATCAGCTCGAACCGCCAGCGCGGAATGGTGACCTCGTAGTTGAGGTGGTCGTCGAACTCCTGCTGCTTGGATCTCACGCGCGTCGCGGTCGCGACGCTGCCCGATTCGCGGGTGCCGCTGGGATCGGAAACCCCGTATCCGGCGGACCCTTTCGGGACGGTGAATCGCTTGAGACCGCAGAAGCGTTCGAGGTGATTGAGGCCGCGGATCGGTGGCTTGCCGGCCCAGTAGGCGATCAGGTTCGGCCAGACGCACATCAACCCGATCGTCCACAGCAGAGTGATCCGACCTCCGCTCGGCCACTCCAACACCGGGCCGATCCCGGGGTCATACGTCCACCACCCCATCGCGGTCGCCGCCCCCTCGACCACGAAGTCCCAGACGTAGTTCACGGGAATCGCCAGCACCAGAAGCGATTTCAGCATGCTCCAGCCGGTCTTCGTGGCCAGCCACTGGCTGAGCCACAGGATCAGCAGCGCGTGCACGCCCCAGTAGACCGCGTACGCGAACGGCATGAACAGTGGGTCGTTCGGGGTCTTGACGGGAAGCCATTCGAGCATGTGGTGCTGCGCGAAGGCGGGACTGTAGATCAGGTGCTGAGCCCAGTCGCCGACGGTCTCCATCCAGTAGATGGAGAGGCTGCAGAACAGGAAGAGGAATCCCCAGGTGAAGCGGCGCCGCCGAATGACGTCGAGGACCGCCAGGAGTATCAGCGTGCCGCCGACGATGGGAACCGCGACGTTGAAGACCCAGGTGCCGCCGGGATCCATCAGCGCAGGCGGGGTCAGTTCCGCGCTCGCGAGCAGTGCGTCCATGCTGGCGTCCGATCCTTAATATAGTGAAGACAGCTTCACTAATATGGGGTGTGGTGTCAACCACTCGACGGGAGAATGGATCGTCCCGTGGGCGGCTGACGCGGTGTGCGAAGAGCGCCCAGCTATGGGCGTCAGATGGTCGGAGGTCGCGAAATGAGCAGTCCTGCAAAGGGTGACGACACATGAGTGAACGTCGAAGATTTCGTGGTCTGCCCGAGGATGCCGGTGTCTCGAACTTCTATCGCAACTCACTGCAGCGGAACGCCATCGAGTTCGGCGAATGGATGGCGCGGACCAGCAACGAGCGTGCCCGTGAGCGCGGGCACCCCGGACTGCGACCGGCGCATGCGCGGCTGATGGTCTACCTGGACTGGAGCGGAAGCCGCATCACCGACATCGCCAAGGCTGCGGACGTGTCCAAGAATGCGATCGGACAACTCGTCACCGATCTCGAGGACCTCGGTTACCTCGAGCGCGTGCCCGACCCCGACGATGCTCGGGCCAAGATCGTCCGGTACACCGCCGCCGGCCGGGCGCTGATCGCGGACGCCCGCGACATCGGCGCGGAACTCGACGCGGACGTCGAGGCCGTGATCGGTCCCGAGCGGATGGCACAGCTGAAGGACATCCTCTCGGAGCTGGGCTCGCATCTGCTGGGCTTGGACTTCCCGTCGGCGCCGTAATCCGTCGCGCCCGCCCGAGTGTGGCCCCGCTGGGTGTCGCGCCCAGCATGCTTAGCCCCAATGGAGGGGCTGTGTGGCAAACAGTGCCGTCGAGCCGCACCCTGGGATCCGCACTCCACTGAACTTCTTATGAGAGCGAACGACTCTGGGGGAGGGTCCACCGTTCACATAGCAAACTATGTCAATTTCGTCGGCCGACTAATTTTTGCCCGATTCTGTTGCTGGCGGGTGTTTGAGTGTTATACGGTTGCCCGCGATTGTGGTTTCGATCACAGTCGTCACTGGCGCGAAATCGCATGCGTCTCAGGAGGGGCCGTGTTTGAGGTGAACCGCAGGTCGCCCGCTAAGACCAGGCGTCGCTGAGTGCGAACTGTGCGCGGGCCGGCGCCTGCGATCGCACTGGGCGAGTTCTTCGGAATGTGCCTGGACACCGTCGTCCAGATGTTTCGTCCGCCATGGGCGTGGCGCGAGTTCCTGCTCCAGTGCTGGTTCGTCGCGCGTGTCTCGATGATGCCGACCGTGCTTCTGGCGATCCCGTTCACGGTGTTGACGACCTTCACACTGAACATCCTGTTGGTGGAGATCGGTGCGGCTGACTTCTCGGGATCGGGCGCGGCGCTGGGTGCGGTCACCCAGATCGGCCCAGTCGTCACGGTTCTCGTGATCGCCGGCGCGGCCGCCACCGCGATGTGCGCGGACCTGGGCGCCCGCACCATCCGCGAGGAGATCGATGCGCTGCGCGTGCTGGGCATCGACCCCATCCAGGCGTTGGTGGTGCCGCGGGTCTTGGCGGCCACCCTGATCTCGCTGATGTTGGCCTCGACGGTGACGATGACGGGGATCGTGGGCGGGTTCTTCTTCTCCGTGTTCCTCCAGAACGTCACGCCGGGCGCCTTCGCCGCGGGCCTGACGCTCCTGGTGGGTACGCCTGAGGTCATCGTCTGCCTCCTCAAGGCGGCGATCTTCGGCATGACGGCCGGACTGATCGCCTGCTACAAGGGCATCACCGTCGGTGGCGGGCCGGCCGGTGTCGGCAACGCGGTGAACGAGACGGTGGTCTTCACCTTCCTGGCGCTGTTCGTCATCAACGTCATCGCCACGGCCGTCGCTGTGAAGGCGGGGGCATGACGTCGGCGGCACCCAGCACCCTCCACGTCCGCACCCGGGAGCGAACGCGGCGGGTCGTGGCCGGCTGGCGCCGGCTCGGTGAGCAGACCGAGTTCTACGGACTGACCGTCCGCGGCATCTGGGATGCAGTGGTGCACTACAAGATCGAAGTGGTCAGACTCATCGCTCAGATGAGCCTGGGCACCGGCGCGCTGGCCATCATCGGCGGCACCGTGGTGATCGTCGGATTCCTGACGCTGTCAGCGGGCTCCCTGATCGCTGTGCAGGCCTACAGCCAGATGCAGGAGATCGGGGTGGAGGCGCTGGCCGGGTTCACCTCGGCCTACCTCAACGTCCGCCTGATCGCGCCCCTGGTCGCCGGGATCGGCCTGGCCGCCACCATCGGCGCGGGCGCCACGGCCCAGCTGGGTGCGATGCGGATCAGCGAGGAGATCGACGCGCTGGAGGTCATGGGTGTCCGGTCCGTCGCGTACCTGGCCTCGAGCCGGATGGTGGCCGGTGTCATCGTCGTGATCCCGCTGTACTGCGTTGCCGTGCTGATGGCGTTCCTCGCGACGCGGGTGGGCACCACGCTGGTCTACGGCCAATCGACCGGCGTCTACGACCACTACTTCAACACGTTCCTCAATCCCATCGACTTGATCTGGTCGTTCTTCCAGGCGATCGTCATGGCGATCGTGGTGATGCTGGTGCACACCTTCTACGGCTACAACGCATCCGGCGGTCCCGCCGGGGTTGGTGAGGCGGTCGGACGCGCGGTCCGCACCTCGCTCATCGCGGCGGTCGCGGTGACCATGTTCGTCTCACTGGCCATCTACGGTCAGTCCGGCAGTTTCAACCTCTCGGGGTAGCGCTGTGGAAACTCGACGTGGGCAGCGCAGAGTGGATCCTGCGTGGTGGACGCTGGTGTTGTTCGTGGTGCTCGGACTCCTGGTGTTCGTGTGCCTGAGTCTGTTCCGCGGTTCGTTCCGGTCCTTCGTGCCGGTGACGCTGACCTCTGACCGAGCCGGACTGGTCATGGACCCCGGTGGGAAGGTCAAGATGCGCGGCGTCCAGGTGGGCCGTGTCCATGCGGTCCAGCCCGGTGAAGATGGGGTGACGCTGAACCTGGAGCTGTTCCCCGATCAGGCCGACAAGATCCCGGCGAACGTTGGGGCCCAGATCCGTGCGACCACCGCATTCGGTGCCAAATACGTCGACCTCATCTATCCCGACAAACCGAGTTCGGCGCGCCTGCGCGCCGGCGCGGTGATCGACTCGCAGAACGTGAGCACCGAGGTGAACACGGTGTTCGGCAATCTCACCGAACTCCTGCACCAGGTCGACCCGGCCAAGCTGAACTCCGTGCTGGGCGCCTTCGCGGACGGGCTGCGCGGTCAGGGCCAGAGAATCGGGGAGGCCACGACGGCGGCCAACGAGGTTCTGCTGCAACTCAATCCGCGTGCCGAGGCGATCCGGCAGGACTGGAATTCGCTGCGCGACTTCAGCGACACCTACGGTGCCGCAGCGGGCAACATCGTGAAGATCCTGGACTCCTTCAGCACGACGAGCACCACGATCGCCCACAACGCCCAGGCACTCGATGCGCTGCTGTTGAACGTCACGGGCATGGCGAACAGCGGAACAGCCCTGCTGGGACCCAACGTCAAGAACATCGCGACGAGCATCAACGCGCTCGAACCGACCACGAACCTGCTGTTGAAGTACAGCCCCACCTACACCTGCATCCTGCAGGGCGGTACGACGATGCTGGAGGAGGGCGGCTGGGACATCGTGGGCGGCAACGGCAAGTCGGTGATCCTCGACGTCGCGCTCCTTGCCGGTGAGAACCCCTACAAGTATCCGGAGAACCTGCCGATCGTCGCCGCCAAGGGCGGCCCCGGGGGCAGGCCGAGCTGCGGTTCGCTTCCCGACGCCAAGGACAACTTCCCGGTGCGGCAGCTGGTCACCAACACCGGATGGGGAACCGGACTCGACTGGCGGCCCAACCCAGGTATCGGATTCCCCGGGTGGGCGAACTACTTCCCGACCACTCGGGGCATTCCCGAACCGCCCAGCGTGCGCTACCAGGACGGTGGCCCCGCGCCTGGGCCGATCCCGTACCCCGGTGCACCGCCCTACGGCGCGCCGCAGTACGCGCCGGACGGGACACCGCTGTATCCGGGGCTGCCGCCGGCGCCGCCGCCCGGTGCTCCCCGCGATCCCGGCCCCACCGCCGGGGCGGAGCCGTTCGTCCCGGCGCATCCAGGTCAGGCCCAGCCGACACCGAGACCGCATCTACCGCAACAGGAGTCGGGTCAGTGAGAGGCAACCTCAGTGCGACGGTGTGGCGGTTGGGGATCTTCCTCACCGTCTGCGCCTTCTTCCTGTTCGCCATGTTCGCCGTGTTCTCCCATCTGCGATTCGAGAAGGAGAACGCCTACAGCGCGGTGTTCGGCAACGTCTCCGGTCTGCAGGCCGGGCAGTTCGTCCGCATCGGCGGTGTCGAGGTCGGCAAGGTGGACAAGATCGTCATCCAGCCCGACACCACGGTGGTCGTGGAGTTCGGGGTCGACGACTCGGTGATCCTCACGCACGGAACCAGGGCCGTCATCAGGTACGACGACCTCATCGGCGGCCGATACCTGGCGCTGGAGGAGGGTGCGGGCGACACCCGGCGCCTGCTGCCCGGCCAGACCATTCCGCTGGCCAGGACCTCGCCGGCGCTGGACCTCGATGCACTCGTCGGCGGTTTCCGGCCGCTGTTCCGGGCGCTGGATCCCGACCAGGTCAATGCGCTGTCGAGTCAACTCATCAGCGCGTTCCAGGGACAGGGCGACACGATCAATGCGTTCTTCACCCAGACCGCCGCGCTGACGGCCAAACTCGGTGACCGCGATCAGTTGATCGGTGAGGTGATCACCAACCTCAACACCGTACTGGGTTCCCTCAGCGATGAGAACACGCAGTTCGGCAAAGCCGTCGACGCCCTGTCGCGCACTGTCGGCACGCTCGCGGAGCGCAAAGAGGACATCACCAACTCCATCGCCTATACCGATGCGGCCGCGGGCACCACGGCAGATCTGCTGCGGCAGGCACGCGAACCGTTCAAGACCGTGATGGCCGAGACGGACCGGACGGCCGGTCTGGTGGCCGGGGACAAGGCATACCTGGACACGCTGTTGTCGACCCTGCCGAGCAAGTACCAGACCTTGAGCAGGTTCGGCCTCTACGGCGACTACTTCAGCTTCTACCTGTGCGACGCCGTGCTCAAGGTCAACGGAAAGGGCGGCCAACCGGTCTTCATCAAACTCGCCGGCCAGGACTCGGGGAGGTGCGCGCCGCGATGAAACGTTTCTCTGAGCGAAATCCGTTGGTGCTCTGTGCAGTCGGCATCGGAATCGTTATGGCCATTGCGATCGGCGCGTTGAACTACGACAAGATCCCGGTCTTCAACACCAACAAGACCTACACCGGCATGTTCGCGGAGGCCGGGGGTTTGATCGTCGGCGCACCCGTGCAGGTCTCGGGTTTCGAGGTCGGGCGGGTGGAGAGCATCAGCCTCGACCGCCGGCAGGTGGCCGTGCGGTTCAACGTCGACAGGCGCATCCATGTCGGGGACAGGTCCGAGGCGGCCATCAAGACGAAAAGCCTGTTGGGGTCCAAGATCCTGGAGCTCACGCCACGCGGAGACCAGAAGATCGACGGGCCGATCCCGCTCGAGCGGACCCAGGCGCCCTATCAGCTGCCCGACGCGTTGGGTGACATCACCGCCCAGATCAGTGGGCTCAACACCGATCAGGTGTCACGGTCGCTGGCGGTGCTCAGTGAGACGTTCAAGGACACCCCGCCCGCATTGAAGGCCGCGGTCGAGGGGGTCGGCCAGTTCTCCGAGACCCTGAATCGGCGCGATGCCGAGCTGCGGAAGCTGCTGGAGAATGCGCGGAAGGCCACCGCCGTGCTCTCCGACCGCAGCACACAGGTGGTCAGCCTCGCGGTCGACGCGAACGCCCTGCTGGCGCAACTCCAGACCCAGAGCAGCGCCCTGGACCAGCTGTCGGTGAACACTTCGGCCGTCGCCCAGCAGTTGAAGGGCTTCATCGCCGAGAACCGGGAGGGGTTCGCCCCCGCGGTCGAGAAGCTGAACGAGGCGCTGGCGATCCTTGACGATCACAAACGGGACATCCAGGTGTCCATCAAGAAGCTGAACAAGTACGCGATGTCGCTCGGAGAGTCGGTGTCCTCCGGTCCGTTCTTCAAGGCCTACCTGTCCAACCTGCTGCCCGGACAGTTCGTGCAACCGTTCATCGACGCCGCGTTCTCCGATCTCGGGCTGGATCCCGCGACGCTGCTGCCCTCTCAGTTGAGCGACCCGCAGGTCGGCCAGCCCGGGACGCCCGCGTTGCCCGCGCCGTACCCGCGGACCGGTCAGGGCGGGGAGCCGCGCCTGACACTGCCCGACGCCATCACCGGAAATCCGGGTGATCCGCGCTACCCGTATCGCCAACCGCCGCCTGCCCCGGCGCCGGGTGGGCCGCCCCCAGGACCACCCGCGATCATCACGCCGCCGCCGGTCTCGGCGCCCATTGACGTGCCCGGGCCGGGCGCGCCGCAACCGGGTGCGCAGAATCCGTCCGAGGAGGGCAGCGGACGATGACGAAACGCGATATGCGAGCCAGCCTTTCGGTGATCCTCACGCTGCTTCTGGTCGCGGGACTGGTGGTCGCGGTGCGCGCGTCGGACCAGGTGAACCGTGTGCACGTGGTCGGGTACTTCGCCAACAGCAACGGTATCTACGTCGGTGACGAGGTCCGGATCCTCGGCGTTCCGGTCGGCAAGATCGACAGGATCGAACCGCAGACCGACACCGTGAAGATCAGCTTCTGGTTCGATGCCGACCAGCAGGTGCCGGCGGACGCGAACGCCGTCATCCTGTCGCCGTCCCTGGTGTCCGTGCGGGCCATTCAGCTCACGCCGGCCTATGACGGCGGTCCGACCATGCAGGACAACGCGGTGATCCCCCAGGAGCGCACGGCTGTCCCGGTGGAGTGGGACGACTTCCGTGAGCAGCTTCGGCGGCTGACGGAGACACTCCAACCGACCGAGCCCGGCGGAGTCAGCACGCTCGGCGCATTCGTCAACACCGCCGCCGACAACCTGCGCGGGGAGGGCGCCGACATTCGTGACACGCTGATCAAACTGTCGCAGGCCTTCTCCGCGTTGGGTGACCACAGCACGGACCTGTTCTCCAGCATCAAGAGCCTGTCGATTCTAGTGTCCGCCCTACAGAGCAGCACCGACACCCTGCGCGGCCTGAACCAGAACCTCGCCGGGGCGACGGCTCTGCTGAGCAACACCCCCAACGAAGTCGGATCCGCGGTGGCCAACATCGATTCCGTGGTGGCCGACGTGACGGACTTCCTGGCCGACAATCAGGAGAACGTCGGCACGGCCTCGGACCGGCTCGCCTCGCTCACCACTGCGCTGAACCAGAGTCTCGGTGACCTCAAGGAGACCCTTCACATCGCGCCGACGGCCTTCCAGAACTTCGTGAACATCTACGAACCGGCCCAGGGCGCGCTCACGGGCGCGTTGGCGCTCACCAACTTCTCCAACCCGCTGTCCTTCATCTGCGGAGCCATCCAGGCCGCGTCCCGGTTGGGTGCGGAGCAGTCGGCCAAACTCTGCGTGCAGTACCTGGCGCCCATCGTCAAGAATCGGCACTGGAACTTCCCGCCGCTGGGCCTGAATCCGTTCGTCGGAGCGACCGCGCGTCCCAACGAGATCACCTACAGCGAGGATTGGTTGCGCCCCGACTACGTTCCCCCGCCGGGGGACGTGCCCGCATCAGCCCCAGCCCCAGCACCGTTGGCGGCCGAGGTGCCCGGCTCGGCCGAGCCGACCGACCCGTCCGGCGGCCTGGCGGGAATCATGGTTCCCGGGGGTGCACCGTGATGCCGGCGTCGCGAGCGATGGTCGTCGCTCCTCTCGCAATTGCGCTGTCGCTGGCGGGATGTGGGTGGCAGGGCGCCAACTCGCTGCCGCTCCCCGGGACCGAGGGGCGCGGGCCGGAGGCCTTCACGGTGCAGGCGCACATTCCGGACGTCGACAACATCGAACGGAACTCCCGGGTTCGCGTCGGCGACGTCACGGTGGGCAACGTGACGAAGATCGAGCGCGAGGGCTGGCACGCGCTGGTGACGATGTCGCTGAACGGCGATGTGGATCTGCCGGCCAACGTCACGGCCGCGGTGGGGCAGACCAGCCTGTTGGGCTCCAAACACATTGAGCTGACACCGCCGCGCAATGTGCCCCCCGAAGGACGTCTGCGTCAGGGTGATGTGATTCCGCTGTCCTCGGGGAGTTCCTATCCGACCACCGAACAGACCCTCGCCGCGGTCTCGCTGATCCTCAACGGCGGTGGAATCGGACAGATCCAGGACATCACCGCGGCCCTGAGCACGGCGTTCGCCGGACGCGAGAACGACTTACGAAGTCTCATCAGCCAACTCGACGAATTCACCAGGTACGTCGACGACCAGACCGACGACATCATCAGCGCCTCGGACAGTCTGAACAATCTGGTCGGCCAGGTCGCCGAGCAGAAACCCGTCGTGGACCGGGCTCTCAAGACGATTCCCGATGCGCTCGAGGTGCTTTCGGAACAACGCCAGAAGTTCGCCGACGCGCTCGTGGCGCTCGGCAGGTTCAGTGCACTGGCCGCCGACACCGTCAACCAGACCAAGGAGAATCTGGTGAAGGAGTTGACGCAGCTGAGTCCGACATTGAAGGCGCTGGCCGATGCGGGCCCGTCGTTGACGCGGTCACTGAGCTACTACGCCACCTACCCCTGGCCGAATGAGACGCTGGAGAACTGGGTGCGCGGTGACTACGGCAATCTGACCGCCGTCATCGACCTGACGCTGAGCCGGCTCGACGCCGCGATGTTCACCGGCACTCGCTGGGAGGGCGATCTCACCGAACTCGAAATGCAGTGGGGCCGCACGATCGGACAGTTCCCCAGCCCATACACGGCGGCCAATCCGCTGGTGATCCCGTACCGCATGGACCAGGGACGCTGACCATGCGAATGACACGACGGATCTGGATCCAGATCACAATCTTCCTCACCGTGACCGCAATCAGCTTCGCGGTCATGGCATTCGGCTACATGCGGTTGCCGAACCTGTTGTTCGGGTACGGCCACTACCGGGTCACGGTCGAACTGCCGGAGGCCGGCGGGCTGTACGAACGTTCCAACGTCAGCTATCTGGGCACCACAGTGGGTCTGGTCGAGCGGGTCATACTCACCGACTCCGGTGACGTGGAGGCCGTGCTGTCGCTGCGGTCGGACATGCCGATCCCCAGCGATGTCGACGCGCAGGTGCACAGCCGGTCGGCCGTCGGTGAGCAGTACGTCGCGCTGCTTCCGGTCTCCGATGACGCGCCGCCACTCGCGGAAGGCGATGTGATCCCGCGCTCGCGAACATCGGTGCCCCCGGACATCAACGCGCTGCTGGACGCGACGAACACCGGCCTGCAGGCCATCCCGGGTGACAACCTGCGCACGTTGATCGACGAGTCCTACACCGCATTCGGCGGTTTGGGGCCCGAGATATCACGGTTCGTCAAGGGTTCGACCAACCTGGCGATCGACGCGAAGGCGAACCTGCCCGCGCTGACCAACCTTGCCGACAACGCCGCGCCGATCCTCGATACGCAGACCGACACCGCGGACTCGATCGAGGCGTGGGCGGTGAATCTGGCCGACATCACCGGGCAACTGCGCGAGCAGGACGGCGCTGTCGCCGGACTGCTCCAGAAGGGCCCGGCCGCAGCGGATCAGGTGCGTCAGCTCTTCGATCGGGTGAACCCCACGCTTCCGGTGATGATGGCGAACCTGGCCAACATCGCGCCGGTTCTGGTCACCTACAGCCCGGCGGTCGAGCAGCTGCTGGTGCTGATCCCGATGGGCAATCAGATTCAGCAGGGCACCGGCGTCGCCAACCGGGACGTGAAACTGGACTACAAGGGCGCATTCCTGAGCTTCAACCTGAACCTCAACCTGCCGCCGCCATGCACCACGGGCTTCCTGCCCGCCAGCCAGATGCGCGACGCCACCCATGAGGACGCACCGGAGCGCACCGAGGACGACCTCTACTGCCGGATACCGCAGGACGCGATGTTCAACGTCCGCGGCGTCCGCAACTTCCCCTGCATCGGCCGACCGGGCAAGCGCGCTCCCACGGCCAGGATGTGTGAGAGCGACGAGGAGTACGTGCCGCTCAACGACGGCCTCAGTTGGAAGGGTGACCCGAACGCGACACTGTCCGGTCAGGGGGTGCCCCATCCGCCGGTGGCATTGCCGTCCGAGGGATCGGGTGTCGTTCAGCAGCAGTCACTTCCGCCGATCGCGGTCGCGACGTACGACCCGGCCACGGGCACCTACGTCGGACCGGACGGGCAGGTGTACCGGCAGGGCGACCTGGCCAACGCCGCGCCCGCAGAACGCACGTGGGAGAGCATGCTGGTGCCGCCGGCCGGAAGTTGAGTTCTTCACAGGTCGAACTCGGCGAATACGTTCACCGGGGAACTCTCGGCGCAGGGTGGGATCGGAGCTAGAACGTCGCCGAGATGGGGCCTGCCGGAACGCACACCAGGCCGAGATCCGACCTGACGCGGTAGCACCCCTCGCCGGTCGCGGTGAAGTTCCCGTGAGGCACCCCCGGTGCGAATGCCGTGCTGGGCACGTAGCCGTTCTCGGTGGTGCAGAATCCGCCGTCCCCGGAGCGTGCGACGCATGCGGTGGTCCGAACCGACTGGGCCAGGCCCGAGCAGCGGGTCATGCCGATCTCCGCGGAGACGGCCTGACCGCCACCGGGCATCGACACGACCGCCGGTGCCGTGAGGTTGTACCAGCATTGGGAGTCGGCGGCCGGATCAGCCTGTGCCGCCGGGGAGGTCGGAAGAAGGGTGAGCGCCGAAAGCGCGAACGCGCAGGCCACTCCACTCAGTGTGATCAGCCGCACTCAGTCATCTAAATCGACCCGAGTTGTGCCTGTCAACCGCGCTGAGTTTGTGATGGTGTGGAGGTCTATGTGTTGTGCACCGCGGGTACTGGTGCACAGGACACCGAAGACAGAGGAGCCAGCTGTGGACCTGCCCGTGGCGCCGCCCGTCGAGCCGATGCTGGCCAAGGCGCAGACCAGGGTGCCCGACGAGGCCGGCGTGTGGTCGTATGAACCCAAATGGGACGGCTTCCGGGCCGTGGTGTTCCGGGACGGCGACGAGGTCGTCGTGCAGTCCCGCAACGGCCGGGATCTGGGCCGCTACTTCCCCGAACTGCTGGACGCACTGCGCGACGAGACCGCCCCTCGTTGTGTGCTCGACGGTGAGGTGGTGGTGCCGCGCGAGATCGACGGTCGGGTGCGTCTGGACTGGGATTCGCTCTCGCAGCGCATCCACCCCGCCGCGAGTCGCGTCACGATGCTCGCCGAACAGACACCGGCGCATTTCATCGGATTCGATGCATTGGCCACGGGGACCGCCGCGCTGTTGGACCGGCCGTTTCGCGAGCGTCGAGAAGCTTTGTGCGAGCTGATCTCCGAGAAGACCTGGTGTCATATCACTCGCACCACCGAGGATCCCGAGCAGGGCAAGGAGTGGCTGACGACGTTCGAGGGTGCCGGGCTCGACGGTGTGATCGCCAAACGTCTCGACGGCGCCTACCTGCCGGGGAAGCGGGAGATGGTCAAGGTCAAACACGCCCGCGACGCCGACTGCGTCGCCATGGGGTACCGCATCCACAAGAGCGGTGTCGGCGTGGGATCCATTCTGCTCGGTCTGTACCGCGATGACGGTGAACTCCAGATGGTCGGCGGTGCAGCCTCTTTCACCACCAAGGCCCGAAGTCAACTGTTGGCCGAACTCGAACCGCTGCGGGAGGGCGAGGGGTTGCGATCCGGCGAGCCCAGCCGATGGAACTCCGCGGCCGACAAGCGGTGGATCCCGATTCGGCCTGAGAAGGTCGCCGAGGTGGCCTACGACCAGATGGAGGGCGCCGAGCCGGGATTCCAGCGATTCCGGCACGCGGTCAGATTCGTCCGCTGGCGGCCGGACCGGGAACCGCGAAGCTGCACCTTCGACCAACTCGACGTGCCCGTGCACTACGACCTCTACGACGTGCTGGAGTCGCGATGATGGCAGGCAAGGCAACCGAACTCGACGTCGACGGCGTCCTTGTGCGCGTCACCAACCCGGACAAGCCGTTCTTCCCCGACCTCGGCGCCGACGGCACCAAGGGCAGGCTGATCGACTACTACCGCGCCGTCGCCGATCCGATGGTCACACTGCTGCGGGACCGTCCGACGCATCTGCAGCGATTCCCCGACGGCATCGACGGCGAGGAGATCTATCAGAAGCGTGTGCCGCAGAAACACCCCGACTACCTGCACACCTGCGTGGTGACCTTCCCGTCGGGGCGCACGGCCGACGCGTTGAAGATCGACCATGCCGCCGCGATCGTGTGGGCCGCGCAGATGGGCACCGTGACACTGCATCCGTGGCCGGTGCGCTGTGCGGACACCGACCATCCCGACGAACTGCGCATCGACCTCGACCCGCAACCCGGCACGGGATTCCGTGAGGCGCGCAGCGTCGCCGTCGACGTCCTCAAACCCCTGCTCGACGAACTGGGCCTGCGCGGCTACCCCAAGACCTCCGGCGGTCGTGGTGTGCATGTGTTCATCCCCATCACCGCGGACTGGGACTTCATCGAGGTCCGTCGGGCCGGCATCGCGCTGGCCCGCGAACTCGAGCGGCGTGCTCCGGAGGCGGTGACCACGTCGTGGTGGAAGGAGGAGCGGGGCCAGCGGATCTTCATCGACTTCAACCAGAACGCCCGCGACCGGACGATGGCATCGCCGTATTCGGTGCGCCGCACTCGGATCGCGACGGTGTCGATGCCGCTGACCTGGGCCGAGGTGGGCGACGCGGATCCCGACGACTACACCATGCTGACCGTGCCCGGGATTGTCGCCGAGCGTGACGACCCGTGGGCGGGCATCGATGAGCACCGGCAGTCGCTGCGACCGCTGCTGGACATGGTCGCCGAGGACGAGCAGCGTGGCCTCGGGGATCTGCCGTATCCGCCGAACTACCCCAAGATGCCGGGCGAACCCCCGCGCGTGCAGCCCAGCAAGAAGGTGGCGGCGAACTGGGACGAGGAGGGCAACCGCAGATAGGAGGTTCGAGCACAACGCCGGCTCGGCCGATCACCCTGCCGGGCGCCTGAGACGCTGAAGTCACTTCGTAGCGGTGACGAGGGCCGCTCCTGCTGACGTGGACACAGACCCCAAAGGCGCGGGTGACCGGAGGCAACACCGGTCACCCGCTGCCGCGAGTCTTTAGAAGATCAGACCTTGAGCCCTGCTCCTGGCGGAGGCGAACCGATTCTGGACGTCTTCCCAATTCACCACGTTCCAGAACGCTGTCACGTAATCGGCTTTGACGTTCTTGTACTGCAGGTAGTACGCGTGCTCCCACATGTCGACCTGAAGCAGGGGAATGATGCCCAGCGGAACATTGGCCTGCTGGTCGTACAACTGGAACGTCAGCAGCTTCTGACCGAGCGTGTCATAGCCCAGCACCGCCCAGCCTGATCCCTGCAATCCGTTGGCGGCAGCGGTGAACTGGGCGCGAAACTGGTCGAACGAACCGAATTGATCGGCAATGGCATCTGCCAAGTCGCCGGTCGGCTTATCTCCACCGTTGGGAGACAGGTTCTTCCACCAGATCGTGTGGTTGACGTGCCCGCCCAGGTGGAAGGCGAGGTTCTTTTCGTGGAGGAAGATCGCGCCGTGGTCACCGTTGGCGCGCGCCTCTTCGAGCTTGGCCAGGGTGTCGTTGAGCCCTTTGACATAGGTGGCGTGATGCTTGGAATGGTGAATCTCGTTGATCTGCCCGGAGATATGGGGTTCCAGTGCGCTGTAGTCGTAGTCCAGATCGGGCAGGGTGTACTCGGCCATGCGGGTCCTCTCTGATGGTCGTGAAGTGTGGGCTGTCGCGCTTCGCTGGAGCGCGTCATCCCATCTGTCCATCTCATCATATGTTCATCTGTTAATATGGACACATAGGCTGGCTGCGTGGAACAGCCGATGCACCACGTCACTCAGGAGTCGGCCTTCGGGGACGGCGAGACGTCGCGGCTGTCCCGCTCCAATTCATCTGGACACTTGTCGGTACGGAGTGCGGCTGTGGTTGACGATGAACTGACCCGATGGGCTGTGGATGTGATGACGGCCTGGGCGCAGCAGGACGACGACTCCGACTTCGTACGCGCGCGGATCGCTGCGTACGCATCAGAACCGGATGGCACCGACGGCCTCATCACCGGCCTGATCAATCTGTCCGGATTGCTCCTGTCGGGCATGGAGATGTTCACCGGCAAGTGTCCGGCGGAAACACTGCAGGCCATAGCGGTAGCGGCCTCTCGGCACCATTAGGTGCGAGGGGTCTGCGCGCGGACTCCGCCCACCGGCGCAGCGACCAGTCTCGCTCTGGGGCAGGAGTGCGCACGGCATGTCGTCGTACAGACGCCCGCAAGCGGGGACCCCAGCCACCCCAGCCCGCCCGCGGATGAGAGGACCACGGGCCGCGCGCGGAGACAGAGCCTCTAACTGACCGGGCCAGGCGTCAGCGTGACCTTGCCGTTGAACGGCGTCCCCGCGCGGTCGATCCAGTTCACGTCGATGACGTTGCCCGGATAGCGCTGATCGAGAAGGTCGGTGAGGTCGTTGGCAGAACTGATCGGCACGCCGTCGATGCTCATGATGATGTCGCCGGCGCGCAGGCCGGCGAGATCGGCCGGACCGCCGCGCAGCAGCGACCGGATCGGCAGGCCGCCGGAGCGGCTGCGACCATTGGCGTCGATTCCGACGCCCAGCATGGCCGACGGCCCGATGTGCACCTCCGGCGACGCGGCGCCCGCGCGGATCTGGTTGGCGATGTCCAGTGCCCGGTTGATCGGGATCGCATAGCCCTGACCGCCCGGTTCGGACTCACCGTCGAGGCGGAAGTTGATCGTGGCCGCGGCGTTCATGCCGACGACCTGCCCCGCGCTGTTGACCAGTGCGCCGCCCGAGTCACCCGAGCGCAGGTTGGTGGACGACTCGATCAGGCCGCCCAGTGAGTGTGAGCTTCCGGTCAGTTCGTCCTCAGCGCTGATGGTCTTTGCGAGCGCGGTCACCGCGCCCTGCTCGTGGGTCAGCGGGGCGCCGGTGCCGTTGGCGTTGCCCAGCGTGATGACCGGGTCGCCGAGGGCCACCGTGTTGGAGTCACCCAGCGGGGCCGGCGTCAGCCCGCCAGCACCTCGAAGGCGCAGCAGTGCGACGTCGTCGTCGCGGTCGTAACCCAGCACGTCGGCGTCGAACACCTGCCCCGTGGCCAGGGTGGCCCGGATGCTGTTGGCGCCCTGGACCACGTGGTGGTTGGTCAGCACTTCGCCTTCGGGGGACAACACAATCCCGGTGCCGTTGCCGATGATGCCCTGGAAGTCGTTCATCGTCGTGATCTGGACCAGGCCCGGCTCGACCCGCGCGGACACCGCCGCGGCGTCCAGCGGCGCGGCGGTCGCGGCACCCGGCTGTGTCAGTGGCGCGACCAGGGCAAGCAGCAGCGCGGTGAGCACGCAAAGCGCTGCCCTCGTGGTTCGTCGGATCACAGCCATCACTTGCCTCTCGGGGCGAAGGTTCGGTTCGTTACCTCTCTATATTGCCTGGCAGCGCCGAATTCAACCGGATTGTCAGCTGGCGACGACCCCTCGCGGCAGGATCAGCGGCAGATCGGTGTAGGTCACGATGCCCGGAGGTGCGGCGACGACGGCCGGGATGGCGTTCAGCGGCGGAGTCGCGGTCATGATGTGCCCGAGCACCATGAACTCCTCGAGCGTGGTCGCCTCGAAGTCCGGCGGGGGCAGGAACCCGACCTTCATGGTCACCGTGGGCCGACCGGCCACCTCGATGACCCAGCCGTCCTGGTCGATCTGCCAGTCCGGTTCCAGGGTCTGGCCCTTGCGCCAGCGGACGTTGATCTCGACGCGGGTCTGACCGGCGACGATGCCCTTCCAGCTGGCGTAGACACCGGCGACGCAGCCCGCGGGGATGGTCCAGGAGCCGAGGTCGAGGTCCGCGGTGGTCTGCGCGTACTCGGCGTCGCAGCGCACCTCGTCGAGTTCGACGCCGAGTGCGTCGGCGACCATTCGGACGGCCTCACCGAAGACGCCGGTGCCGTGAGAGGTCATGGCCTGCAGGTCGGGGCTGTCGATGGGCTGGCCGAAGCCGACGGGCTTCTCGGTGGCGGGGGAGTCGTAGAACGTGGTGTCGGCGGCCTCGTTCACCGTGATGCGGTCGACTCGGTCGCAGATGCCCGCCGCGACGATCGACAGCTGGTTGACGTAACCGGGGCTGATGCCGGATCCGAACATGCTGGACCCGCCGCGCTGGCAGGCCTGTTCGATCCGGTCGCGCCCGTCGCCCTGGTTGTGGCCCGTGATGAACGATGCCGTGGCCACGACGTTGATGCCGGCCTCGAGGATGCGCACGAGTTCGTCGACGTCGATCCACATCGGGTTGTAGACGACGACGTCGGGTTTGAGCGCCAGCAGTTCGTCGACGTCATTGGTCGCGGTCACGCCCAGGGGTTCGATGCCGGCGAGTTCACCGACATCGCGCCCGACCTTGTCGGGGGACCAGGCGTAGCAGCCGATCAGGTTGAAGGTCGGATTCTTGGCGATCGCCGCCACGGAGCTCTTGCCGACATTGCCGGTGGTCCACTGCACGACGCGGTACTGACGGGAATCTGTGGAAGTGTTGAGCACTCGCTCAGCATAGGAGGCCGAACGTGGTCTCGGGCCGAAATCAGTTAGACCGACTCAGTTTTTGGTGGTGGCGTTTCTGGCGGGCCGGCGGTTGCGCAGACCGCGCTTGGACGCCGGGGCCGGGGTGTCCTCGTCGGCCACCTCGGTGCTGGCGACTTCGGACTCTTCGACTTCGGACTCTTCGGGGTCGGGCCGGTCAGCGTCGTCCTTGGGGGCGGCATCTTCGGTGCCGGCCTTCTCGGAGGAGGCCGCGTCGTCGCTCTCCTCGGCGGCGCCGGTGGAGTCCTCCTCGGCGGACTTGGGGTCGAGCTTGAGCGGCTTGGGCGCGGGCGGCGGCAACTCGGCGGCGTAGGCCAGGTGGAAGGCCGTCGCACCCAGCAGCGCCAGCGCCGCGGCGGCGCCGTAGATGGCGAAGAGGCCACGGCCGAAGGAGTCGAGATCGAGCCAGATCTCGGCGATCGCGGTGCCGACGATCAACGTGCCGGCCGCGACGTGGCCGATGATCGACCACAGCCGCAGGGTCAGGGCCAGTTTGGGCACCCCGAACTCCGGCCTGCTGGTCCTGACGTGGGTCAACACCACGGGAATCGCGGCGGAGGCCAGCACCAGACCGGTCAGGATGCGGCCCGCGGTGCCCACGCCGTGCGGCCACGTGCCGAGCAGTTCCCACCAGCGCGGCAGCACGAACACGAAGTAGAGGACGGCCGCGGCCAGGAAAGCGAGCGAATGCCAGGTCACCGCGATGCCGCGCCGCATACCCCTCCTTGGGTCGCTCACGTGAGTCCGGGGTGCCGATGAAGTCACCGGCACCCCGGACCGAGTGCGGAGGATAGGGGATTTGAACCCCTGAGGGCTGTTAACCCAACCCGCGTTCCAGGCGAGCGCCATAGGCCACTAGGCGAATCCTCCGTCGGCAATGGTAACCGAGGACCCCGCCAGATCCCGAACCGCTGGTGCCGGGCGGCCGAATCGGGCGACAAGATAGACTGGCCGACGGACCCCGCGCGGCGTCTATCCTGTGAACTCCCCCAGGGCCGGAAGGCAGCAAGGGTCAACGGGCTCTGTCGGGTGCGCGGGGTCCCCTATCTTTCTCCAGCATGTGAAAGGCACGACGTGTCGTTTTCCACCCTTGGTCGTGCGGACCTCGAAGCCGAGCATGCGCAGCAGCAGCGGGACTACACCGCTCTGCAGGCCAAGGGCCTCAAGCTGGATCTCACCCGCGGGAAGCCGTCACCCGAGCAGTTGGACCTGTCCAACGCGCTGCTGGCGCTGCCCGGCAACGAACCCGGTTCGTTCAAGGATCCCGAC
The DNA here is from genome assembly GCF_001667265.1 of Mycobacterium sp. ACS4331. Taxonomy (GTDB): domain Bacteria; phylum Actinomycetota; class Actinomycetes; order Mycobacteriales; family Mycobacteriaceae; genus Mycobacterium. The sequence continues at coordinate 21,530 of NZ_LZHW01000106.1, read as the reverse complement.
GGCACCGACACCCGCAACTACGGTGGCCTGCACGGTCTGCCCGCACTGCGCGCGATCTTCAGTGACCTGTTGGGCATCCCGGTGCCGAATCTCATCGCGGGCAACAACGCGAGCCTGGAGATGATGCACGACGCGGTGGTGTTCGCACTGCTGCACGGCACGGTCGACTCGCCCCGGCCCTGGATTCAGGACCTGGCTGGTGGCGGCGTCAAGTTCCTGTGCCCGGCACCCGGGTACGACAGGCACTTCGCGATCACCGAGACCATGGGCATCGAGATGATCCCGGTCCCGATGGGCGAGGACGGACCGGACGTCGACCTGATCGAGGAACTGGTGGCCGCTGACCCCGCCATCAAGGGGATGTGGGCCGTACCGGTCTTCGCCAACCCCACGGGCACCGTGTACTCCTGGGAAGTCGTCCGCCGCCTTGTCCAGATGCGCACGGCCGCACCAGATTTCAAGTTGTTCTGGGACAACGCCTACGCGGTGCACACGCTCACCCACGACTTCCCGCAGCAGGTCGACATCCTCGGCCTGGCCGAGGCCGCCGGTAACCCGCATCGCCCCCTGGTGTTCGCCTCGACGTCGAAGATCACCTTCGCGGGTGCCGGGGTGAGCTTCTTCGGCGGTTCGCTCGGCAACATCGCGTGGTACCTGCAGTACGCCGGCAAGAAGACGATCGGCCCGGACAAGGTCAATCAGCTTCGGCATCTGTTGTACTTCGGCGACGCTGACGGCGTGCGCCTGCTCATGCAGAAGCACCAGCAGATCCTGGCGCCGAAGTTCGCGCTCGTCGCCGAGATCCTGGAGTCCCGGCTGGGCGACTCGAAGGTCGCGTCGTGGACCGACCCCAAGGGCGGTTACTTCGTGAGCCTGGACGTGCTGCCCGGAACGGCCAGGCGCACGGTGGCGCTCGCCAAGGATGCGGGCATCGCCGTCACCGAGGCCGGCTCGGCGTTCCCGTATCGAAAAGACCCCGACGACAAGAACATTCGCATCGCACCATCGTTCCCGTCGCTGCCTGACCTGCGGGAGGCCATCGACGGCCTGGCGACCTGCACGCTGCTGGCCGCCACCGAGTCACTGCTGGGTGCGGATTAGGCCGCGAGCCTGTCCGACGCACTCGGTACCCTGCTGTCGTGGCTCTCTACCGCAAGTATCGACCGGCAACCTTCGCCGAAGTCGTGGGGCAGGAGCATGTCACTGCGCCGCTGTGCACCGCGCTTGAGGCGGGGCGCATCAACCACGCCTACCTGTTCTCGGGTCCGCGTGGCTGCGGCAAGACCTCGTCGGCCCGGATCCTGGCCCGCTCACTCAACTGTGAGCAGGGACCGACACCGACACCGTGCGGCACGTGCGACTCCTGTGTCGCGCTCGCGCCCAACGGGCCCGGCAACGTCGACGTCGTCGAGTTGGATGCGGCCAGCCACGGCGGTGTCGACGACACCCGTGAACTGCGCGACCGGGCGTTCTACGCGCCCGCCCAGTCCCGGTACCGCATCTTCATCATCGACGAGGCGCACATGGTCACCACGGCGGGCTTCAACGCCCTGCTCAAGATCGTGGAGGAGCCACCCGAGCATCTGATCTTCGTGTTCGCCACCACCGAACCCGAGAAGGTCCTGCCGACCATCCGGTCGCGCACGCATCACTATCCGTTCCGGCTGCTGGCCCCGCGCACCATGCGCAGCCTCATCGAGAAGATCACCGCCTCCGAGGACGTCCGCGTCGACGATGCCGTGTATCCGCTGGTGATCCGCGCCGGCGGCGGCTCGCCGCGTGACACCCTCAGCGTTCTCGACCAGCTGCTGGCCGGGGCCGAGGGTAACCATGTGGCCTACCAGCGGGCTCTCGCGCTGCTGGGGGCCACCGACGTCGCCCTCATCGACGACGCGGTCGAGGCGCTGGCCGCCGGGGACGCCGCGGCGTTGTTCGGCGCCGTCGAGTCGGTGATCGACGCCGGCCATGACCCCCGCCGGTTCGCGATGGACCTCCTTGAACGTTTCCGGGATCTGCTGGTGCTGCAGGCCGTGCCGGATGCGGTGACCCGCGGTGTCGTCGACGCACCCGAGGACGAGCTGGAGAAGATGCGTGGCCAGGCCAGCCGGATCGGGCCCGGGACCCTGACTCGGTACGCCGAAGTGGTGCATGCCGGCCTCGGTGAAATGCGCGGCGCGACCGCTCCGAGACTGCTGCTCGAGGTGGTCTGCGCGCGGCTGCTGCTGCCGTCGGCCAGCGACAGCGAGGCCGCGCTGCTGCAGCGGGTTGAGCGCATCGAGACGCGTCTGGACATGTCGATCCCGGCCGCCGAGGCCGGGCAGGGTGCTCCTGCTGCGCGCGCGCCCAAGCAGTTCGTCCGCAAGACCCAGCAGCCCGCCGCACCGGCGGCGCCCGCGCCCGAGGCCGACGCACCGGCGGCACCCGCGCCGCCGGCACCTGAGCCGCCGCCAGCCGAGCCGGTGGCCCGGCCCGAACCCGTGGCCCGGCCCGAACCGGTGGCCCGGCCCGAACCCGTGGCCCGGCCCGAGCCTGTGGCGCGCCCGGAACCCGTCGCGCAACCGTCGGCACCGGCTCCCACGCCGCCGGCGCCCACACCGGCCCCTGCCTCGTCGCCGGCCGCCCCCACGCCTGCGGCCGCACCGGCCCCCGCGGCCGCCGCCGTCGGTCAGCCCAATGCCGCCGCCGTCCGCAGCATGTGGCCCACGGTGCGGGAGAAGGTCCGCAACCTGCGCCGGCCCACCGACGTCATGCTCGACGGCGCCACGGTGCTCGCGGTCGAGGGTGACGTCCTGGTGCTCAGCCACCCGGCGGCGCCACTTGCCAAGCGGCTCAACGAAGATCGCAACGTCGAGATCATCCGGGAGGCTCTGCGCGATGCACTGGGCGTCAACTGGCGCGTGCGCTGCGAAGCAGGCGGAACCTACGCCGCCCCGCCCGAATCCGCTGCTGCCGCAGCCCCTGTCGCTGCGCCGCCGCCCGTGGTGGATCCGCGCAGTGAAGAGGAGTCGATGCTGGCCGAGGCCGCCGAGGAGCCCATCGAGGCGGGCCCGCGGCGGGACCCTGAAGAGGTGGCCCTGGAACTGCTGCAGAACGAATTGGGTGCCCGCAAGATCGAGGGCTGACGCTTCACGGTGCGCGGATGTCGCACGCCTGTCGCCAGGCGAGCGTCACCGCAGCCGCGGAGTGACCTCAGGCCTGCCACCACGGCCGCAGCGGCAACCCGCCGTCGCGGCCCTTCTCGTCGAGCTTGACGGCCAACACCTGGTGCAGCTGAATCACATTGGTCTCGAAGCCCAGGCGTGAGCCGGCCATGTACAGACCCCACACCTTGGCGGTCGGCAGTCCAACCTCCTCGACGGCCTCGTCCCAGTGCTCGACCAGGTTGCGGCACCAGTCCCGCAGAGTCATCGCGTAGTGGTGTCGCAGATTCTCCTCGTGCACCACCTCGAGCCCGACGTCCTGGGCCTCGGTGATGATGCGTCCCGATCCGGTGAGCTCGCCGTCTGGGAAGACGTAGCGGTCGATGAATCCGCCTGCGCTGGCGTTCGACCGGTTGTCGGGACGGGTGATGCAGTGGTTGAGCAGCAGTGCGCCCGGCCGCATCTTGGACTGCAGAAAGCCGAAGTACGACGGATAGTTGTGCACCCCGATGTGTTCGGTGAGCCCGATCGAGGACACCGCGTCGAAACCGGACTCGCGGACGTCGCGGTAGTCCGAGTGACGCACCTCTGCGAGATCGCCGAGTCCTTCGTCAGCGATGGCCTTCTGGGCCCAGGACGCCTGCTCGGCCGACAGTGTCACCCCGATCGCCCGGACGCCATGCCTGGCGGCGTAACGCACCATGCCACCCCAACCACAGCCGACGTCGAGGAGGCGGTCGCCCGGCTTGAGCCGCAACTTCTCGAACACCAGGCGGTACTTGTTGTCCTGGGCCTCTTCAAGCGAGGCGTCCTCGGTCGGGTAGCACGCGCAGGTGTAGGTCATCGACGGTCCAAGCACCCACTCGTAGAACGTGTTCGAGACGTCGTAATGGTGGTGGATGGCCTCGGCGTCACGAGTCCTGCTGTGCCGGATCCCTTCGGCGATCCGTCGCCACCGGGGCAGGGCCTCCTGCGGCGGCGGAGCGATGGGCCTGAGGTGCTCGATGCCGATCGAACGCACGATCTGCGCCAACAGCCGTGCTGGTGGACGCTTGAAGTCCAACTGATGCGCCAGTGCGCGCAGCAGGTCGTAGGGGTCGCCCGGATGCACGCCGTGGGGTTCGAGGTCCCCGGACACATAGGCCCGGGCCAGGCCCAGATCGCCGGGCGCGGTGGCCAGGTACGTCGTGCCGCGCGGAGTCAGCAGGTCCAACCCGAGGCTGGCGTCCTCTGGACCGGCCGCGCTGCCGTCGTAGGCCGTGAACTTCAGCGGCACCTCGCTGCCCGCGGTGAAGATCTCGAGAATCTCCGCCAGGCTCAGCCTGCCGGTCCTGGTCAGTGGCTGTTCTTTGAACGTGGTCATCGCCGTTGCACCGCCTTCGCATAGAGATCGAGCAGACGTGAGTCGGGGTCATAGGTCTTCTTGATGCTTCTGTAGGTTTCCCCTCCGTAGAGTTCGTCGAACTCCTCTGGGCTGTAATAGGCGTCGGAGTACAGCGACTTGTGCCCGTCGAGTTCGCTGACCTTGGCCTCGATGAGTCGGTTGGTGTGGCCCGGTGTCGGCCCCACCGGTACCGACGACCAGAAGCCGACGTTGACGTAGGTGTGGCCGGGCTGCAGCGGATACAGCGGCCAGCGGTCCTGATCACGTAATCGCAGCGGGCACAACCAGATCGGCTCGATCGGCACGTTGTTGAGGAACCAGTCGACGAACTCGGCGGTTCGTTCGACCGGGACCTCCACGTCCTGGACCACCCTCTCGCGGGGCGGGCGACCGTTGCGCTTCTCGATCCGGTCGGCGATGTTGAACCGCTGGTCGTAGCCGATCAGCTTCCAGTAGAAGCTGCTGCGCCGATACCGCCGCGGCCACCATCGGCGGATTCGCGGGTTCTGCGCGCCGAATGCGCGGGAACACCAGAACCAATCGGTGTCCCACCGCCACAGATAATCGTGGATGGTCAGACGGTCGTGCCTGCTGCCCTCGGCGTGCTGGATGGACCGGTAATAGATCTGGTCGCCGGTGTAGTCGCTGACCGGGCCAGCGGTGCGCGTCTGTCGGCCGAGGCACAGGTAGGACTCGTCGGCGCTGAACACCACCCCGTCGAGGTAATCGACCGGAACCCCGTCGTGGCGGCCCGTCTCCACGATGCGCGCAAGGGCGTCGACCAGGTCGGGTACGGAGTGAAAACGGACGTGCTCGAGCGCGACGAACGGCTTCACCGGTTCGAGCTCGATCCTCAACCGCACGGAATAGCCCAACGTGCCATAGGAGTTGGGGAACGCCCGGAACAGATCCGGGTGACGGTCGGGTGCCGCCGTGACGATCCGGCCGTCGCCGGTCAGGATGTCCATCTCGAGCACCGACTCATGCGGCAGACCGTTGCGGAACGACGTCGACTCGATGCCCAGGCCTGTGACGGCACCACCGAGGGTGATGGTCTTCAACTGCGGAACCACCAGCGGTGACAGCCCGTACGGCAGCGTGGCCGCGACCAGATCCTCGTATGTGCACATGCCGGCGACGTCGGCCGTGCGGTTGTGTGCGTCGACGGAGATGACGCCGGTCAGGCCGGAGACGTCGAGACCCGGCGCGTTGCTCTTGGCGCGAGCCCGGAACAGGTTGGAAGTCTGCTTGGCCAATCGGACGGTCGCTGCCGCCGGAATCGCGCGGTAGCTGCGAAGGAGCCGCTCCACGCCGCGGGCGTGGGCAGATGGTGCGTCGGTTTCCAGAACAGACACGGATATACGCTAGTCGCAGGGCGCGGTCCACGCGACCGCACGAACCACAACGAGGAGTTTTTGGGAATCATGGGACAGGTCAGCGCGTCCAGCACGGTCCTGGTCAACGCCGCTCCCGACGCGGTGCTCGCCGCCGTCGCCGACTATCAGACGGTTCGCCCGAAGATCCTGTCGTCGCAGTACAGCAGCTACGAGGTGCTGCAGGGCGGCGTGGGTGCGGGCACGGTGGTGAAGTGGAAGCTGCAGGCCACCAAGTCACGCGTGCGTGAAGTGCAGAACTCGGTCGATGTCGCGGGTAAGACCGTCATCGAGAAGGATGCCAACTCGTCGATGGTGACCAACTGGACCGTCGCGCCGGCGGGCACGGGGTCGACCGTCACCACCAAGACCACCTGGACGGGTGCCGGCGGCATCAAGGGCTTCTTCGAGAAGACCTTCGCGCCGTTGGGGCTCAAGAAGATTCAGGCAGAGGTGCTGGAGAACCTGAAGAAGGAACTCGAAGCCTGATTGACTTGGGCAGCCACCACCGATCGGAGGACTGACGGTGACTGCCCATCTCGGCGACGCTCAACGTGTTGGCCTCGCGCTCGCGATCCTCGGCGGCGTGCTGTTGGTCTCCTGGCTGGTGCGGGCCAAAGTGCGTGCGCTCAACGCGCTGTTCATCCCCGCCAGCGTGGTGGCCGGGTTCCTGGTGCTGCTGCTCGGTCCGCAGGTGCTGGGGGAACTCACCGGCACCGACGGCCTGTTTCCGCAGCAGGTCGTCGACATCTGGCGGGTGATCCCCGGCCTGATGATCAACGTGGTGTTCGCCGCCATCATGATCGGGAAGACCCTGCCCAAGCCGGGTGAGCTGTGGGAGGCGGCCGCGCCGCACGCGCTGCTCGGGTCATTCCTGTCCTTCGGCCAGTTCGCGTTGGGCGGGCTGGCGGTGCTGCTGGTGTTGACCCCCGTGTTCGGGCTTGCGCCGGAAGCGGGTTCCCTGCTGGAACTGTCGTTTGCCGGCGGGCACGGGACCATCGCCGGGATGGGTCAGCTGCTCACTGACGCCGGCGCACCCGAACTCGTCGACGTCGGTCTCGGGCTGGCCACCATCAGCATGGTGACCGGCGTCGTCGTGGGGTCGGCCCTGGTGCGCTGGGCGGTGCGCAGTCCGAAGGTCTCCGTGCGGCGCAATGAGCCGCTGCGCCGCGACGAGCGCTACGACGTCGATGACATCCACGTCGCACCGTCGGACACCCGACCGCAGGCAGAGACGGGTCTGCACCCCGCGACCGTGGCATTCGCCCTCATCGGCGTGGCGATCATGGTGTCGGTCGCGATGCTGTGGGGTGCGCGCGCTGTCGTCAGGGCGTTCGGGTCCGATGTCCTCGACACGTTCCCGCTGTTTCCCGTCGCGGTCGTCGGCGGCTTCCTGGTGCAGTGGGTGGTGGTGCGAACCGGGTGCGCGCACTTGGTGGACAAGCGCGCCGTGGCGGGGATCTCGTCGATCGCGCTCGACATCCTGCTGGTGTGCGCAATCGGCACGATGTCGCTGGCCACCATCGGCTCGAACGTCCCGGCGATCGTGATCTTCACCGTCATCGGGGTGGGGTGGAGCGTCGTCACGCTGCTGTGGGTGGGCCGCCGGTTCCATCGCGAGGACTGGTTCGAGCACGCCATCGCCGACTTCGGGCAGTCCCAGGGCAACGTGGCGACCGGATTCGTCCTGGCCGACATGGTGGATCCGCGTCGTCAGACCACCACCGCGGACGCCTACGGCTACAAGCAGCTGCTGTACGAACCGCTGCTGGGCGGTGGGCTGCTGACGGCGCTGTCGGTACCGCTGATCACCGCGATCGGGCTGCCGTGGTTCACCGCGGCCAGCGCCGTGGCCGTGATTCTGACCGGGGTGTGGGGCGTCCGGCGCAATCGGGCGAGTGTCAGCTGACGGCGGCGGGCTGGGTTGCCAGGTAGGTCGTGATGCCGCGCACCACGGCGCTGGCGTACTTCTGCCGTCCCTCCGGCGTCTTCATCAGCGCCGAGTCGGCCGGGTTCTTCATGTTGCCCAGCTCGACCAGCACCGACGGGTACTGCGCCAGGTTGAGGCCCGCGATGTCCGAGCGCGGGTTCAGCCCATTCGAGCCGATGTAGTTCGACGCCGGGATGCCGGAGGCCATCAACTGGTCCCGCATGGTGGTGGCCAGGCGCACTGCGGGGCCGGCCTGGGCCTGGTTCAACGGCGGGTTGGAGTACAGCACGTGGAACCCGCGACCCGACGGCGGTCCGCCGTCGGCGTGCACCGACACGATGGCGTTGGGCCGGACCGAGTTGGCCAGGGCCGCGCGTTCGTCGACGCAGGGTCCCGCGGAGTTGTCGTCGCCGCGGGACATCGCGGTGCGGACGCCGTACTTCATCAGTTCGGCGCGGATCCGCAGCGTGGTGTCCCAGGTGAACGAGTGCTCGGTGAACCCGTCGTCCGTCGCGGTGCCGCTGGTCTGGCAGTCCTTGGTGCCGCCGCGACCGGTGGGCACCTGTCTGCTGTTGCCGTCGTTGACGGCGTTGTGCCCGGGGTCGAGGAAGACGATCATCCCGGCGATCGACGGTGCGGCGACGGCGGTGGGCGAGATCATCACGGACGCGGCGACGAGCACGCCGGCGGCGAGCGGCGCGCCGACACGCAGGCAGGCTGGTATGGGCACTGCGCCACCGTAGCCTCCTGACGACTACGCTTGAAGCGCCGAGACCGCAAGAACGCCCATGCGAAACCAAGTCGAGACTCGGCCGCAACCAACATGTGAAGGGATCAGGCATGCAACCCGGTGGAGGCGCACCCGACATGTCCGCTCTGCTCGCGCAGGCGCAGCAGATGCAGCAGCAGTTGATGGAGGCGCAGGAGAAGCTCGCCAACACCGAGGTGCACGGTCAGGCCGGTGGCGGCCTGGTGCAGGTGACGGTCAAGGGCAGTGGCGAGGTCGTCGGCATCGCGATCGATCCCAAGGTGATCGATCCGTCCGATCCCGAGACACTGCAGGACCTGATCGTCGGTGCGCTCGCGGATGCGTCCTCTCAGGTGACGATCCTGGCGCAGTCCAAGCTGGGTCCGCTGGCCGGCGGCATGGGCAACGCGCTGGGGATGCCGGGGTTCTGACTTGTTCGAAGGCCCCGTCCAGGACTTGATCGATGAGCTGGGCAAGCTGCCCGGCATCGGTCCGAAGAGCGCGCAACGCATCGCCTTCCACCTCCTGTCGGTGGAGCCGCCGGACATCGACCGGCTGACCGCGGTGCTGGGGCGGGTCCGGGACGGGGTGACGTTCTGCGATATGTGCGGCAACGTCTCCGACGAACAGCGCTGCCGCATCTGCAGCGATCCGCGCCGCGACGGCACGCTGGTGTGTGTCGTCGAGGAGCCCAAGGACGTGCAGGCCGTCGAGCGCACGCGCGAGTTCCGCGGCCGCTACCACGTGCTCGGTGGTGCGCTGGACCCGTTGTCGGGGGTGGGGCCCGAGCAGTTGCGGATCCGTGAACTGCTCAACCGCATCGGTGAACGTGTCGACGGCGTCGACATCACCGAGGTCATCATCGCCACCGATCCGAACACCGAGGGCGAGGCGACCGCGACCTACCTGGTCCGCATGCTGCGCGACATCCCGGGCCTGACCGTCACGCGGATTGCGTCTGGGCTGCCGATGGGCGGTGACCTGGAGTTCGCCGACGAGTTGACGCTGGGCCGTGCGCTGGCCGGCCGCCGCGCCATGGCCTAGGTTTTGGGCGCCCATAACAACGTTTGGGCGCATTTCTGTGAGTAACCTTCGCCATTTCGTCGATCTCGGCGGGTCCTGTCAGTGCTCAGGCTCACTATGCGCGCATGACGGAAGTTTTCCTGGGCCGAGAAGCCCTCGCGGACGGAATGTCCCGCAGTGATCTACGCCGGTTCTATCGGCCTCTTTTTCGTGGAGTCTACGTCCCCAACCGTGCCGTGCCGACGCTCCAAGACCGCTGCCTCGGTGCGTGGCTGACCTCTGATCGCACAGGTGTGATCGCGGGTGTCGCCGCATCGGCGCTACATGGTGCGGACTGGGTGGACGCCACCGCCGCGGTCGAGCTCCTGGGAACCGAACGTCGACGCCAGCAGGGCCTCGCCATTCGAATGGACCGGTACGCCCAGGACGAGGTCTGTGAGATCTCGGGTCTGCCCGTCACCAACGGGGCGCGCACGGCTTATGACCTCGGCAGGCTCGCCAAACGCTACGCCGCGATCGCCCGGATGGATGCGCTGATGCGGGCCGCTCCGTTCGATGCCGGGGAAGTCCTGGCGCTCATCGATCGATACGGGCCGGCACGGGGTGTACGCCAACTGCGGGAGTTGTTGCCGCTGGTCGATGCGGGCGCGGCGTCCCCTAAAGAGAGCTGGCTGCGACTTCTCCTTGTGGACAAGGGTTTTCAAGTTCCGGAGACGCAGATTCCGGTGCTGGAGAACGGTGTGCCAGTTGCGTTCCTGGACATGGGTTGGCGTGAGCTTCAACTGGCCGTCGAGTACGACGGCGAACAGCATCGCACCGATCGCATGCAGTATGTGCGGGATGTCAGGCGGCTGCCGATGGTCGAGCGGAAGGGGTGGGAGGTGATCCGCGTCCTCAAGGAGGATTCCGAGGCGAAGGTCGTCACCTGGGTGCGGGAGGCGTATCTGCGTCGCGGCGGCGCCGAACTCGACGAAATGGCGCGATCCACTCGCACAAACTCGCCCAAACGTTGTTATGGCAAAAAAGGGGGAGCGGCCGCTTAGACCCGGCGGGGTGCGGCCAGGCGCTCGCGCCGCAACTGCTCGACCTCGGGCAGGTCCAGCGGCGGCAACGGCCCCACCACCTGGGAGAGCAGATGATCGGCCAACTCCGGATTGCGGGCCAGACAGCAGCCATGCAGGTACGTGGCGACCACCGACCCCTGCACCGCACCGTCATAGCCGTCGCCGAGGCGGTTGCCCGCCCCCTTGGTCACGGCCGCCAAGGGTCGCGCCGCGGAGCCGAGAACCGTACCGCCGCGGTGGTTTTCGAAGCCCGTCAGCGGTTGTGAAAGCCCGTCGATCAGCGGGGTGGCGGCCACCTCGCCGATGGTGCGGGTCTCCTGCGGTGACGTCGTGACGTCCAGCAGACCGACGCCGTCGACGCGCTCACCGGCAGAGGTCTCATACCAGTGCCCGAGCACCTGAATGGCCGCGCAGATCGCCAGCACCGGTGCGCCGCGCTCGGCAGCGCGCTGCAGACCCGGGTACCGGATCAGATGCTTCGTGGCCAGGCGCTGCGCGTAGTCCTCCGCGCCCCCGAGCGTGTAGAGGTCCAACGACTCGGGCACGGGATCGGACAGCGTGATCTCGACGATCTCGGCGTCGATTCCGCGCAACCGCAGTCGCTGGCGCAGCACCACGGCGTTGCCGCCGTCGCCATAGGTGCCCATCACGTCGGGCAGCACCAATCCGATCCGCACCGTCATGACAACCGCCGGTTCAGCTGCAGGAACGCGGTGTAGTTGGCGACGACCTCGACGTGCCCGGCCGGGCAGGATGCGATCGCCGTCAGGGTGTCGTGGACAAGCGTGTGCCCGACGCCGGCGTAGCCCAACCGGACGGCCAGATCGGTACCGCGCTCACCTGCGGCGACGACGGGGTGATCGACGAAGTGCTCGAAGTTGACGTCCCACAGCCAGGACAGGTCCTCGCCGTCGGGCACCTGACCGTTGACCGAGATCACCACGCCCGCGGCCGAGGTGTCGACCATGGACAGCGCCTCCTGCCAGCCGGCCGGGTTCTTGGCCAGCAGCACCCGGACGGTGTGGTCACCCACCCGCACGGTCCGATAGCGTCCGGCCACCTCGTCGACGCCCGAGACGGCGGCGACGGCGGCCACCGGGTCGGCGCCGAGGGTGACGGCGGCGGCCACGGCCTGTGCGGCATTGCCGCGGTTGACCGCTCCGGGCAGCGCCAGGCTCATCGGCAGCGCCAGCCCGTCGGGGCCGTACAGCGTGTCGTCGTCGAACCACCACTGCGGGCTGGGCCGCTTGAAGTCGGTGCCGGTCGAGGACCAGTCGCTGCCCTCGCGGACGATGATCTCCCCGCTGCGCGGGCAGCTCACGGAGTCGTTCGACCAGCTTCCACCAGCAGCGACCCACACGACGTTGGGGCAGTCGTAGGCGGCCGAGGTCATCAACACGTCGTCACAGTTGGCGATGACGACGGCGCCGGGATGGCGCGCCAGCCCCGTGCGCAGGGTGCGTTCGATGTGGTTGATCTCACCCACGCGGTCAAGCTGGTCACGCGACAGATTGAGCAGCACGATGACCGCGGGATCGACCGCATCGCAGACGTGGGGCACATGCATCTCGTCGACTTCGAGGGCCGCCAGTGAAGCGTCACGACGGGCTGCCAGCGCGGCGACCAGGCCCGCGTCCATGTTGGCGCCCTCGGCGTTGGTGGCGACCTCGCCCAGAGTGGCCAGCGCCGCGGCGGTCATCCGGGTGGTGGTCGACTTGCCGTTTGTGCCGGTCACGACCACGCAGCGGCGTCCCTGGCCCAGTTGGCGCAGGATGGAGCGGTCCAGTGTCATGGCGATCAGGCCGCCGATCATCGCGCCGGCACCGCGGCCCGTCACCCGCGAGGCCCAGCGCGCGGTCGACCCCGCGGCCAGGGCCAGGCGTCCTCGGGCGGTGATCACGGGAGTCAATCTACTGAGGGAAGACACGGTTGCGCACAACGCCTGGTTTGTCACCGGTGCGTGCCATTCTGAGGCTGTGAGCCATTCCTGGGGTCGACCGGCGACAGCACCCGGTGAGGGCTGGGCCGTGGTCGATGTCGAGACGTCGGGTTTCCGTCCCGGCCAAGCCCGCGTGATCAGCGTCGCGGCGCTCGCGCTGGACGCGGACGGGCAGGTCGAGCAGTCGGTGGCCAGTCTGCTGAACCCGGGGGTTGATCCCGGGCCCACCCACGTGCACGGTTTGACGGCCGAGATGCTGGAGGATCAGCCGACCTTCGATGAGATCGCCGGTGATCTGATGAGCCTGCTGCAGGGTCGCACGCTGGTGGCCCACAACGTGGCATTCGACTACGGATTTCTCGCAGCTGAGGCCGAGCAGGCCGGCACGGTGCTGCCGGTCGACACCGTGATGTGCACGGTGGAATTGGCCCGACGGCTGGAGCTGGGCCTGGACAACCTGCGCCTCGAGACGCTCGCCCGGCACTGGGGCGTCCCACAGACCCGGGCGCACGATGCGTTCGACGATGCGCTGGTCCTGTCACGCCTGCTGACACCGGTGCTCGAGCGCGCACGGCAGCGTGACGTGTGGTTGCCGGTGCGGCCCGCGATGCGGCGACGCTGGCCCAACGGGCGGGTGACGCATGAGGAGATACGACCGTTGAAGGCGTTGGCGTCGCGGATGCCGTGCCCGTATCAGAACCCGGGCCGGTATGTGCGGGGTCGTCCGCTGGTGCAGGGCATGCGGGTCGCGCTGTCCGCCGAGTGCACCCGCACGCACGAGGAACTGGTGGAGCGAATCCTGCACGCGGGCTTGGCCTACTGTGACAATGTCGACCCCGAGACATCGCTGGTCATCTGCAACGAGGCGCGGCCCGAACAGGGAAAGGGCTTCCTGGCCAAGGAGTTCGGGGTTCCAGTGGTCTCCGACGGAGAGTTCATGGCGCACGTCGGCGACGTCGTCTGCGGGACGGGGATCGAGGAGTTCGTCGACGCCACGCCCGACGGCGGTCAGTTCGTGTTGTTCTGAAAGAGGTTGTGGGTCAGTCGGTTCCGGACACGCCCCGATACGCCGTCACAAGGCCGGCGCATCGGTGCGCGTGGTCGAACTAGCTGAGCGCCTTTGCCTTCAGTGAGTTGAACTCGTCAGCCGTGATGGTGCCGGCGTCGAGAAGCTCCTTGGCGTCGGCGATCTCCTGCGCCGGGGAGCGTCCCGCGGCCGACCGGATGTACTTGTCGGTCTCCAGCTTGGCCTCGGAAGCGGCTCGCTGGGCCCGCAGTGCCATGCCGCGCCCGCGCACGATCAGGTAGACGAAGGCGGTCAGGTACGGGAAGACGATCAGGAAGATCACCCAGATGGCCTTGAGCCAGCCGGACGTCTTATGGTCGCGCCAGAACAGGTCGACGATGATGTTGAACAGGATGATCAGGTACGCGATGAACGCGAAGATCACCAGCGAGTACCACAGCAGTCCCCAGAAAGCGTCCCAGTCGAAATGCATTGCGTGAAGCTCCTTGCTCCGATGGCACGCTGATGCGTCCCATTCCAGCGCGGAATCCTACTTCGCGAATTGACGTCCGGGTCGACAATGCACTGCGGCCGGCTCGCTGGTGCACGAGCCGGCCGCAGTTGTCGGATCCCTTTAGACCTTGTCGGCCTCGAGTTCCGGCGATTCAATATCGTCCTCGTCCTCGGCGGCGAACCGCTTGAGGTAGGGCACGGCCAACCACATCGCGATCACGACCGCGAGTACGCCGCCCGCCAGCTTTCCGACGATCATCGGAACGATCATGTTCGGCTGGAAGTTCGCGGTGAAGGCCAGGTAGTCGCCGATGGCGAACGCCGCACACACCGAGAAGGCGATGGTCAGCACGCGGTCGCGGGGCGGCATCAACGGAATGACGCGGTACAGCGCCAGGATGTTGGTGGCGCCGGCCAGGAAGCCGGTGATACCCGCCTCGGAGACGCCGAATCGGTCACCGACCGACTGCAGCGGCTTGGCCAGACCGGTGCGGATCAGGTACACCATCGGGAACGCGCCAGCCAGCATCACCGCGACGTAGCCGCACACCTCGAGCGCGCGGAACTGGTCGTCGGCGTCGGCGATGAACGGTGCCAGCGGGAACGAGCCGAAGATCTTGGTGAAGACACCGGTGAAGTACTCGACCACGTTCGCCGTCATCGAGACGGTCGTGACGACCACGATGACCTTGGCGAAGACCAGGAACGCCTTGACCGTGAGGTCGGTGAAGAACCTCAGCGCCAGCGCCATCGCCACCATGATGATGACCAGCGGGATGAGATTCAGCAGCACCTCACCGAAGGACAGGTCGAACGGCTTGGTGCCCGGGCCCGCGGTGTCGATCTCCTCGCGGAGCAGAACGCCGGACTGCATCAGCATCACTGCCATGATCACCGAGGTGACGGGGATGGCCAGCAGGCCGCACATCGTGCCCAGCGCCAGGTACTTGTGGTGCTTCTTGTCCAGGAGCGCCAGGCCGACCGGGATCGAGAAGGCGATCACCGCACCTGCAGTGAGGCCCACGGTGAAGGCCAGGATCCATGCGCCGTGGCTGTTGGCGACCTCCAGCCCCAGCGCGTAGGAGCCCTGGTCGCTGGGCAGGAAGGTGGCGACCGCGATCGAAGGATCCGAATGCAGCCACTCGTAGACCGGGCCGACGGTCGCGTTGATGGCGGGCACCAGCAGGGGGATGATGCCCATCATGCCGGCCACGGGGATGAAGATCTGTCCCAGGACGCCGATGCCGTCCCGGAATTCACCCGCCAGTGGCGAGTCCGGCCGCAGGATGTAGGCGCCGGCGCCTACGACCATACAAGCCATCATCGCCCAGATGATCAGCTGTCCGAGAAGTTCCAAGGTGAATCACCCTCTCAATTCAGTGGTTGAAGATAGCGGGACGCTGCTCAGCGTCCAGCCAGGTGTCCGCCGTCGATGATCAGTTCGGCACCGGTGATGTAGGCGGCATCGTCGGAGGCCAGGAAAGCCACGGACGGTGAGATCTCCTCGCCGAGCGCGAAGCGGCCCAGCGGGACGGTCTGCAGGATCGACTCGGCTGAGCCCTCGGGAAGCCCGGCGAGTTCCTCGCGAAGCATCGGGGTGTCGATGTAGCCGGGGTGAATGCTGTTGAACCGGATACCTTCCCGGCCATAGGTGAGGGCGAGCGACTTCGTCATCGTGGTCACCGCGCCCTTGGAGGCGATGTAGGCGAGGTAGCCGTCGGCGCCGATCAGGCCGAAGATGCTCGAGGTGTTGATCACCGAGGCCGCCGTGCTCTTGCGCAGCAGAGGCAGCGTGGCCTTGACGGCCAGGAAGATGCTCTTGGTGTTGATGTCGAGCGTGCGCTGCCAGGACTGCTCGGTGGCGTCCTCGGCAGTGAACAGGTCCAGGATTCCGGCGTTGTTGACCAGGATGTCGAGGCGGCCCTGGTCGGTGTCGATCTCGGACGCGATGTCCTGCCAGTCCTGGAAGCTGGCGACGTCATGCTTGCGGAAGTGCACCTCCAGGCCCTCTTCGCGCAGGCTCGCTTCGAGCGCGGATCCGGACTCGGTGTCGACGTCGGTGAAGTAGACGATCGCACCCTCCTGTGCCAGCCGGCGGGTGTGTCCGGCGCCCTGGCCGTTACTGCCGCCCGTCACCAGTGCGATTCGTCCGACGAGTCGGCGAGGCGTCGTCATCTGTGTCTGTGCCCTTCTGTCAGTGCTGTGCCGCTCGGCACGCTGCGTCGTTGTCCGCTGTCAACAAGTGATCCGGATGGATCGGGTCAGCCCCGATAGTCGAGGATCGTGCCAGCTCACAGCTGGCCCCGCGACCCGAATGTGTACATTTGTTGAAAGTGTGATCGCGGTTACAGTAGGGGTGGTTCGCGATGGTGTCAACCCGGCGCCCTGAATTCGCGTGCGCTCCGCTAACACGTTGATGCACAGACGGATTGAGTTCCCCCTATCCATTGACAGGGCGTGGCCGCGCCCGTACGGTGCACTCGATTCCTACAAATGTCGGAATAATTCAGCACTTGGGAGTGAACTCATGAGCAATCCGCTCGACCTGACCGGCAAAGTCGCGCTGGTCACCGGCGCGGCCCGAGGGCAGGGGCGCTCGCACGCCATCAAACTTGCCGAGCAGGGCGCGGACATCCTGGCCGTCGACATCTGCAGGCAGATCGACACCGTGCCGTATGCGATGTCGACGCCGGAGGATCTGGACGAGACCGTGCGTCTGGTGAGTGAGACCGGGCGGCGCATCATCGCAGGTCAGGTGGACGTCCGCGATTTCGCTGCCCTGAAAACCTTCGTCGACGACGGCTTCAGGGAACTGGGACGGCTCGATGTGGTGGTGGCCAACGCCGGCACGGTCAATGACATCGCCCCGATGTGGGAGCTCACCGAGCAGCAGTTCCAGGATCAGCTCGACGTCAACCTCACCGGCGTGTGGAAGACCATCAAGGCCACCGTGCCGCACCTGCTCGCCCAGGGGCAGGGGGGATCGGTGATCATCATCAGCTCGATCTCCGGGTTGGTGGCTGAACTCAACGTGGGCCACTACGCCGCCTCCAAGCATGGCGCGAACGGCCTGATGCGCACTCTGGCGGGTGAGCTGGCGCCGCATCACATCCGGGTCAACTCGGTCAATCCGACCAATGTCGACACCCTGATGATCAACAACGACGCGTACAACACGCTGTTCTCAGGTGGCAAACCCAATGCCACGCAGGAGGATTCGATTCCCGCCCTGATGGGCATGAATGCGCTGCCGATCCCCTTCGTTCAGCCCGAGGACATCAGCAACGCGGTGCTCTACCTCGCGTCTGACGCCAGCCGCTACGTCACCGGCACGACCATGGTGGTCGACGCCGGCGCGATGGGCCCCTTCAAGATGCCCCACGAGTGACCTGCGGGGCGGGCGTCCTCACTGCCGGTAGAACGCAGTGAGGACGTCCTCCCGTTCGAGGAAGGCCAGGCCGTGTTCCGTTGCGAACGCGGCACCCTCCTCGGGCCCGGCCACTTCGCACGGATCCCGATCCGAGGTCAGCGCGCAGTATGCGGCCGCGGGTGAGGGATCATTGGTCAGCCCGACCAGGATGAGGGCCAGTTCTGCGGTTCCGGGTGAGACCCGGGAGTCGATGTCGCCGTTGACTGGGATGACGTGTCCGGGACGGGTGAAGTCGGCGCTGACGCTCGACTGGTCGCTGAGCAGGCGCAGAGTGTGGGCGCGGTCGACCGCCGAGATGCCGGTCCCGATTCCGGCCGCGGCGTCGCCCGCGACGTGGAAGCGGCTGGCGGGCGACTCGTCCTCGGCCGCCATCCGGGGAATCGACAACTGCCGCAGACGGTCTCGACTCATTGACACGCACACCAGTCCGGATCCCATCCGGATCATCTGGGCGACGGACCCGGCGGTGGCGGTGGCGGCCGAGAGTACGAGTGTCGCTTCACGCCCGTCCGACAGGACGACCATCCTGCCGCTTTTCAACGCGTCGCAGGCCACGCGGGTTCGGTCGGAGCCCAGGTGGGAGACGGGGGCTGGTTCGTCGGTCTGGACGGTCAGGGTGGTCTTCATGTGATGACCTTTCTTTCGCGGGTGCGTATCGGTTGACGAGCCCGCCAACTAATAGTTTCATCATATGTAGAAACTCAGCTCGAGCCAGTCGTATCGAAAGATCGGAGCAGTGCCTTGCCGACAGATGAGGACTTGTCCGCCGAATACCGTACGGTCATGGGCCATTTCCCCACGGGTGTGGTGGTCGTGACCGGATTCTGCGCCGACGCCCCGGTGGGATTGACGGTGCAGTCGTTCATGGCGCTGTCCCTGCGACCGCGGATGATCCTGCTGTCGGTGGACCGCGGTTCGACCAGTTGGCCGCTGATCGCGGCGACCGGCAGGTTGGCGGTGAACGTCCTGGCACAGGGGCAGGAGGGGGTCGCGATGACCTTCGCGAAGTCCGGCACCGACAAGTTCGCCGAAATCAGTTGGGCTGCAGGTCCGGAGACGGGATCGCCGTTGATCGAGGGGTGTCAGGCATGGATCGAGGCCGAAGTGGCCCAAACCTATGAAGGCGGGGACCACATGATCGTCACGGCACACGTGCTGAGCATGCGCACCGCGTCCGACCAGGATTCACAGCCGCTGGTGTTCTTCCGTTCGAAGTTCCGTCGGCTTGACCAACCGGCCCTTGTGGCCGGCTGAAACAGATAGAGAGAAGTGAGGACAACTGTGATCGACCGCTACGACCCGCTGACTGTGGAGCTCACCGAGGCGGACCGGCCCGCGAGCACCGCGCCCGTCCGCTCCGCGGTGTTGTACGCCGAGGGTGGCCAGAAGCACGGCGTGTGGGAGGCCGAACCCGGTGTGCACAGCGAATACCAGGGGCAGGAGACCGTCGTGATCCTGCAGGGCCGCGCCACTGTCGAGGGTGGGTCGGGCAAGACCGTCGAAGTCGGCCCCGGCGATGTGCTCGTGTGCCAGCCGGGCGAGAAGATGACCTGGACCGTGCACGAGAAGATCCGGAAGGTGTTCGTCATCAATCAGTGACGACGCGGCAGGCGGCTACGAGGCCTTGGTGCGACGCGCTGTCGCCGCTGCGCGCTTCGTCGCCGCCTTCTCCGCGGGTTTCCCGGTCGCCTTCGCGATCGCCGCCGACCCAGCCTTCTTCGCGGGCTTCGCAGCTGTCTTCGTCGAGGGCTTCGCCCCGGCCTTCTTCGCCGGTTTTGCGGGTTTGATGGGCTCCTGCTGGCGGGGATAACCCCTGGTCGAGTCCAATTCCAGTGCTGCGCGCATGAGTTCGCGGATCATGTCGTCGGTCATCTCATCGCCGTTGAGAACCCGCTGCACCGTGGAACCATCCCAGATGGCCTCCATCATGTGTGCGGTCTTGGGCGACACGTACCGCTCGATCGCCGTGCGTGCCCGGTGTGACCACTTGTGGCCCAGCTCCTGATAGGCGGCCTGGCGGCCCGCCTCGGCGAACAGCTCCCATTCCAGGATCGCATTCCCCACGTCGGTGGTCAGCGCGTTGACCAGCGCCAATGTGCCTTCGATCAGGTCGTCGTCGGACGTGGCGCCTTCGAAGTGGGCCTCGTACTTCGACGAGACGGCGTCCACGTAGTGCGCGAACGCGTCGAGGATCAGGTTGTCGAGGGTCTCGTAGTGGTAGGTGCTGCTGCCCAGGGCGACGCCGGCGTAGCTGCACACCTTGCGGTGGGTGACACTCTTGACCCCGGATTCACGGATGATCTGCAGGGCCGCCTCCACGAGGGCCATGGCTGTCGCCTCCGAGCGGCTGCCCGATCTCTTCACCCATGGACTCCCATACTCTTTCGCACCGGTTAACCAGTGCCCCCTCGCGTACGGCGCCGAGAATACCGCAATCCGGTCGACCGGAAGGTGCAAGCTGCACGTCGCCGCCCTCCTACGTGCGTAGAAAGTGCAGGTCAGGGCGCTGCCGGGCTCGGACGGGGTGGAGGGCCCGCAGGCTGGTCAATATCCCTGTGCCACAGGGCGATATGGACTCGAAACATTTCTCTTCAAGTTCCTGTTGACACCCTGCTCGCCCCGCATTACGTTGACCGTGACGACACTTTCAACAGATGTACAAAGTGCGATCAACGCGATCTGACCTGCCGATTCGAGGCAGGTTCGGGCCAACAGGCCGGGTGATGAGACTTCCCGGTTCTGCACCCTCGCCGCAGAAAGGACGAGCTATGAAGTTCGGCATCTTCAACATCCCCTATTCGCGCGGATACTCCCACGGGAAGCGCACCGCCAAGCAGGTCGCCGACTGGGATCTCCAGATCACCAAGTGGGCCGACGAGTACAACTGGTCTGAGGCATATTTCGCCGAGCACTACACCCTCGGTGGGGAGCCCAGCCCGGCCCCCGATGCCATGATCGCCGCAGCCTCGCAGATCACGTCACAGATCAAACTGGGTGCCGCCGCTCACCTCCTGGCCTACCACAACCCGATTGCCCTGGCGCACCGCACCATGTGGCTGGACCACCTGACCGGCGGACGCTACATCGCCGGTTTCGCGCCGGGCGCGTTCCCCAGTGACGCTCAGCTGTTCAACACGGGCAAGAACAACCCCGAGATGATGACCGAGGCCATCGAGATCATCGAGGCGATCTGGTCCCGCAAGGGTCCTTTCCGCATCGAGGGCAAGTACTGGACCGTCGACATGCCGGCCTACTCGGACGACATCCACGGCCCGCACCTCAAGCCGCTTCAGGACCGCATCCCGGTGATCATGACTGGTATGCAGGCCAAGTCGCCGACCCTGACCGTCGCCGGCAAGAACGGGTACTTCCCGATGAGCCAGCAGGTGCATGCGTCGGTGCTGCGTGAGCACTGGGCCACCTACGCTGCCGCGGCGGAGTCGGCGGGTCACACCCCGGATCGCGGCGACTGGCGGATCTGCCGCGACGTCCTCGTGGCCGATTCCGACGAAGAGGCGCGGGACGCCTACCTCAACGGTTCGATGGGTGATCTGTGGGGCAACTACAACATCCCCACCTTCATCAGCCTCGGTCTGGGCGAACTGATGACCGGCGGCACGATCTCGCCGGATGAGCTGTCGGCCGAGTGGATGGTGGACAACTTCCACCTCGTGGGCTCGCCGGAGACCGTCGCGGCCAAGATCGAGGCGCTCTACCAGGAGGTCGGCGGGTTCGGCAGCCTGATCTCGTTCGGTCACGAGTACACCGACAACCCGGAGGTCTACCGCAAGAGCTTCGAACTGGTCGGCACGAAGGTTGCGCCGATGGTCGCCAACCTGAAGCCCTGATGATCTGAACTCTCGGCAATGAGGGACCGGGCGGGGGGGGGGGGGGGGGGCCCCGCCGGGGGGGGGGGGGGGGGGGGGGGGGGGGGGGGGGGGGGGGGGGGGGGGGGGGGGGGGGGGGGGGGGGGGGGGGGG
>NZ_LZHW01000105.1 GCF_001667265.1 Mycobacterium sp. ACS4331 | reverse complement strand
GGGTTGGGCTTGGGTGCCTCGACGGAGGGTTCGGGCTTGGGTGGCGCAGCTGGCGGGGTGGGCTTGGGTGCCGGTGCGGACTCGGCCGTGGGCGTGGCCTTGGCGGGAGGTGCTTTCTTTGCCGCCGCTTTCTTAGCCGGGGCCTTCTTGGCGGGTGCCTTCTTGGCGGGTGCCTTTTTCGCGGGCGCCTTCTTCGCCGGGGCCTTCTTGGCGGGCACCTCGGCCGCGGCCTCCGGTGGCGTCACCGGACCGGAGGATGGTGGTGGCGCCGCCGGTGGCACCGACGCGTCGGAAGTCTGGGCAGCCGCCTCCGGACGGTCCTCGGGCTGATCCTGCTGCTCGGCCATCGGGTCGCTCCTTTGCACCTCGTCGTCTCACGTCACCCGGTGAGAACCATCATGCCAGGTGGGTGTTTGCCAGCCGACTGCGCTCGCGGTCCCCGTCAGAGCACGCCCAGTCGAGCCATCAGGTCGGCGTCGATGCCGTCGAGTTGGTCCGAAATGGCCGTGTGCGCGGCCCGGCGCTGACTGGCCGGCATGTTCTCGGCGGCCGTGACCGCGGCCGACAGGTCCGTGAGCCTCGACGTGATGGCGGAGACGAACTGCTTGGTCTCCGCGTCCTTGGGGTTCTTCTCGGCCACTGCGCGCAGCGACCGCTCGGCCCCGGCGATGCGCGCCGAGAGTGCGCCGCCCTGGCCCGAGAACTGGCCGAGCTGCGCCAGCGGAACACCGAGCCGGTCGGCACGCCGCTCGTCGAGCAGGCCGCGAACCGCGGTGGTGCCCCGGTAGACGATCGGTACCAGCACCGGAGCGAGAAGCCTGGCGACCGTCAGGAGACGACGCACGCGTCCCGGCGACAGGAATTTGCCCTCTCGAACCGCTTTGAGCTGGGTCTCGGCGACCTTCACGGCCGCTCGGTCGCTCTCCCGCTGTGCCCGCAGCTGGGCTTTGAGGGCTTTGGCGGCGGAACGCTGCTCGGCTTTGATGCGCCGGATCTCGTTCTTGGCCTCGAGCTTGGCCTCCATCTTCGCCTTGGCCTTGAGCGCTCTGGCCTCAGCACGACGAGTCGCACGGCTCTTCCGCTTTGTGAACAGGGCCATTCCCGGCTGCCTCCCGGTGGTGTGTCCGCGCATGTCGCGGGGCCGTCGCTGGTTCGCTGCACGGCCCTGCGCCAACCCTAGCGTCTGACTCCGGAAGGGAAATCGTCACCTGGGAATATGCGACAATGGGCGGAAATGTTCATGGGGCGGGCATGGCTTGCCGAACGGCGAAACAGGGCAGAGGTGGACGGGTCGCGGTTGCGCGTCGCGGCGATCGGGGGAGCGATCGCCTGTGGTCTGCTGCTCGGTGGAGTCGGAGGCCTGGGCCTGGGAGTGGCCGCCGCAGGCTCCGGTGATGAGAGCGGCGCTGGTCAGGGCCGTGGCATCGGGGACACCACCCGGGAGTCAGGACCCCAGCGCGGAGCGCAGGTGAAATCCGGACCCTACGTCGGAGCGCCGCGGACACCGTCCCCCGGATCCGAGTCGCCGACGGGCCCGCGTGGTGAGCGTCCCTCGCGCGGCGACCGTGACTCCGACGAGGGCCGTCCGGGACCGTCTCGCGGCGACGACGTCACAGAGTGGGGCGGGAAGCGACCGCCCACCAAGCCCGGGGAGGGCAACGACCCCAGGCCCGGTGGGGGGAACTGGCCCAAGCCCGCTGGAGAACAGGGACCCAAGGCCGGTGACGGCAACTGGCCCCGACCCGGTGAGGGCAACTGGCCCGGACCCGGTGAGGGCAAGTGGCCCAGGCCGGGCCATGGACACTGGCCGCATGATCCCGGGAATCCGAAGGATCCCGAAGACCCCTGTGGCCCAGGGGATCCCGGTGATCCGGGTGATCCTGGTGAGCCGCCGCCGGTCGAAGGCGATTTCCCCGAGCAGGGTGGGGGCAGCGGCGAAGGCCCCGCACACTGGCCGGGCAGCCCCTACGGTCAGCCGCCCGACGCCGCGCCAGCCGAGCCCGAGCCCCCGAAGGAACTGCCGCCTGGGGCGTCCCTCGCGCCGGCGGTTCCGCCGCCCCCGGCCGTGGTTCCGCCGGTGGTGGTCGTGCCGCCGCCCGTCGGCGCCGTCCCCGCGCCCAGCCAGGTCGACGTCGCCCCGCCCGCGGCGCCACCACCGCCGCCCGCGGCTGCGTCGATCACCGTTCTCCCCATCCACCAGGCGGGCCCGGGCGTCGGTCTCGACGTCGCTCCCGCCTCCTTCCGAGCCGGATATCCCGAGTACCTGCGCGACGCGGCGCTGTCCGAGATCGCGGGTTTGGCGTTGCCGGGGGTCGCGGGGTTGATGGCCCTCACCGGCGTGGGGGGACTGATGGGCTATCGGCAGGCGAAGGCGGGACACGCGGTCCGGGCGGCGGGCACGGCAAGGTTCCTGCAGTGACGGTCAGACGATGAGCGCGCGTAAGGGAGAATCATGCCGGCCAGTCGCCGCGTGACGAGGGCGGTGGCGGAGGTGCTCGATCTGGCACCCCGCAAGGGTGAGGTGACCCTGCACCGTCTGGTCGACGCCGTCAGCGCCGACCGCGGCCGCGAGATCGAAGTCAAGATGGCCGAACTGCCCGAAGGGGTGTGCGGTCAGTGGCGTCAGTACAACGACCACGACGAGTTCCTCATCCAGCGGGGGCTGCCGACGTGGGACCGAACCCTGGCGCACGAACTGGGCCACCTGGTCCTCGGTCATGACGGCATCGCGGTCGCCGAGGTGGCCCGGCGGACGGCCGAGTTCGCCAGCGACGACCTGATCAGCTACATGCTCAACCAGCGCACGGGTTGCATGGGGCCGGGCGGTGAGGACATCGAGCAGGACGCCGAGGATTTCGCGGCGCTGCTGCTGTACCGGTTGGGCCGGATGCCCTCCGACCGATCCTCGATCGTGCAGGTGCGACTTGGGGAGGCATTTGGTTGACGGTCTGGGTGATCGCGGGCCTGCTCGGAATGGCCACCGGTGTGCGCATCGGCTGGGCCCTGGTGAACAAGCAGTCGTTGGTCAGCACAGCCATGATCGTGGCCCTCGGCAGCCTCGCCGTCGTCGCAGCCCTCAACTGGCCGCCGCTGACGCTGCTGATCGACGCTTGGCTGCACTGGCCCAACATCGCGGTGGGCATCAGTCAGGTCGCCCTCATCGCGTGTGCTGCGGGCAGCTGCGTCATGATCACCAGCGTCGCCTCACACCGCAGTCCGGTGATGGTCCGTCGAATTGCCTTTGCGCAGTACAGTTTTGCGGCTGTGGTCGCGTTTGTGACGGCCACGCTGTTCTTCGCCGGAGGCCGGCAGGAGGAGATGGCTCCGGCGGAATACCTGACCCGCAACATGGGTTCGGCCAATCTGGCGCTGCCGTGGCTGGTGCCGCTGCTGTACGTGATGTTCGCCCTGACGCTGGTGGCATGGGCCGGCATTCGGCATTCCAACAGCAGCCGCCGGGGCCGCGCACTGTTCGTCTTCACCCTGGGCATCGTTCTGATCCTGTTGGCCGCGGCGTTCTTCCTGATCCGCGCCGTCAGCGACGCCGGACTGATCGGTGTCGGCACAGCGGTGGTGCTGCTGGGCTGCGCCATGGCCGTCGTCGGCGCGGGTTCACTGCTGCCCACGGTGGAGGACTGGTTCAGCGGTCGGCGGGAGCTGTCGCTGATTCAGCCGCTGCTGACCGAACTCGAGCGCCGTCAGCCCGGCATCGGGATCGGCGTGCGACCGCGCGGTCCGCTGGTGTTCCGCGTCGCAGAACGGCTTTCACTGATTTCGGACGCGCTGTTCCTGGAGGCCACGGCGGCACTGCGCCGGCAGGTCCCCGACGGTGACGAGCGCTCCGTCGAAGACCTCGGCGGAAACGCGGCGTCTGACAGAGGCTGGCAGCGGCCGGATGTGACTCCCCGCGAGCAGGCGCGCGCGATCGCCGAGTGGATTCGCGCCGGAGACGACGGCAGCCATGCCCGGTTCCCCGGGCCCGCGTGGCTGCGTCAACCCGAGAGTTACTCGGATCGAGAGTGGATCATCGAGATCGCCCGCCAGTACCGGAACCTGGCGGTGGAGTGACTCGGGCCGCGACGGCCTAGTCCAGGTGTTCCTTGCGCCGAAGCTCTTCGGCCTTCTGTACGAGGTCCTGCTGGGACTCGGGTGACAACCCCACGGTCCGAGCGGCGACGCGGCGGACGCCCTCATCGCGCATGTTGGCCAGCCAGGTCAGCTCTTTGTCGAGCTTCTCGTAGTACTCGTCATCGGTGAAGTACGCCGGCTTGATCCGGAAGAAGTTGGCCAGTGCGGCCATGGTGGCCGACGAAGGGTTGGTCCGATTCCCCGACCGCAGTTGGGACAGATACGGGGCGGACATGGTGACGCCCTCAGACTTCAGCGCAGCGATCACCTCGGCCGACGTATGCGGCCCGCGTCCCGGCGGGTACACCGTGTCGAACAGGCGATTCAATCGCGCAGCGAACGTTGTACTCATCCTTTTTGACCTCCAGAAACCGCGCCGCACCCCGACTGTTTAGTGTATTTGCTGATCATCGTAGCGACTGATGCGCTGTTAACCAAGTGCAAACGACGGGAAAATTGACGGCTCAAGCAAGCTCTTGGGCGAAAAACGCGCACGCTGCGGCTTCTGCCGCGATTTCCGCGCTGGGCGCGGTGTACAACAGGGTAAATGGGCTCAGGCGGGCGCCGGTGAGCTCCGCCAGTTATGGTCGCTCGACCAAATCTGTGGCATCGGGTGGGTCCGTGGGCAACCGCTGCAGATATCGGCCCTCTTCCGAAGGCTATTTGCTGCTGCGCTGGCCAGTTCATCTCCTCCAGCGTCGGGTGAGGACGTGGCGGCGCTTGTCGGCCGAGTCGAAGCGAGTGCTGCCCGGGGGCGCCGAACGTGGCCGCCGGCTTCCCCACCGAGGCCCGTCGGGGACTCACGCGGAGATCCGCGCGGGACTCGTCCAGTGCCCGCCGAGACTCATGGTGGACTCACGCGGAGATCCGCACAGGACCTGTCCAGCCCCCTCGAGGACCTTACGGTGGACTCAACAGGGCGGCACGGCCAGGCGGCGTCAGGCCCGCCGGGATTCCACGGTCGTGCCCCTCACCGCTGGCTGGTCGGCTCAGGCGGCGAGAAGCATCGCGAGGATCGCGGTGTCCGGGTGGCTGATCGGATCGACGCCGACCCGGCTGACCATCGAGGTGACCGTGCCGTCGGATTCGGCCTCCACCCACGCGGCGCGATGTTCAAGGCCGAGGTGGGGCAGTCCGGGCAGTAGGACGCAACCGGATGCCGCTCCATTGCACTCAGGCAGGGACGGCGTGGTCTCCGACGGCGGGTGCAGCATCAGCAGTGCCGGCGGTTGGCGATCGGCGAAATGGCCGGGCGGGATGGCGGATTCGCCGACGACGGTCCCCTCGGCCAGCACCAGGCCGACGGTGTTGGGCTCGGGGGCGTCGGGAAGCTCTTCTCGTACGCCGAAAATGGTTGTCGTGGGCAGCAATCCGGGCAGTGATGCCACGCGCACCGCGGCCATCAACAGCTGGGCCCACTCCTTGGTCGAATCGGGCCACCGGCCGGACACCACGAAACCCTTGAGAGAACCACGGGAATGGAAGGGGGCGAGGCCAATCGCTCGCCCGGAGCCGGTCTCCATCTCTGCCTCCGCACAACTCGAAACGGACTGCCAGGTGCGACACGACGGTGGGTCGGTGCGCTCAGGATGAGGCACACAGGCGTTGGCAGGCAAGAGGAGCCGACTGCTAATCGGGGCGCCGTGCCATCAGGCGCGGCGCCCCGAGGAGGCTTTGAGGGGTCAGCTCAGGCGGGCGGGTAGACGCCCATCTGCTTGCCCTTGTCGGTCTGCCAGAAGATGTCGGCGATCTCATCGATCGTCTTGAGCAGCTTCTCGGCGACGGCCACGTCCAGCGACTTCTTGACGTCGCCGGCGCCGTGGACGCCGTCCCAGAACAGCTGGTGCAGGTTCGGGAACTGCTCGAAGTGGTCCTTGGTGAAGAAGTCGGCCCACAGCACCATCAGGTGATGCTTGACCTCTTCGGCCTGGCGTTCCTTGATGATGATGGCGCGGGTCTTGAAGTGCTCGTCGTCCGAGTCGTGGTACTTCTGCAGGGTCTTGAGGCAGGACAGCGCTTCGATCTTGGCCTGCGCAGGGTCGTAGACACCGCAGTACAGGTCGCAGTGTGCGTGGGCGGGGGTCGCGTTGGAGAAAAGTCGATGCAGCATAGGTCCAACCTACACTTTCGGCGTGCCCCGAAATCGAACAACCCGGGCCTGGCCAGTGCGCCGATTCGTGGTGGTCGAGGACTCGATGCGGCCGACGCTGCGCCCCGGAGACGGACTGTTGGCGATCCGATGGGACCGGGTGAAACCGGGGCAGCTGCGGGTGTTCCGGGACCCCACGTCGTCGTCGCGGTGGCTGATCAAGCGCGTGGGCGAGGTGCGGGGGGCCGGCGGGGCGGCGATCTTCGAGGCACGGTCGGACAATCCGGACGCACCGGGCGTCGTTGACTCGAGACGGTTCGGTTGGGTGCCTGCCGCCGGCAGTTACCGGGTGCTGTGGACGGCCCGCACGGCGGGCGGCTGACTCGGAGTGGGGTGACCGGTCAGGGGAGCCCGGGACCGGTCAGAAGAGCACGATGAGGGCGAGGATGCCGATCAGCACCAGGGCGACCACGCCGGCGCGGAGGAGCGCCAGCAGGTACGACCTGTTACACGTCGAGGAGTACCAGTGCGAGGACTGGGCCGACTGCGGCCCGAGAGGTTGCGTCGTCATCGGCTGTTCCTGATCCTCACGTTCAAAATTCCCGTCCCCAAGTGAGATGCGTCACAGACAATCTTTTGTGACGGCGATCATAACCCCTTGGGTATCCAGGCAGAAATCGGCCGAAAACAGTTAGCCCATCAACCAATTTCGCTCGCCCGTGTTGATGGTTGCGACACTGAGAACGGGTTTATCCACAATCACCGCGCCGTTCACGGCATAACCCGAGGAAAGGGGGAGTCCACACCAAGGAATCTCTGTGGATAAGCCTGTGGAAACTGTGGATAGGTGGGCACTTGCTGGGCCACTGAATCGTGCGGACCGGCAGCGACCGAGCCGGGCGGCGTGACAGGATCGAAGGCATGGATGACTCGGCCGTACCGCAGATCCAGATCGCCGGCTTGCCCGCGGAGTTCGGCGACGACGCCGTGCTGCTCGACGTCCGCGAGGACGACGAGTGGCAGCGTGGGCATGCCCCCAACGCCCAGCACATCCCGATGGGTGACGTCCCGTCGCGGATGGCCGAGATCGACACCGACAAACAGCTGTACGTCATCTGCCATGCCGGCGGACGCTCCCTGCGCGTCGCGCAGTACCTCCAGCGCAACGGGTATGAGCCCGTCAACGTCGACGGCGGGATGCTGGCCTGGTCGCAGTCCGGTCGTGCCGTCGTGACCGATTCCGGCGCGGCGGGCACCGTCTGAGCACGCGGCCACGCAGGCCCCGTCGTTAGGCTGGTGCGGTGATCCAGGTCTGTTCGTCGTGCGGCACGCGCTGGAACGTGCGCGACAGGCAGCGCGCGTGGTGCCCTCGCTGTCAGGGGTCGTTGCTTCCGCCCAGCCCCGAAACCGCCGCCGCGCCTGCCCCGCAGGCCGGGTGGAACCGGCCCGCGCCCGGTCAGCCGCCCTCCGCCGCACCGGCGGGGAACGGGCAGCTGCCGCCGGGGTACCGCTGGATCGCGGTGCGGCCCGGCTCGCCGCCGCCCCCCAGGCCCCGCCGACGCCCGCTCGGCCCGCCGCCGCGGTACGACGTCATCCCGAGATGGACCCTGCAGGACGCGGTCCCCCTCGACATCACTCCCGTGGCGACGACCCCGAGCGGGCCGCCGGCGGTCGTCGTCGAACGGGTTCTCAAGATCACCGCCGTGCTGCTCGGTGTGGCGGCGGCCGTGTACCTGCTGCGCTACATCCTGCTGCTGATCAACAGGTCGGTGCTGCTCAACTCCGCGCTCGCGGCGACGGCCGTGCTGCTGGGCCTGCTCATCAGCGTCGCGGCGCTGGCCGCCGTGATCACCTGCTGGGTGGTGCTGACGCGGTGGCTCATCGCGCGACGGGCCGCTGTCTTCGCGCATCAGGGCACGGCTGACCCGCGTCCGACGTCGGCGCTGTGGTTCGGCTGCCTGGTGCCGCTGGTGAATCTGTTCTGGGCGCCGGTCTACGTCATAGAGACCGCGACGGCCGAGGGGCACTACACGAGGATGCGCAAACCGATCCTCGTCTGGTGGCTGGTGTGGGGGCTCAGTGCGTTCGTCGCCGCGTTCTCGGTCGCCACGCTGTTCAGCTATCACTGGTTCGGCGTGAGCGTCAACGACTCGGCGCAGGCCGTTGCGGACAACACCGTGGCCGTGATCTGCGGCTACCTGATCGCGATGGCCGCGGTGCTGGCCACCGCGCGGGTGTGGCGCGGGTTCGAGGCCAAGCCCGTCGAGCGCCCCGCGCACCGCTGGGTGGTGGTCGGGGCCGAAGGCCCAGCGCCGCAGACCACGACGCCGGCCGACCCCGATGTGGCGCCACCGGTTGAGACAACCGGACGCGAACCGGCAGCATAGGGCCATGGACTCGGCGGGGGAAGTGTTGGACGGGCACCCGTTCGTCGTCGCCCATCGGGGCGCCTCCGCCGATCGGCCCGAGCACACTCTGGCCGCCTATGAACTGGCCCTCCAGGAGGGCGCCGACGGCGTGGAATGCGATGTGAGGCTCACCCGCGACGGGCACCTGGTGTGCGTGCACGACCGCCGAATCGACCGCACCGCCAACGGGACCGGACTGGTCAGCGAGCTCACGCTCAACCAGCTTCGGCAGTACGACTACGGGAAGTGGCACGGCAGCTGGCGCGCCGACGGCAGCCACGGCGACACCGGACTGCTCACGCTGGAGAAGCTCGTCGAACTGGTGCTGGACTTCCGCCGCCCGGTCAAGCTGTTCATCGAGACCAAGCACCCGGTGCGCTACGGCGCGCTGGTGGAGAACAAGGTGCTGGCCCTGCTGCACCGATTCGGCATCGCCGCGCCGCCGTCGGCGGACCTGTCGCGTGCCGTGGTGATGTCATTCAGCGCCGCGGCCGTGTGGCGAATCAGGCGCGCCGCCCCGCTGCTGCCGACCGTGCTGCTGGGGGAGACCTCGCGATACCTGGCGGGCGGCGCCGCGACGACCGTGGGAGCCACGGCCGTCGGCCCGTCGATCACGACGCTGCGGGAGCATCCCGAGCTTGTGGACCGAGCCGCGGCCCAGGGCCGGGCGCTGTACTGCTGGACCGTCGACCATTACGAGGACGTGCAGTTCTGCCGCGAGCAGGGGGTGGCATGGCTGGCGACCAACCACCCGGGGCGCACGAAGGACTGGCTGCAGAACGGCCTGACCGAAGCGGGCCGGGACTGATCTACAGGGCGCCGCCAGCGGCGGCAGGGTCTACAGGGCGCCGCCGGCGGCGGCGGGGGCCGTCGGGTCCGCGGCGCCGGGGCTCAACTCCCGCGCGACGAAGTTCTCCAGGTCGAACATGTTGTCGCCGGCGCGCTCGGCCACGCGCAGCAGCGTGGTCATCGAGGCCACCTCTTCGACCTGCTCCTTGAGGAACCACTGCATGAACTGTTCGCCCAGGTAGTCGTGCTCATCGCGGGCGGCGGCGGCCAGTGCGACGATCTGGTCGGTGACGGTGCGCTCGAGATCGAGGGCCAGGGCGATCGCCTCGCGCGGCGAGGCGAAGTCGTTGCGGACCGCGTCGACGCCGGGGATCTCCACCTCGACGTCACGGTCGAGCAGGTGGCGCACCAGCATCATGGCGTGGTTGCGCTCCTCGACGGACTGCCGGTAGAAGTGCCCGGCCAGCTGGGGCAGGTCGGCGCCGTCGAAGTGGACGGCGATGGCGGTGTATTGCTGCGACGCCGTGAACTCTTCCCGGATCTGGTCGAGCAGGAGTCCGTGGAACTTGGTGTGGGGAGCGTCGGCGTGGTTCATGATCACCAAGATAATGCAGGTCAGAGCACTTGTCATCGAAGGTGAGGCTTACTTCGGGCAGGGTTGCCTAACTGGAACCGTTCCGGATAGGCGCTCGGCGGCCCCACAGGCGTCAGTTAGCTGGATCACGTCAGTTAGCTGGATCACAGGCGAGGCCGCCGCCGTTGTGCAGTCAGGGTTGCGCGTCCAACACCGCCTGCGGGACGGGCGAGTCGGAGGCGAGGGCGTCGAACAGCTGCGTCGCCGTGTCGTCGTCCCACAGCACGACATCGCCCGATCCGCCGCTGGTGAACCCACCGATGGGCACGGTGACGGTGACCGGTGAGCCGCGCAGCGCCCACCCGAGGCGCGCCAGGTCCCAGACGTGGTCGTCGTCGCCGACCGCGACCGAGGCGGCCGCCGCGGTCGGCACCGAGTACCAACGCCACGGGTTGAGCCACACGCCCGGGCTCGCCGCGCGATGCAGGAGAGCGGACATGAAGCTGCGCTGGTTGACCATGCGGTCCAGGTCCGCGCGCGGGGTCGCTCGGGAGCGCACGAAGCCCAACGCTGTGCGGCCGTCCAGCTTCTGGCAGCCGGCGGGCAGATCGATGCCGGCCAAGGGATCGCTGATGGGTTCGGCCGGGCACATCGTGACGCCGCCGAGCGCATCGACCACGGCGGCGAAACCGCCGAAGCCGATCTCGGCGTAGTGGTCGATGCGCAGGCCCGTCGCCTGTTCGACGGTCTGCGCCAGCAGCGGAGCCCCGCCCAGCGTGAACGCGGCGTTGATCTTGTCGCTGCCGTAACCGGGGATCTCGACGTAGGAGTCCCGGGGGATCGAGACCATGGTCGCGTCCGTGCTGGAGCCGAGGTGAGGGATGTGCACCAGCAGGATCGTGTCCGTCCGCCCCGAGCCCAGGTCACCGCCCGTGGCCAGCTCGGACTGCTGCTCCTCGGACAGGTCGGCCCGGCTGTCCGAGCCCACCAGCAGCCAGGTGGTGCCCCGGCCGGCGGCGGGACGATCGGGATAGTCGGGCAGCGCGTCGACGCGCTGCAGCGAACGGTCCAGCCAGAGGCCGCCGCCTATTACGGCGGCCACGACGAGAAGCAGAACCGAGAGGACCAGGCCACGCCACGGCACCCGCCGTCGCTTCCGGAGCGGCCGCGCCGCCGGCGGGGGCGCGCCCACGGCGCGCTGCACGGGACGCCGAGGGGGGGGGGGGGGGGGGGGGGGGGGGGGGGCCGGCCGCCCCCCCCCCCCCCCCGCCCGGCGGGCGCCGCCGCCGGGGGCGGCGGGGGGGGCGGGGGGGGCCCCCGCGGGCGCGGCCGGGCGGGGGGGGGGGGGGGGGGGGGGGGGGGCCCCGCCCCCCCCCCCCCCCCCCCCCCCCCCCCCCCCCCCCCCGGCGGCGCGGCGGCGGCCCCCGGCCCGCGGGGGGGGGGGGGCGGCCCCCCCCCCCCCCGCCGCGTCGGGGCTGC
>NZ_LZHW01000104.1 GCF_001667265.1 Mycobacterium sp. ACS4331 | reverse complement strand
GGCACCGGTGGTGCCGGTGGTGACGGCGGCAACGCCGGACAGTCCGGCAGCGGCGGTGACGGCGGTGACGGCACCGGTACCGGCAACGGCGGCAACGGTGGTGACGCGGGCGGCACGGCACACCTCGGTGGTGGCAGCGGCGGCCGCGGCGGAGACTCGGTGCTCGGCGATGGCGGCGCCGGTGGTGCCGGCGGTAACGGCGGTGACGCCGGTACGGTCGCCGGCAACGGCGGTGATGCTCTTGGCACCGGCAACGGCGGCAACGGCGGCTGGGCTGGTCTGGGCGGCTGGGGCGGCCCTGGCGGTGCCGGTGGAAATGCGTTGGGCGCCACGGGTAATGGTGGCGCCGGTGGTGCCGGCGGTAACGGCGGCAACACGACTGCGACCGGTGGGACCGGCGGCGACGGCGGCGTGGGTGGCGACGGCGGCAGAGGCGGCAACGGCGGCTGGGGCGGCGTCGGCCGTGAAGGCGGAGCCGGTGGTAACGCGGCAGGATCCGGCACCGGTGGCGCCGGTGGTGCCGGTGGCAACGGTGGGACGAACTCCAACGCGGGTGCCGGTGGTGACGGTGGTGACGCCTACGGGACGGTGAACGCTGGTCACGGTGGCGCTGGTGGTACCGGTGGCGGCCCGAACTTCGCTCCCTTCCCGCCGTACCAGTTCGGCCAGGGCGGTGCCGGTGGTGCCGGCGGCAACTCGGTGCTCGGTGACGGTGGCGCAGGTGGTGCCGGTGGAATCGGCAGCTCCGGTGGTGTCGGTGGTGCCGGTGGCCAGGGCGGTGCCGCAGATGCCGCCGGTGGTGCCGGTGGCGATGGTGGTGCCGGCGGTAAAGGTGGTGTCGGCAGCGCAGGTGGTGCCGGTGGTGCCGGCGGCAACTCGACCGGGGTCGCGGGCTCCGGTTCCGGTGGTGCCGGTGGTGCTGCTGGTGCGCTGGGCAGCGGTGGCGCTGGCGGCGATGCCGGCGATGGTGGCAGTGGCGTCGGCGCTGGTGACGCAGGTTCCGGTGGCGCCGGTGGCGCTGGTGGTGCTGCGGGAGTTCCCAACACCGGCGGCCCGAGCGGTACCGGTGGCACGGGTGGCGCCGGCGGCAGCGCGGCTGGCAGTGGTGACGGTGGTACCGGTGGCGCGGGCGCTGCCGGTGGTGACGGTGGCCAGGGCGGTGACGGCGGTGCTGGTGGCATCGGTGTCGATGGTGCCGACGGCGGAGCCGGTGGTGACGGTGGCGCAGGCGCGACCGGTGGTGCTGGTGGCGCAGGTGGCGCCGGCGGCAGCGCGGTCAGTGGTTCGGCGGGCGACAACGGTTCCGGCGGCGCTGGCGGCAATGGCGCCGATGGTGGTCGGGCCGGGGACGGCGGCGACGGTGGACACGGCACGGTCAGTCATCCCGATGGCGGTGATGGCGGTGCCGGTGGCGACGCTGGCCTGGCTGGTGGCAGCGGTGTCGGCGGCGCAGCCGGAGTCGGCGGAGCAGCCGGCACCGGAACTGCAGGCCTCAACGGCAGCGCGGGTGTGGTGAACACCAGCGGCGGTAGCGGCGGTGACGGTGGCGACGGATTCGACTTCGCGCATTCTGGTGCTGTTGTTTTTGTGGGTACCAACGGTGGCCGAGGTGGCGCTGGTGGTGATGCAGGCACGTATGGCGATGGTGGCCAGGGTGGTGCCGGTGGCGGTGGTGCCGTCGGTGGCAATGGCGGCATGGGTGGTGCCGGTGGTTCCGCGCAGACCGGTGCTGGTGGCGCTGGTGGTGACGGTGGTGTCGGCGGTGCTGGCGCTGTGGGTGTGGCGGCTGGTTCCGGTGGCTACGGTGGTGCCGGCGGCAGCGTGAGCGTTGACGGCGCTGGTGGCGCCGGTGGTGACGGTGGTGTCGGTGGTCGTGGCGCCGATGGTGCGGCGGCTGTGGCTGGTGGTGCCGGTAACGACGGCGCGATGGGCGGCAGTGGTGGGCAGGGCGGTGCCGGTGGTGCCGGTGCCGGGGCTGGCGACGGTGGTGCTGGCGGTGCCGGTGGTGCCGGCGGTGCCGGTGGCCATGGTTCAGACGGCAATTCCGGTGTCGACGGGGCTGGTCAGAACGGCGGTGCCGGCGGCGACGGTGGCTACGGCGCCAGCGGTGGCCGCGGCGGCGATGCGCTGGGCAGCGGAAACGGCGGTGCCGGTGGACGTTCCGGTGACGGCGGCGCAGGCGGCGACGGCGGTGCGGGCTCGGATTCGACCAGCGTTGACGGCGCCGGCGGCCATGGTGGCACCGGTGGCTCGGGCGGCGATGCGATCAATGGCCCCGGCGGTGGAAACGGCGGTGCCGGCGGTAAGGCCTGGGGCACCGGCACCGGTGGTGCCGGTGGTGACGGCGGCAACGCCGGACAGTCCGGCAGCGGCGGTGACGGCGGTGACGGCACCGGGACCGGCAACGGCGGCAACGGTGGTGCCGCGGGCGGCACGGCGCATCTCGGTGGTGGCGGCGGTGGCCGCGGCGGCGACTCGGTGCTCGGTGACGGTGGTGCCGGCGGTGCCGGCGGCAACGGCGGTGACGCCGGTGCGGTCGCCGGCAACGGTGGCGATGCCCTCGGCACCGGCAACGGCGGTGCCGGTGGCTGGGCCAGCCTGGGCGGCTGGGGCGGTATCGGCGGTGCCGGTGGAAATGCGTTGGGCGCCACGGGTAATGGTGGCGCCGGTGGAGCCGGCGGCAGCGGCGGCAACACGACTGCGACCGGCGGAGCCGGCGGCGACGGCGGCGTGGGTGGCGACGGCGGCAGAGGCGGCAACGGCGGCTGGGGCGGCATCGGCCGCGAAGGCGGCGCCGGTGGTAACGCGGCGGGATCCGGCACGGGTGGTGCCGGTGGCGCCGGCGGCAACGGCGGTTCCAACTCCAACGCTGGTGCCGGTGGTGACGGTGGTGCGGGCACGGTTTTGGTGAGCGCCGGAAACGGTGGCGCCGGTGGTAACGGTGGCGGACCCAACTACGCTCCCTTCCCGCCGTACCAGTTCGGACAGGGCGGTGCCGGTGGTGCCGGTGGCAACTCGGTGCTCGGTGACGGTGGTGCCGGTGGCGCCGGCGGCATTGGCAGCGACGGCGGAGCCGGCGGTGCTGGCGGCAACGGTGGGGCAGGCGACCCGGCTGGCGGTGCAGGCGGCAACGGCGGTGCGGGTGGCAATGGCGGTGTCGGCAGCGTCGGTGGCGCTGGTGGCGCCGGTGGTAGCTCGACCGGGGCCGCGGGCACCGGTTCCGGTGGCGCCGGTGGTGCGGCCGGGGCGATGGGCAGCGGTGGCTCCGGCGGAGACGCCGGCAATGGTGGTGATGGCTTCGGCGCCGGAGCTGCTGGTTCCGGTGGTGCCGGTGGCAAGGGTGGCGCCGCGGCCGTTCCCTACACCGGTGGACCCGGCGGTAATGGCGGCAACGGCGGAGCCGGTGGCAGTGCGGCCGGCAGCGGTGACGGTGGTGCCGGTGGTGCCGGTGCCGCTGGTGCTGACGGCGGCGACGGCGGCGACGCTGGTGCTGCGGGTGTCGGTTTCGACGGCGCTGACGGCGGTGACGGTGGCGACGGTGGTGTCGGTGGAGCCGGTGGCGCTGGTGGTGACGGCGGTGCCGGAGGCACCTCGGTCGGCGGTTCTGCCGGTGACAACGGTTCCGGTGGAGCCGGCGGCAACGGCGGCAACGGCGGTCAGGCCACTGACGGTGGCGACGGCGGACACGGCACTGTCGACCATCCCGACGGCGGTGACGGTGGCGCCGGCGGTGACGCAGGCGCGGCCGGTGCGGCCGGTATCGGTGGCGCCGCCGGCGTGGGCGGAGCAGCCGGCACCGGAACTGCAGGCACCACAGGCCAAGCCGGCACGGTCAACACCGTGGGCGGCCACGGCGGCGACGGTGGCGACGGCTATGACTTCGCCTCCGATCCCGCTGCGCCTTCGGGTGCCAGTGGTGGTCATGGTGGCCGCGGTGGTGACGCCGGGTCGTATGGCGATGGTGGCCAGGGCGGTGACGGCGGCAGCGGCACCGCGGGTGCCGATGGCCTCAGCGGTGTGAACCCGGGTGAGTCCGGTCAGGACGGCCAGGCCGGTGGGCACGGCGGTGACGGTGGTGCCGGTGGTGCCGGCGGCACGATCTCCGGTGATGCCGGCTCCGGTGGTGCCGGTGGTCACGGTGGCGATGGTGGTCATGGTGGTGCTGGTGTGGCCGGT
>NZ_LZHW01000103.1 GCF_001667265.1 Mycobacterium sp. ACS4331 | reverse complement strand
CGGCCCCCGCGGGGGGCCCCCCGGCGGCCCCCCCCGGCCGGCGGGGCCCCCCCCGGCCCGCCCGGCCCGCCGCGGGGGCCCGCCGCGCCATGGCGGCCGCACTGAAGTCGCGCGCCGCCACCACCGCCGAACTGGTGACCCGCGAGAACGGCATGCCGACGTCGTTGTCGCGTGGGGCCAACGGCGCGTTCCCGGCACTGCTGCTCAACTACTACGCCGACCTGATCACCACGACTTCCGACGAGGAGGTGCGGCCCGCGGCCATCGGGCACACCATCGTCACCCATGAGGCCATCGGTGTGGTCGCGGCCATCACGCCGTGGAACTATCCGCAGGCTCTGGCGGCGTTCAAACTGGCGCCCGCGCTGGCCGCGGGCTGCACCGTGGTGCTCAAGCCCGCGCAGGAGACCGCACTCGATGCCATGGTCTTCGGCGAGGCCGCCGCGGCGGCGGGCCTGCCCGAAGGCGTGCTCAACATCGTGCCCGGCGGACTGGTCACGGGCGAGCACCTGGTGTCGCACCCCGGCGTCGACAAGGTCTCCTTCACGGGCTCGACGGTCGCCGGCCGGGCGATCGGCGAGGTGTGTGGGCGCCTGCTGCGACCGGTGACCCTGGAACTGGGCGGCAAGTCGGCGGCCATCATCCTCGACGACGCCGATCTGGACGTGACGCTGAAGGGGCTGCGCACGCAGTCCTTCGCCAACAACGGCCAGACCTGCTATCTGAACTCGCGGATCCTGGCACCGCGGTCACGCTACGACGAGATCGTCGCGGCCCTGGCGGATCTGGCCAGCGGAATGACCGTCGGTGACCCGCTTGACCCGGCCACCGAGATCGGGCCCGTGGTCAGCGAGCGGCAACGTCAGCGCATCCTGGGTTACATCGAGGCGGGCATCGCCGATGGTGCCAAACTCGTTGCAGGAGGCTCGATTCCGAAGGGTCAGCCGCGTGGCTGGTTCATCGAGCCGACGGTGTTCGCCGATGTCGACAACCGGCACCGCATCGCGCAGGAGGAGATCTTCGGCCCCGTGCTGGCCGTGATTCCCTACGACGGCGACGAGCAGGCCGTGGCGTTGGCCAACGACAGTGAGTACGGTCTCGGCGGCACGGTGTGGTCCACCGACGTCGACCGCGCCACCGGCGTGGCGCGGGCGGTGCGCACCGGCACCATCGGCGTCAACGCCTACAACCTCGACATCGCGGCGCCCTTCGGTGGTGTCAAGAGCAGCGGTCTGGGCCGCGAATTGGGCCCCGAGGGGCTGGCCGCGTTCCGCAGCACGAAGTCGATCTACCGCACCGGCCCTGCATCTTGACACGTGTCAACTACTGATAGGTTCTCTTCCATGTCTCTGG
This sequence comes from Mycobacterium sp. ACS4331, assembly GCF_001667265.1. GTDB lineage: Bacteria > Actinomycetota > Actinomycetes > Mycobacteriales > Mycobacteriaceae > Mycobacterium. Next base: position 183,645 of record NZ_LZHW01000103.1, on the reverse strand, counting down.
ATCCCCGCACGCCCGTTCTGGTCGGCTACGGCCAGGTGAATCAGGCCGACAACACTCCGGATCCGCTGGAACCGGTCGCGCTGATGGCCGCCGCGGCACGGGCGGCCGCCGATTCCGCGGTGCTGTCCGCCGTCGACGCCATCCGGGTGGTCAACCTGCTGTCGTGGCGTTACCGCGACCCCGGCCTGCTGTTGGGCCAGTTGATCGGTGCCGACAACCCGAGCACGCGCTACACCGGTGTGGGCGGCAACGTGCCGCAGACGCTGGTCAATCAGGCCTGCCTGGACATCCTCGCGGGTCGCAACGAGGTCGTGCTGATCGGCGGAGCGGAGACCTGGAAGACGCGGAAACGGCTCAAGGCCAACGGAATCCGCCCAGACTGGACGCGCCAGGACGAGTCGGTGCCGGTGCCGCCGGGTGCCGATGACGCCGTCGAGATGAGCAGCCCGGCGCAGGACCGGGTGGGCCTGCTGCTGCCGTCACATGTCTATCCCTGGTTCGAGGAGGCGCTGCGCGTCGCGGCGGGTGAGACCCAGGATGAGCACCGTCGCCGCATCGGTCAGCTCTGGGCCCGCTTCAACGAGGTGGCCCAGACCAACCCGCATGCCTGGAGCAACAAGGCCTACACCGCCGAGGAGATCACCGAGCCCGGCCCGGACAATCGGATGATCAGCTGGCCGTACACCAAGCTGCTGAACTCCAACAACATGGTCGACCAGAGCGCCGTGCTGATCCTGACCTCGGTGCAGAAGGCCCAGCAGCTGGGCATCCCATCGGAACGCTGGGTGTTCCCGTGGGCGGGCACCGACTCGCACGACACCTACTCGATCGCCGAACGCCGCGACTACCACCGCTCGCCGGCCATCCGGATCGGCGCGAGCCGGGCACTGGAGCTGGCCGGTCTGGGCGTCGACGACATCGACTTCATCGACATCTACTCGTGCTTCCCGTGCGCTGTCCAGGTGGCCGCCAACGAGATCGGTGTCCCGACCGACGACCCGAACCGGCCCCTGACGGTGACCGGCGGGCTCACGTTCGCAGGTGGTCCGTGGAACAACTACGTGTCGCACTCCATCGCGACCATGGCCGAGCGCCTGGCGGCCGAGCCCGGTAAGCGCGGCCTGATCACCGCCAACGGCGGCTACCTGACCAAGCACGCGTTCGGCGTCTACAGCACCGAACCCCCGGCCGACGGCTTCCGCTGGGAGGACGTGCAGGACCGGGTGGACGCTGAGCCGACCCGCGAGGCCGTCGTCGACTGGGAGGGTGTCGGCACAGTCGAGACCTGGACCGCGCCGTTCGGTCGGGACGGCAACCCGGAGAAGGCGTTTGTCTCCGTGCGGATCTCGGACCAGCCCGACTCGCCGCGGGTCTTCGCGCTGCTGGACGCCGACGGCGCGGCCACGGCGGTGCGCGGCGACATCGCAGGGGCAAAGATCCGAGTGCAGACCGACGCCGCGGCAACGTTGGTGTGACCGCGGGGTGGCCGGCGAGTCTGACGTCCGGGCCAAAACCTCCCGCAAACGCATTCGCGCGCTTATCCTCATCTGGTACCGATGGGGGTCGGGGAACAATGCACATTCTGATTACGGGTGCTGACAGCGTGATCGGCCGGACGGCCGCTGTGCGCCTGGCCGCTGCGGGGCACCGTGTGGTCGGCATTGTGCAACACCCCCCGAGGAGCCTGGGGCGCCGGGTCACCTGGGTGCGCGCGGGTTTCGAGGCTGCGGCGCTGCAGCCGCTCGCAAACTCGGCGGACGTGGTGCTGCATCTTGCTCCCATCGAGCCCGGCGTACCGCACAGCGCTGGAATCACCGGTGTCGTGCAGGTCAGCCACGTGGCTGCGCGGGCGGGTGCGCGCCTGTTGTTCGTGTCTCAGGCGGCCGGGGACCCGGCACTGTACCGACAGGCCGAGGACCTCATCGCGTCGAGTTGGGCGCCCAGCCTGATCATCCGCATCGCCGCACCCGTGAGCCGCCAGCGGGACTGGATGGTGGACCGGACCGCCGCGGCGATCGGATCCGCCGACGTCGACACTGGGGTCCGGGTGCTGCACACCGACGACCTCCACCGGTTCCTGCTGCGCTCAGTCGGCTCGCATCGCACCGGCACAGTCGACCTGGGCACCGAACCGGTTCCCGCCTCGTCGGCCCGTCGTTGGCTCGACGGCGCCGGGCGGCGACGGCACCCAGGTCCGGGTTGGCCTGCGCTGCAGGAGCCGCTGGACACCGGCGCATTGCGCGATGAATGGGGCTTCAGCCTGGGCTGGGGTGCGGCCGAAGCCCTGGCCGATATGGGCCGGACCGTGGTCACCGGCCCAGTCCTGCCACAGGCCGAGGTGGCGACACCGAGCCCGGGTGCCCGCGCCAGCACCCACGCGGGGGAGTTCGACGACACCATCGCACCCGCGTTCCCGATGTTCAGCGCGTGGGGCACCTCGGACGCGCTTCCGGGACCGCTGACCCCGATGACGATCGACGTTCAGGGCGGCGGTCTGCGGGCGGCGCACCGGGCCACCTCCGAGATTCTCGGCCTGCGCGGCGAACTCGCCGGAGAATGGCAGCACCGCGCGACCGCGGTGTTCGGCCATCGCCTGTTCACCGGGGTGTCGGTGTCCGCGGCGGTGGCCGCAACCGTGCCGCAGGCCATGCGGCGGCCCGCGGTGATCGCGCGCCTGTCCCGGGTGTGCCGGTTGTACGGACGCTGGTGTGAGGACCACTCACGGCTGCCGGGGCATGCGGGGGGCAGTTGGGAGGCCATGACCGACGCCGGCTTGGACACTCGAATCCTGTTGTTGCGGGACAGGATTGCGCAGGGCTGGGTGCTGGCGTCGACGGGCGCGCTGGTCGAGAACCTGCTGCTGCGCCTGGCGGATCGGGATCGCGACGGAATCCCGTCGCCCTCGGAGATGACGGCGACGCCGCACCTCGCACAGGCCACCGCGCTGCTGGCCTACGAACTGCGCCGAAACCCGCGGTTACGTGAGGTCGCGGAATCCGGCGACCTGGGTGCGCTGCGCGCGGAGTCGCCTTCGGCCGCCGCGGTGATCACGGCGGCGATCGGTCGGGTCGGACACCGCGGTCCCGGGGAGGCCGAGTTCGCCAACCCCGTGACTGCGGACTGTCCGGGCCAGCTTCTCGCGGCGGCCGCACTCGCGGTCGACATCGGGGCGGAACCCGTCGTCGAGAGTCGACGCGGTCTGCCGACTCTCCTGCGGCAGGCAGAGCAGATCCGGACGGCGCGGGAACTCGCCTGGGATGTGACGATGCGCAACACACATGAGCTTCGAACCGCTCTGCGCACCAAGGGTGTTCGCTTGACGGCGAACCGCAGCCTGGCCGCTCCCGAGGACATCTGGTACCTCACGCTCGACGAGGTCGTCTCGGCGCCGATCGGCACGCGATTGGTGGTTGAGCGCAGGCGCGCGGAACGTGAACGCCTGCAGGCGTTGTCGATGCCGCAGACCATGTCGGGGCATTGGGAGCCGTTGCCGGTCGCGGACGACCATGTCGCGGGCGGACATGGCGTGCCCGCGGGCGCGGTGGACACCGTCGTGGTGAGCGGCGTCGCGGTGGCCGGGGCCGACCGGGCCCCGCAGGCGCAGATACCCGAACCACGGGAGCCGGCCCGCGAGCCGCAGGTTCAGGCCTGAGCTGTCGCGAGTCGATCGGCGTCCACGGGCTGCCTGGACCTGATCAACTCCTTGATGTCGTCCAAGCCGTCCCAGATGTTGACGTTCATCCCGGCCAGGACGTGCTGGTCGGAGTCCAGCCAGAACGCCGTGAACTCGCGCCCCGGAACGTCTCCGCGGAACACCACGCGGTCATAGCCCGCCGCGTGCCCGACGTATTCCATGCCGAGGTCGTACTGATCGGTGAAGAAGTACGGCAGTTCGTCGTACTGCGCGGGCGGATCGCTGCGGCCCATCATGTTTCGGGCCGCCACCGCAGGCTGTTTGAGCGCGTTGGCCCAGTGCTCCGTCCTGATCCTGGTGCCCAGCAGCGGGTTCTCGGCGGTCGCGATGTCACCCACGGCGTAGATGTCGGGATCACTTGTGCGCAGCGACGCATCGACTCGCACGCCACCGTCGGCCATGTCCAGGCCGGCCTGCTGCGCCAACTCGACGTTGGGCGCGGCCCCGATGGCGACCAGCACCGCGCGCGCGGTCACGGTCGACCCGTCGTCCAGGATCAGACCCGTCGCGCGACCACCCTCGACGGTGATCTGCCGGACTCCGGTGCCCATTCGCAGGTGCACCCCATGTTGCCGGTGAAGCGCGGCGAACACCCGGGCCACCTCTTCGCCGAGGGCGGCCAACAGGGGCAGCTTCGCGGCCTCGACGACCGTGACGTCGGCGCCCCGCTCGCGAGCCGCGGCAGCCACTTCGAGGCCGATCCAGCCGGCGCCGACAATCGCCAGCGTCGCGCCCTTGGTCAGCGTGTGATCGAGTGCCTCGGACTGTTCCACGGTGCGCAGGTAGTGCACACCGGACGCGTCGGCGCCGAGCAGGGCGGGGCGTCGCGGTCGGGAACCCGTGGCCAGCAGGAGTTTGTCGTAGCCGACCGTGGACCCGTCGGGCAGCGTCACGGTGTGTCCGGACGGATCGACGGCGCGCACTTCGGTGCCGAGGCGAAGATCGACGTCGTGGTCGCGGTACCAGGCGGCCTGCTGCACCGTGAAGTCGGCGAGCGACTTCTTGCCGGCGAGGAAGTCCTTGGACAGAGGGGGGCGCTCGTAGGGCAGTCGTTCCTCGGCGCCGAAAAGGATGACGTGACCGTCGAAATCGTTCTCGCGCAGGGCCTCAGCGGCCTTCGCGCCGGCAAGTCCGGCGCCCACGATGACGAATGTGGTGGATCTTGACATCTGCACCTCCGGTGGGACGGTCGGTTCTCGACTAGGCGACCTCGGCGTAAAGCTCGTCGTCCAGCGACACTCGGACCAGAGCCGCGGCGAGTTTGGCGCTGCTGCGCGGTGCCAGCGCACCGAGTGCGTCGGGGGTGTCCGGCAGTCCGAGCCCGCGGGCCGCGGTCAGCGCCCGATCGTCGAAGTACGGACGCACCCAGGTCCAGGTGTCCTGCACCTCACGCAGGAAGATCGCGGCACCGGTGTGGCCGATGCCCGTGAACTCCTCGAGTCGCCGGTGCGCCTCACCGACGTCGTCGTCGCACACCGCGGCCAGCCGGCGCAGATCACCGCCGTAGTCGTCGCGAAGCTTCTCCGACATCGCGACGATTCGCGTGGCGGAGCTCTCGTCGTAGCGCGCGTACCCGGCCCGCCCGAAGGCCGCGATGAGCTCCGCGCGTGGAGTGGCGAGTGCGGTGCGAGGGGTGCGAACACCCGCGGCGAACAGCTCCCTGGCGGCGGCCACCGCGATCTGGGATCCGATCGGTTTGGCGGCGAGCATCGCCAGCGTCAGAACTTGGAAGAGAGGCATGGGTTCGTCGGCGAGGCGGACACCCGCCTCCGCCGCATACGTGGTGCCGGCGCGCCGCATCAGCCGTCGGACTTGTCTCGTGGCGTCCATGTCGGTCGGCTACCCCCAGTCGGGAGCGCTGACACTAGTCTGACAGAGATTCGCGGGATAGTCTCCGGGCGAAATCCACACCACGGCGCAGCCAGGGGCGCAGTTGCCGCATGGTGCGCACTCCGTCTGCCGAGATCCGTACCCAGCCGCGCACCTGGCGGCCGGACATCACCATCGGGCTGACATGGTCGATGCGCAGCACCTTCTCGGTGTCGTCGGGTGGGACCCGCAACATCAGTCCGCCCTCCCGGCTTGCCACCACCGCCATGTGGGAGTCGACCAGGAACGCCAGACCGCCGAACATTCTTCGCTCGTCGACTCCGGTTTCGGTGCTGAGCAGTTCGCGCACCCGGTCGGCGAGTTCCTCGTCGTAGGGCATGTCAGTCGAGGTCGACGCGGATGGTCATCAGATCGCTTCCCATCAACCTCACCACCGCGCTGTTGAGGGTGGGCAGCCCGCCCAACCGGGCGATCGGATCGTCGTCGGGCAGCAGATGCGCGGTGCCGGTGCGCCAGGTCCCGTGAAGCCGTACGCGCACCGCCGGGTTCGCCTTGATGTTCTTGACGTAGTCGGAGTGCTCACCGTGCTCGGAGACCAGCCAGAACTGATTGTCGATCAGTCTTCCGCCGACCGCCGTCCGTCTGGCCTGGCCGGACTTGCGGCCCGTGGTCTCGATCATCGTGACCGGAAGATTGCGCCCGATCGGGTTCACGGCGAGCCGCTGAACGGTGTGCACGACGCGGCGTTTGAGTGTGTTGGCCCCCATGCGCGTGAGTCTATGTGCTGCTTCCGCCGAATGCCCGGGCGCACCTCACCCGGTGACGGTCGACCGAAGCGGTCCCACGCTCTCCAGCAGAGCCTTGAGGCTGCGGGCATTTCGCACGGCGTTGCCCTCACCGTCGTTGTTGAAATAGACCAGCACGTCATGCCCCTGATTGCGCCATTCGCCGATCCGGTGCGCCCACCATCCCAGATCCTGCTGCGAGTACGAACCGCCGTAGAGGTTCTGGTGATCGGGGCCGTGCATCCGCACATACACCAGCTGACTTGTGGCTCTCAGCACGCACGGCAGGTTCGCGCCGCTCATCACGACGTAGCTTGCGTTGTGCCGCTCCAGAATCCGGTACACGGCATCGGTGTCCCACGAGGGATGCCGGAACTCGACGGCGACGGGAATCCAGTCCGGCATCGAGGTGAGGAACGCGTCGAGCAGCCCGTCGTCTCGGGTCAGGTCGGGGTGCAACTGCACCAGCAGCGCTTCGCGCCGGTCGCCGAGCGCGCTCCAGCAGCGTTCGAACCGTTCGACCCACGGTCCCGGGTCGCGCAGACGACGGAAGTGCGTCAGGCCCCGATGCGCCTTGACGCTCATGGTGAAACCGTGGGGGAGACGGTGCCGCCACCCGGCGAAGGTGCTGTCCTTCGGCCAGCGATAGAAGCTCGCGTTGAGCTCGACGGTGTCGAACTCGCGCACGTAGTGCTCGAGCCTGCGGCCGACGGGGGTGCCCGGCGGGTACAGCACGGAGTTCCAGTGGTCGTAGGACCACCCCGACGTGCCCACCCGCACACTCATGCCCGCGCGGGGTCCGGCGACGTCAGCTGGCAGCACTCCCATTGCTGGCGGGTTCCCACGCCAGGCGGGGTCCTAACTTCTCGGCGAGGTCACCGATGATCTGCGCGTAGTCCTCGGGCCCAAAGGTGAACGGCAGGGCGAACGCGACTTCGTCGGCCCGCTGAAACCCGGCGTGGGCGTAGAGCTGATCGGCGAGTTCGTCCGCGGGGCCGACGTAGTCGGGCGAGAACAACATTCCCCGCGGCCCCTGTGGGGACTTCGTGCGCTCGAACCTGGTCGCCGCGTACTCGCGGTAGCGTCTGATCTGGTCATCGGTGGCCGAATCGGTCGGGATGACCACCAATCCCTGTGAGACACGGGCATTCTCGACATCGGGGTGGTGGGCTCGGTAGGCGTCGATCTGCTGGCCCTGGATGGTGGCGAAGTCCCGAGACTCGGTCCCCTCGGTGCTGACGACGGAACTGGTCAGGTAGTTGATGCCCTGGCGGCCAGCCCAGATCGCCGACGTCAGGCCCCCGCCGTACCAGACGCGCGAGGCCAGCCCGGCCGAGTGGGGCTGCACCCGGTCGGTGAACTGCTCGATGCCGAGAGTTCCCGCGAAGTCGCTGACCGGATCGCCGCGCAGCGCCGCCAAGAGGCGCAGCACCCGATCCTTGGAGAAATCCTCCAGTTCGTGGGTGTTCGGATACAGCGCGTGCTTGTAGTGCTCGTAGAGCATCGGAGTGCCCACGGACACGCCGGGATTGATCCGCCCGCCGGAGAGGATGTCCACCGTGGCGAGGTCTTCGGCCAACCTCAGCGGGTTCTCCAGTCCCAGTGGGATGACCGCCGTGCCCAGTTCGATGCGGCGGGTGCGCTGGCTGGCCGCGGCCATGATCGCCACCGGGGACGAGATGCCGGGTTGCAGATGCCTGCAGCGCAGCCACACGCTGTCGTAGCCGAGTTCCTCGGCGCGCACGATGACCTCGAGGGTCTCCTCGATGCCGGGCCGCGGATTGTCGGCGTCGAACCGGCCGATGGTCAGGAAGCCCAGCTTGCGCAGCCGCTCTCCGCGTTGTGGCATGTCCGCCACCTTCCTCCGTCAGTGTCGCCGGGTCTCGGCAGCGTGCGGGCCTGTACGCGACACACCGTGCCAGACCGCACAAACCCGCACGCTCGCCAGCGAATTCCCCAGCTCCTCGCGGAGGTGCCTCCTATGCCGCCTGGTGGGCCACCTCGGCCGCGGGTTCCAGCGCCAGCGCGACGATCTCCGCGACATCGGTCATCGGCCGCACGTCCAGCGCCTCGAGCACCTCGGCCGGGACATCGTCGAGGTCGGGCTCATTGCGCTGCGGGATGAACACCGTCTTCAACCCGGCCCGCTGCGCGGCCAGCAGCTTCTGCTTGACCCCGCCGATCGGCAGCACCCGCCCGTTGAGCGTGACCTCACCGGTCATGCCCACGTCGCCGCGGACCTGCCGGCCGGTCGCCATCGACACCAGCGCGGTCACCATCGTCACACCCGCCGACGGACCGTCCTTGGGAACCGCACCCGCGGGCACGTGCACGTGGATCTTGCGGTCCAGCGCGGCGGGATCGACGCCCAACTCGCGGGCGTGCGAGCGCACGTAGGACAGCGCGATCTGTGCCGACTCCTTCATCACGTCGCCCAACTGGCCGGTCAACTGCAGACTCGGCTCACCGTCGGTCGAACCGGCTTCGATGTAGAGCACGTCACCGCCCAGGCCCGTCACCGCCAGGCCGGTGGCCACGCCCGGCACCGCCGTGCGTTCGTCGGAGTCCGGGGTGAATCGGGGACGGCCCAGGTAGTCGACGAGGTCGGGTTCATCGACCGTGATCGCACCGCCTTCGGTCGCCAGCTTCGTGGTCACCTTGCGCAGCGCTTTGGCCAACAGCCGTTCGAACTGCCGCACACCGGGCTCGCGGGTGTAGTCCGCGGCGATCCTGCGCAACGCCGCATCGGTCACCGTGACCTCATCGGCGGTCAGCGCGGCCTTCTCGGCCTGCCTCGGCAGCAGGTAGTCGCGCGCGATGGCCACCTTGTCGTCCTCGGTGTAACCGTCGATCTGCACGAGTTCCATGCGGTCCAGCAGCGCCGACGGGATGTTCTCGATCACGTTGGCGGTGGCCAGGAAGACCACATCGGACAGATCGAGATCGAGATCCAGGTAGTGATCGCGGAACGTGTGGTTCTGCGCGGGGTCGAGCACCTCGAGCAGCGCGGCACTGGGATCGCCGCGGTAGTCCGAACCCACCTTGTCGATCTCGTCCAGCAGCACAACGGGATTCATCGATCCGGCCTCGCCGATCGCTCGCACGATGCGGCCCGGCAGCGCGCCGACGTAGGTGCGCCGGTGCCCGCGGATCTCGGCCTCGTCGCGCACACCGCCGAGGGCGACGCGCACGAACCTGCGACCCAGCGCGCGGGCGACGGACTCGCCCAGCGAGGTCTTGCCGACGCCGGGAGGGCCGGCCAGCACCATCACCGCACCCGAACCGCGTCCGCCGACGACCGCCATTCCGCGCTGAGCGCGACGTGCCCGCACGGCCAGGTATTCGACGATGCGGTCCTTGACGTCATCGAGTCCGTGGTGGTCGGCGTCCAGAATGGCCCGCGCCGCCGCCAGATCCGTCGAGTCCTCGGTGGTGACGTTCCACGGCAGCTCCAGCACGGTGTCGAGCCAGGTGCGGATCCAGCCGCCCTCGGGGCTCTGCTCGCTGGAGCGCTCGAGCTTGCCGACCTCGCGCAACGCGGCCTCGCGGACCTGTTCGGGCAGGTCGGCGGCCTCGATGCGGGCCCGGTAGTCGTCGGTGCCATCCTGGCCGTCCGGCCCCAACTCGCCGAGTTCTTTGCGGATGGCGTTCAGCTGCTGGCGCAGCAGGAACTCCTTCTGCTGCTTGTCCATGCCGGCCCTGACGTCCTCGGCGATCTTGTCGTTGACCTCAACCTCGGCCAGGTGCTCGCCGGTCCACTCGATCAGTGCGCGCAGGCGCTCGTCGACGTCGACGGTTTCGAGCAGTTGGCGCTTCTGCTCGTCGGTCAGGTACGACGCGTAGCCGGCGGTGTCGGCCAGGGCCGACGGGTCGGTGAGCCGGTTGACGTAGTCGATGATCTGCCAGGCCTCGCGGCGCTGCAGCATCGCCAGCAGCAGCTTCTTGTATTCGGCGGCCAGGGTCTTGGTGTCGGCCGTGGTGGCGGTGTCGGTGATCTCGGTCACCTCGACCCACAGCGCACCTCCGGCGCCGGTGGTGCCGGTGCCGATGTGGGCGCGGCGCTCGCCTCTGACGACGGCTGCGGTGCCACGACCGCCGGCCATCCGGCCGACCTCGACGATCGACGCGACGACGCCGTGCGTGGGGTAGCGGTCATCGAGACGGGGAGCGATCAGCAGCTTGCCGGATTCGCTGGTCCGGGCGGCTTCGATCGCCACCATGGCGCTGTCGTCCAGGGCGATCGGGACCACCATTCCGGGCAGCACGATCGGGTCCGCGATGAACAGCACGGGGACGGCGATCGGCGCGGATGTGGTTTCAGACATCAAACCTCCAAAGTTGATTCTGATGCGCTCAACCTTGGTGGGCTCTGGTTTGTTCCCGTGACCGGATTCCCATCGAGTTGTCGTGATGGGTCGCTTACCGCGCCGGAAAACGACCGCTCACGACAACTCGACGCGCGGGCGGCGCCCAGGCGCCTCTCACTTCGTGGCGTTCAACGCCTCGGCCAGATCCCGGCGTCGCTCGTCGATCACGTGGCCGATCTCGTGCAGCAGCGAGGGCTGACCGGACACCAGATCCTCGAGCTCCTCGCGGCCGACCTCCAGCATGGTGACCTCGTCGAGGGCGATCGCATGGGCCGCGACCGGTTCTCGGGTCAGGGTCGTCTGGCCGATGAAATCGCCGATGTCGAGCGTGCGCACGGGTACGTGAGTTCCGTCGGGCGCCACGGCCCGCAGTTGCACCATGCCCGCGATGACGAATCTCATCGAGTCGGGGACCGTCCCGGATGTCTGCACCACCTCATCGGCGCCGTACCGGATCAGTCGCACATTGCCGAGCAGTGATCGCTGGATGGCAGGGGGCAGACGCAGCGTCCGCCCGACGATCTGCAGCGCGTCCCATCGCCTGTCCTCGCTGGAGAAGGTGTCCTCGGCGTCGTCGAGGTGCAGTTCGGCGCGTCGGGCGGCGTACCACAGCCACCGCAGGAAGGTGGCTTTGGCGGCGCCGTCCTCGGCGGGACTGCGCAGTGGAATGGAGGTGCGATAGCGGTTGCCGCCCAACGGGATTGCGCTCGGCACGGCGTCGGTGCGAAGTTGCGGCAGTGCGGTTGCCACCCGCGTGAGCACGTTGATCACCACATCTGGGGCGTCGGAGGCGGCGAACTCGGTCTCGACGATGATGCGGTGCGCGCCCGCCGGGCGACTCAGGTTGGTGAACGACGCACCGGCCAACACCGAATTCGGCGTGATGGTGAGCCCGTCGCCGGTCTCGATGTGCACCGCGCGCCAGTTGACCTCGATGACACGGCCCCGCCCCGCCGGCGCATCGATCCAGTCGCCCATCTGGAACGGCTGCTCGAAGAGCATCAGCAGGCCGGAGACGATCTGGCCCACTGAGTTCTGCAGCGCCAGGCCGAGAACGATCGAGGTCACGCCCAGCGCGGTGAACAGCCCGCCAACGTTGGCGCCCCAGATGTAGGAGAAGATCATCGCCAGGCCCAAGGCGATCAGGACGACCCGTCCGACGTCGAGGAAGATCGATGGAATACGTTTGCGCCAACTGCCTTCCGGCGCGCCCTGGAACAGGGTCGCGTTCAGGCCGGACAGCAGCAGGATGAGGATGACGAACCCGAACACCGTCGCCACGATCCGCACGGGCGTCGCCTCGGTGGAGACCTCGCTGGCTTTTATCAGCAGAATCAGCAGCGCCCCGAGCGGGAGGATGTAGTTGCGCACCAGACTGAGTGGACGCGCCAGGTTGCTGCCGCGCCGGTTCAACAGGTTCTGGAGTTCGGTGAGCAACACCAGGAGCACCGGCAGGCCGATGGCCACCACCAGCGCCCAGTGGAACCACGGCGCGGAGAGGACGGAGGTCATCAGTTCTTCTCCGTGAGCCGCCAGATCGGCTCGCCGGCGCCGTCAGGCCCCCCGTTCGACACCTCACCGACCGGCACGAAGTCCTGCACGTCACGCATCAGGTCGTGCACCGCGGAGGTGACGTATATGCCGGGCTGCCCGGACCTGCTCTGGGCCTGGTACGCGAGATTGACTGCCGCGCCCCACAAGTCGTAGACGACGTTGGTGCGCCCCACCAGGCCCGAAGTCACCGCGCCGGTGTCGATGCCCGCACGCAGCGCCAGGTGGTGCCCGGTCTCGGCGTTGAACCGTTCGATGATCTCAGCCATCTCGACGGCGAAGTCAACGGTGCGCCGGGTGCTGTCCAGTCGAGGAACGTTCAACCCGCAGCTGGCCAGGTAACCACTGCGCATGGTCCGCACCCGCTCGACCCCGATGTTCTCGGCAGCCGCATCGAACTGGCGCACCAGTCGATTGACCACCCCGAGCAGGTCATCCGAGGACAGCTTGGTCGACAGTTCGTCCAGACCCACGATGTCGGCGAACACCACTGTGACGTCGCGGTGCTCCTGAGGCACCATCTCCTCGCCTTCGCGGTAGCGATCCGCGACAGCCTGCGGCATGAGTGAGAGCAGCAGTCGGTCGTTCTCCTTGCGCTGCTCGGCGATGAGCTCCTCTTTGACTCGCAGGTTGCGGGTCATGTCGTTGAACGCGGCTGTCAGATCGCCGAATTCGTCGCGGGAGACCACGGGAATGGTGGTGCCGTAGTCCCCACCACTGATCCGCTGGGCGCCCCCCTCGAGGCGCCGGATGGGCCGGACGAACATGCGCGCCAGGAACATCGAGGCCAGGCACACCAGGAGGATGATGCCCACGGTGGACAGCACCAGGCGTCGGGTGAAATCGTCGACCGGTGCGAACGCCTCTGCGGTGTCGATCTTGGCGACCAGGCTCCAGTTCAGTCCGGGGATGTCCACCGGGCTGTAGGCCTGCAGCGTCTCGTTGCCCAGATAGTCCGGAGTGATCACGGTGCCGGTCTCGCCGCGCTGGGCCCGTACCACGCCCTCACTTTTCATGGGCTGTAGCAGGGTCGTGCCACCCTCGGCGATCGCTCTGTCGGTGATCTGCGGTGCGGTGCCGGCCGCGACCGCCTCCTTCTTGTACTTCTCGGGATCCTCCAGGAAAAGGCGCGAGTCCGAGCGCATCAGACCGTCGGGTCCGGCCAGCACCACCTCGCCGGTGCGTCCCATGCCGACGTCCGGCCAGTGCTGGTCGGCCGTCATCAACCGGTTGATCTTGGTGATCGGGAACTGCAGCGCGAGCACGCCTTCGATGCGTCCCGGTTCGCCGATCGGGGACACCAGCCAGGCTGTGGGTTCGTTGTAGGAGGGCAGGTACTCCGAGAAGTCGGTGATCTCGACGTAGTCGACGGTGTTGGTGGCGATCGCCTTCTTGAAGGCCTCGCCCAGCGGGCCCTCCCGATACGGTCCGGTGAGGATGTTGGTGCCCAGATCGACACCCTTGAACGCGGAGTACACCACGGTGCCGTTCGGATCGATCAGCAGCGCGTCCTCGTACTCGAAGCGCGTGACGATCTCGCGGAAGAAGTCGGTGTAGCGGGCGTGCGCCGCGCTCCAGGCGCTGCCGTCGCGCGCATCGTCCACCTCGAGCGCATAGGTGACCGTGTCATACGGGGCGGTGTAGATGGCCTGCAGATACTTCTGCGCGTTGGATTGCGGCAGCAGTCCGGTGATGTCCAGGTCGAGTTCCGAGTCCTCGTCGACGCGTGGTTTGAACTGGTCGGTGTAGTACTTGACGATGGCCTGCTGCTGCTGCGGGCTGATGGTGGCGTCGTGCAGGTCCGCAAACCCTCTGCTGAAGTCCCGCATGGCGTTGATCGCCGTCGCGCCCCTGGTGTAGATGACCAGCGAGTCTTTGAGTTCGTCGGCCTCGGCCTCGAGTTGCCGAGTGTAGGCCTCGCGCAACTCGGTCAGGCGGTCGAACGCGGCCTCGCGCAGCGAACTGCGTCCGGACTGATAGCCGATGGCTCCGACGATCGCGGCCGACAGCACGCTGGTGAGCAGCAGCATCACGAGGAGTTTCGACTGAATGCTCACCCGGGACAGGAAGCGTCCGCGTTGGGGCGAACTCGATTCGGCAGCGCTCATAGCTTTACCACGCGGCGATAGTAGACGCTTTTCAACAACTTTCGGGTCAGACTGGAAAGAATCTGGTTAACCCGGGCAAACGACTTTCGGCAGCCGCTCCTGATTGCGGTGGTTGCTGCAGCCTCAGCGGGGCTGCAGAACCAGCCATCCGTGTGGCGGCACCGAGGCCTCGGTGACCACCCGCTCCGGCGGTGCCGCAGTCCCGGCCAGCATCAGCGCCGCACCGCGGTCCACGTCGGAGAGTCGCAGAGTCAGGGCGTCATCGGTCAGGTTGAGCGCCACGATCAACGCATCCTCACCATGGCGGGTCTCGAACACGTAGTGCTGATTGTCCAACCGCAGCGCCGACGTCCGGGCCCGGTGCAGCCACGGGTGGCGGCGGCGCAACCCGATCAGGAACTGATGCAGGCCGAACGTCGCGACCCCGGCGTCATCGACAGGCAAGGGGGGAGCGGGGAATTCCGGCCGGATCGCGTCATCGCCGCCCACCCTCTCCTCCTTGCGGCCGGTGAAGCCGAACTCGTCGCCGGCATAGATGCTCGGCACGCCGCCCGTGGTCATCAGCAGCAGGAGGGCGTGCGCGACGTGTCGGGTGTCGTCGAGTTGCGTGGCGATGCGGGTGACGTCGTGGTTGCCGATGAAGGTCAGCGGGACGAACGTGTCGAGGAAGTCGTTGTGGCGCTGCAGAGCCCAGTCCAACTCGTGGAAGTTACGGTCGTTGAGGGCACTCCAGATCGCCTTCCACAGTTCGTACTGGGTCACCGAGTCGAAGCCGGCCGTGTCGACCAGGGCGGCGTAGTCGCCGTGGATCACCTCCGCAACGAACCACGCGTCGGGATGCCGGTCCCGTACCCGCGGCAGCACTCGCGCCCAGAATGCCGGTGGCACAGCATATGCCGCGTCCAGGCGCCAGCCGTCGGCGCCACGATCCAGCCAGTGCGTCATGACCTCGGTGACATGGTCGGCAACCACGTCACTGCGATGGTTGAGGGTGATCAGCTCACCGTGGCCCTCGAAGGTGTGAAACCTGCCGGGGCGGCCGACGAACCACCGCGCGGCCTCCGCGTCGCCGGCCAGGGCCGCGACGTGCGGCGGGAAGTCGACACCGACGTGGTTGAACACGCCGTCGAGCAGCACCCGCAGGCCGCGTCGGTGCGCCTGGTCGATCAGGTCGTCGAAATCCGCGTCGTCGCCCAGCCGCGGGTCGATCTTGAGGTGGTCGGTCGTGTCGTAACCGTGTGTCCGCGAAGCGAATACGGGTCCGAGCGCGACACCGGAGGCGCCGAGCGTGACGGCGTGGTCGAGCCAGGCCGTGACGCGGCGCAGCCGGTGCTCACCCGGGGTGGGCGGATCCGAGGGCGGAACAGTGGCGGGGAAGGCCCCGACGAAGCCGAGAGGGTAGACCTGCCACCAGATGGCATGCTCGACCCATCCCGGTTCGGTCACGGTCGAAACCTGGCCTCGTACAGCGACTTCATCTCGGCTTCGAAGGCGGGCACCGGGCCTTCGGCCACCACCCGCGGGGCCACCGTCGTGATGGGCAGTGCCGCCACCGGTGACGGCGGACAGTCCCACTCGTGCAGCCACTGTGACAACTGCGCGGACGACGTGGCATAGACGATGCGGCCCAAGCCCACCCACGCGTGCGCGGCCGAGCACATGGGGCAGTGCTCACCCGAGGTGTACACCGTGGTCCGGATCCGCCGCACGGGAGGGACGTTCTCCGCGGCCCACCGCGCGATGGCGAACTCCGGGTGCTGCGTGGCGTCGCCGTCCTTGACCCGGTTGCGGTCCTCGAACAGGAGCCTGCCGTCGGCGTCGACGAGCACCGAGCCGAACGGCTCGTCGCCGTCCTCGAGGGCCTCCCGCGCCAACTCCACGCAGCGAGTCAGGTGTCGCACATCCTCATCGGAGACAGCCACGCTCGCAGTCTACGCACCCGCGCCGCGCACTAGCCGTTGGCGATCTGCCACTCGGCGGCAGCGCGCTGCTGGGTCCAGAACTCGGCGAATCGGCCGTCGGCGGCCAGCAGTTCGTCGATGCTGCCGTCCTCGATGATTCGGCCCTCGTCGATGAACAGCACCCGGTCGGCGTTCCGGATGCTGGCCAGGCGGTGCGCCACGATCACCCGCGTGCGCGGTCGCAGGTCCACCGTGAGCGCGTCGACCACCGCGGCCTCGTTCTCGGTGTCGAGCGCGCTGGTGGCCTCGTCGACAAGCAGCACCGGGGCCGGCTTCACCAGCGCACGCGCGATGCTCACGCGCTGGCGTTCACCGCCCGACAACGCGGTCCCCGCCTCGCCGACGAGCGACTGCACACCGTCGGGCAGGTGCGCGCTGAGCTGATCGACCCTGGCCAGGCGTGTCGCGGCGGCGACCGTGGCGTCGTCGGCCGAGGGATCGCCGACCCGCAGGTTGTCATCGAGTGTGCCGTCGAACAGGTACGGATGCTGGAACACCACGCTGACCGCGTCCCGCCGGGCGGCGGGTTCCAGGCTCGCCGTGTCGACACCGTCGAAGAGCACGTGGCCGCCGGTCGGTTGATGCAGACCCGCGATGAGCGCGAGGATCGTGCTCTTGCCCGAGCCCGAGGGCCCGACGATCGCGGTGGTGGTGCCGGGTTCCAACACGAAGCTCAGCCCGTCGAGCACCCTGGTGCCGCCGGGAAAGTCGAACGCGACCCGGTCGAACTCGATGCGCGGAGCGGCCTGCGGCTGCGGCAGCGCACCGGCCCCGGTCGCGAGCGTCGGTGCGTCGAGGACCGCCCGGATGCGGCCGAGGGTCGTGCGGATGGTCTCGATCGCCGGTGCCAACTCACTGAGCATCGTGAAGGGCTCGAGATAGCGGACGATGACGACGATGAGCGCAATCGCTTCGGGGACAGCGAGTTCGCCGCGCATCGTCAGCAGCGTCGTCATGCCGGCGAGCAGGATCAGTGCCACCTGGCTGGCCAGGCTGAACAGGACCTGACCGGGCACCTGCAGCGCCAGCAGCCGCACCGTGGCACCGTGCTGGGCGGTCAACGCGGTGCCCACCAGGCTGCGGGCCGGTTCGACCCGGCGCGCCGCGCGCAGCGCCTGCTGGGTGCGGGCGAACTCGATGAGCCGCTCGGTCAACGCGGTGTTCGATTCGTCGGCGACCGCGTCGGCGCGCCGCGACAGCCGCCCGGAGGCCCCCATGGCGCCCAGCAGGACCGCGACCCCGGCCAACGCCGCGAGCCCGAGTTGCGGCGAGATCGCCAGCAGCGCCACGGCAATGGCGGCGGGCAGCAGGATCGCACCGATCAGCGGCGTGAGCAGGTTGACCACCAGCCCCACCAGTTCGGGTCCGGTGGAGGCGATCGCCTGCCGTGCGGTCGCGGTGTTCTCGGCGGTCAACCAGTCGAGGCGGACGTCGGGCAGGCGGTCGGCCACGTCGTGCTGGGTGTGGTCGAGCACCGCGAAACCCAGATCGAACCCGAGTCGCGCCGTGGCGGTGTCCACGGCCCAGCCGGCGACGGTGACGACGGTGAGCCAGCCCAGCCAGACCCAGGCGTCACCGGGGGAGTCGCCGAACAGCGCGGCCACCAGGGGCACCAGGAGCACCGTGCCCGCGGCCCGCAGCAGCACCGACAGCAGGGTCAGCACGGTGTACGCGGCCACCCGGTCACGCCGGTCGGCGGGAATCAGCGCCAGCAGCGTGCGGATCATCGGTTCGCCTCCTGCATATGCGCCGCGGCGGGGTGGCCGGAGTCCCACAGTGCGCGATAACGGCCCGCCGCGGCCAGCAGCTGCCCGTGCGTGCCGGATTCGGCGATCCGGCCCTGATCGAGCACGACGATCTGGTCGGCGTGGGTGATGGTGTGCAGCCGGTGGGCGATCACCAGCACGGTGCGGTCCCGGGTCAGCCGGTTGAGGGCCTGCTGCACAAGGTATTCCGACTCGGGGTCGGCGAATGCGGTGGCCTCGTCGAGGATCAGCACAGGCGTGTCGGCGAGGATCGCGCGGGCGATCGTCAACCGTTGCCGTTCGCCGCCCGACAGACCCGATGCCGCCCCCAGGACGGTGTCGTAGCCCTGCGGCAGCCGCAGGATGCGGTCGTGGATCTGCGCATCGCGGGCCGCGGCCTGGATCCGGTCGAGACTCGCGTCGGGGACGGCGAGTGCGATGTTCTCGGCGACCGTGCCCCGCACCAGCTGGGTGTCCTGCAGGACGAATCCGATGCGGCGGTAGAGGTCGTCGGCCTCGAGCGTGCGGATGTCGGCGCCGTCGATGCGGATTGCGCCCGCATCGACGTCGTGGAACCGCGCGAGCAGGGCCGCCAGCGTGGACTTGCCGGAGCCGGACGGGCCGACCAGCGCGGTGATGGTGCCTGGTTCCAGACGCAGCGTGACGTCGTCGACGACCGTGACGCCGGGCCGGTAGGAGAACGTGACGTGGTCGAACTCGACGGTGCCGCGGGGGGCGTCGGTGACCTCGCCGTCATGGCGCGACAGCTCGGCTTCGTCGAGGGCGCCCTGGATGCGTCGGGCCGCGAGCATGCCGCCCTGGATGCCGCCCACCCCGTAGCCGATGCCGAGCAGCCGCGTGCCGAAGGTGGTGCCCAGGAACAGGAACGGCAGCAGGTTCACGGGATCCATGTGGCCGCTCACGATCAGCGGGGTGCCGACCACGACGATGAGCCACAGGAAGGTCCCCGGCCGCGTGACCAGGTCCATCCAGGTCTTCTTCCCGACGAACGGGCGCTGCCAGGTGACGAGGAAGTCGATGTATTCGTCGAGGCGGCGCCGGAAACTCGACGCGGCCGCGCCGCCGAAGATCCGGACCACGGGCTGACCCTCGAGGTAGGCGCCCGCCTCGCCGCCCATCCGCTCGGTCCACCGCTGCGACTGCCCGATCTTGGCAGCCGATTGAAACGACATGTTCGACATCAGCAGCAGCGCCGCCAGAACGGGGACGAACAGGACCAACGCCAGGCGCCAATCGACGACGAACAGGTAGACCAGCACCGCGACGGGCGCGACGACCGCCGCGACCGCGTCGGGTATCGCGTGGGTGACCAGGTAGTGCAGCGCGAGGGTGTCGTCCTGGACGAGTTGTTTGATCGACCCTGATCCGCGCGCGGTGAACCAGCCCAGCGGCAGGCGGGAGAGCTTGGTCAGCAGGCGGGCACGGATGTCGCGGGCGAAGCGGGCGTCGATCCAATGCAGCCACAGCGTCAACGCCGCCGCCAGCACCGTGCCCGTCCCGAGCAGTCCGATGGCGGTCAGGCCGAGGGACCACAGCCGGCTCTGGTCGGCGCCGGAGAGCAGCAGCCGAGTCAGTTCGACCAACAGCACGAACGGCGCCAACTGCACCAGCGTGATCAGGGCCTGCAGCACACCCGAGAGGATCAGCGGCGTCTTGAGCGGCGCGAGCAGCCGGCCCGCGCCCTGCGCGCGCCAACTGCCCTGGGCGGGGGGCTTGGCGGCCGGGACTTCCGGTGCCTCGGGCGTGGGTGTGGGTGTGGTTTCGGCGTCTGGGGTCTCATCGCCGCGACGCGACCCCATCGCGCGGCCCTCGGTCCAGTAGGCCTGCGGATGCATCTCGGACTTGGGGAAGCCGAACTCGTCGCGCAGTCGCGTGCGCAGGTGTTTCAGCGATCCGGCCTCGGGTCCCATCCAGGCATACCAGTTGGACCAGTCCCGCGACTCGATGGCCGCCGCGAGCGAGGTGACACCGTCGCGGGGCACCCAGTGCACGCGCAGGCGCGGGTGCTCGGCCAGCGGAATGAGGTGGTCGTTGTGGTCGTGCTGTTCGAGGTAGCACTCGATCGGCAGGTCGTCGGGAACCGCGCCGATGATGCCGCGGATCGCTGGCAGCGACGCCGAATCGCCGATCAGCAGGTATCCGGCCGGGCGGGCGTCGGGGTCCTCGGCGACGTTGAACCCGCGCGAGCCCAGGCTCACGACGGGGATGGTGTCGCCGGGTTTCGCGCTGCACAGCCAGGTCGATGCCGGTCCCGCGGGTTCGTGCAGGACGACGTCGATGGCGAACCGGCCCGTGTCGGGGTCCGCCTCCGAGAGCGTGTAGGCGCGCTGGAACTCGGTGTCGGAGCCGTCGGGATCGGGGAACCAGAACCGCAGCCACGCGGTCGGTTCGGCCACCGCGTCGGTGAACACCGTCGGTGAGACCATCCGGACACGACGGAAGTGCGGGGCCAGTTCGATGGTCTCGACGACCGTCGCCTCGTGGTCTCGTCCGCCGAATCCGCGCAGCATCACGCCCTGAAAACCGCGTGCCATCTCCCGGTCCTCTCCCGCGACGCCCACGTGGCCGCGTCGTCATCGATCGACGAGGACTAAGGTTAGCCTTAGTGAAGATGCGGTGGTGTGCTCAGCCCCGCGAGAGCGCCTCCAGGGCGCATGCGCAGGACGCCTTGACCGGCACGTCCGCCCGGGCCCTGGCCAGATCCAGCTGGCGGCCGATGATGTTCGCCTCGGCGTCGCGGCCCAGTCTGCGCAGGCACTCGTGGTAGCCGTGCAGGCTCCACAGGTTGCCCGGATGCTGGCATGGTCGGCTCAGCGTCGGGTCCAGGCCCAGATCGGCCTCGTAGACCGCGGCCGCCTCCTCGACGCGCCCCTGTTCGAGCAGCAGCGCCCCCAGGGCGTGCCGGGTGGGCTGCATCCATCCCCAGGGTTCGTCGTAGGGCAGTGAATCGTCGAGTTCGATCGCGCGTCGCAGATGCGCGAACGCGACGTCGAAGTCACCTTCTCGGTAGGAGATCTCGCCGTCGAGCATTTCGGCGGCGACGGCCAGGATGTCGCGGCTGGTGTTGTTGAAGAGGTATCGGCTCTCGGGGATGGTCTCGTAGGCCGCCGAGAACGCCTCGCGTTCTGCCTTCGCCTGGGCCAGTTGGCCTTTCGCGGCATGGGCGACACCTTTGCCGTAGTGCAGCGTGGCCGTGGTGGTGCAGTACAGCTGCGTGTCGGCGGGCAGCGGCTGGGCGATCAGATCGTCCCAACGACCGAACCGCACGAGGACGTGGGTGCGCAACGGGGCGAACGCCTCGAGCCAGTCCGCCATCGGCGGTGACTCGATCGACAGCAGTTCGGGAGTCAACTGCTCGGCGAGTTCGTCGGCGGCGGCCAGCGCCACCCTCGACTGCCCGCTGAACATCGCGGCGTAGACCACGAAGTGCAGGTCGTGTGCGCGGTAGAGCGAATAGAAGTTCAACGGGCCTTCGCGCTCGACGAACCTGCGGTCGGCCTCGACCGCGGCCAGATTCGACTCGACCGCGCTGCGATAGTCACCGCAGAGCACGTCGAGGTGGGTGGGCATGTGCTGCAGATGCCCGGCATCGGGGACCAGGCCGCGGAGCAGATCGGCTGCGGGAAGGGCGGTTTCGGGATGCGCCGACATCTCCATGGTGTGGATGTAGAGGTGCAGCAGGCCTGGATGGCTGCGGCCGGCCTCGGTGGCCAGCGCGGCGTCGAGGATGCGCTTGGCCTCCACGACTCGTGACCCGGGCGCGGGCTCCCCGGTGCTGATGTCCCACAGCGCCCACGCGGTGACGTTGACGAGCGCATCGGCGGCCAGCGTCTGGATGTCGACATCGTCCGGATACGCCTCGGCGAGTTCGGCCATCGCATCGGCGTAGGCGGAGTGACCCGCGGCCAGGGCCTCGTCATCGTCGGGGTCATCGGTGCGGAAGCGTGCGCTGAGCGCGTCGATGAGCCCGAGTTCGGCGGGCGTGGCGCGGCCGTTGCGGGCCAGCGTCAGCTCCATCCGCGCGCGGGCCAGTGAGGCCGCGAGGTCAACCGGATCGAACGCGTCCCAGGCCTTGTTGTAGTTGGGACCCACCGAGTAGGCGATGCCCCAGCGTGCGATCGCCAGGTCCGGGTCCAGCGCCAAAGCGTGCTCGAAGCAGCGCACGGCCTCGTCGTGATTGAAGGCGTAGGCCCACACCAGTCCCCGGTCGAACCAGACCTGCGCCTGCGGCGACGGCGTGTCCACCTGCCGGTGGTGGGCGCCCAGGTCGTAGTAGTCGGTGTCCGGGTCCACAGTCACAGGCGAAACTCTAGTTCCGCGAGCCGTCTGCGCAACCATTCTTGGCTGGCGGCACCGCCGAGGTCCCGCATCGCGGTAGATTTCACAGCATGCTCACCGCGGCGTTGCGTGATCTGCAGTGGCGACGCCGTCGCTTCCTGATCGCGATCATCGGCACCGCCTTCGTGTTCGCGATGACGCTGGTGCTGACCGGGTTGGCCAACGGCTTTCGGGTCGAAGCCCGCAACACCGTCAACTCCTTCGGGGTGGACCACTTTCTGATCCAGGCGGGGGCGGTCGGCCCGTTCCTTGGTTCGGTTCCGTTTTCCGCATCTGAAGTTCGTGCAGTCCAACGGATTCCGGGTGTACAGGCAGCAGCTCCGTTGGTGTATGCGGGCACCACCGCGCTCGACAACGGGGTGCCCAGGACCATGAACCTGTTCGGCGCGCCCACCGACGGACCGGGAATGCCGGCGATGTCGCAGGGGCGCCCGCCGGCCAACCCGGACGAGGTCGCGGTGTCCTCGACGCTGGGCCGCAGCCTGGGAGACGACCTCGAGATCGCCACGAGCCGATTGACAGTGGTGGGGATCGTCGAGAACTCGACCGTACTGGCCAAGCAGCCCAACCTGTTCCTCACCGTCGCCGGAGCGCAGCGCCTCGTCTACGGCGGGCAACCCGTGGTCTCCTCGATCGGGATCCGGGGTGACCCCGAGCGCGTACCCGACGGATTCCGGTCCGTGGATCGGCAGAACGCGATCGACGACATGTTGCGCCCACTCAAGGTCGCCGTCGACGCCATCACGGTGATGGCCGTGCTGCTGTGGGTGGTCGCGGCGCTGATCGTGGGCTCGATGATCTACATGTCGGCGTTGGAGAGGGTGCGCGATTTCGCGGTGTTCAAGGCGGTCGGGGTCCCCACCCGGTCGGTGCTGGCCGGACTGGCGCTGCAGGCCGTGATCGTCGCGACCGTGGCCGCTGTGCTGGGAGCGCTGCTCTCCCTGGTGCTGGCGCCGCTGTTCCCCATGCGGGTCGACATCCCCGACGGCGCATTCCTGCTTCTGCCCGTGCTCGCGATCCTGATCGGCCTGGTGGCCAGTGGCGCCGGCCTTCGCCGCGCGGTGACCGTCGATCCGGCCCTGGCGTTCGGAGGTCCCTGATGCGTGAGCTGAGCATCCGCGACCTGGTGGTCGAGTACTCCAGCGGCGGATACGCGGTGCGCCCGATCAATGGACTCGACCTCGACGTCTCGGCCAAGTCCCTGGCCCTGCTGCTGGGCCCCAGCGGGTGCGGCAAGACCACGCTGCTGTCGTGCATCGGCGGCATCCTCAAGCCCACGTCGGGCCGGATCCTGTTCGACGACATCGACGTGACCGCGCTGGACGCCCGCGGTCTGGCGCTCTACCGGCGTCGCAGTGTCGGCATCATCTTCCAGGCGTTCAATCTCGTGCCCAGTCTCAATGCCGCGGAGAACGTCATGGTTCCCATGCGCGCGGCCGGACTGGGGCGTCGGGAGTCGCGGGCACGGGCGGAGGAGCTGCTTTCGCGTGTCGGCCTCGCCGACCGGATGGCGCACCGCCCCGGCGACATGAGCGGCGGACAGCAGCAACGCGTCGCGGTGGCCCGGGCGCTGGCGCTGGACCCGCCGTTGATCCTGGCCGACGAGCCCACCGCGCACCTCGACTTCATCCAGGTCGAGGAGGTGCTGCGGCTGATCCGCGAGCTCGCCGACGATGACCGCGTGGTGGTGGTCGCGACGCACGACAGCCGGATGCTGCCGCTGGCCGACCAGGTGGTGGAGCTGGTGCCCGACGTCGGCACCGCCGATCGTCCACCAGAGACACTCGAGGTGCCCGCCGGGGACGTCGTGTTCCGGCAGAACACCATGGGTGACCTGATCTACGTGGTGTCCGGTGGTGAGTTCGAGATCGTGCGCGAGCTGGCCGACGGCGACGAGGAACTCGTGTCGACCGCCAAGGCGGGGGAGTACTTCGGCGAAATCGGTCCGCTGTTCGGCCTGCCGCGCTCGGCCACTGTGCGCGCCCGCACCGATGGGACGCTCATCGGCTACACCGTCAAGGCGTTCCGGGAGCGCTTGGGCAACAACGGTGTTCGCGACCTGATCGAACACAGACCACTCGACCCCGACTGAGTCACCGGCGAGCCAGGTCGGCCACCTTGAGCAGGTGCCGGGTGATGGTCTCCGTTTCGGCGAGCAGCACACGCTGTGCGGTGTCCTGCTTGCCGAGCAGGCTCGCCGCATCCCGCAGCTGTTGGTCGGCCTCGCCGAGGTGGCGGGCGTCGAGGCTCCACGGCCGTCCGGCGCGCGGTGCCTCGCCACGAAGTGCATCCACGTAATCGTCGACGGCCACCACGAATCGGGGATCCAGCGTGTGAGGTTGCGCGGTGGGGGCGTGCTCCTCCAGCGTCGCGCACGCCCCGGTGACGGCATTGAGGGCCGCGCGATACGCCATCAGCCACCGCCGAACCTCGGGTGCGTCGGCTCGGGCGCTGCCGCTGGTCGCCTCGAACGCCGAGCGCGCACGGGTCGCGCGTTCCCACACCGCCGCGAGGGTCTCGTCGGCGTGGCCGAGTGGGTGCACGAACGCGCGGATCACCGTGGCCGCGTAGTCGATCTCCGCCTTGAGCAGTTCACCGGCGCGTTGCCGCAGCCGGACCAGCGAGCGGTCGGGCAGGATCACATGGCTTGCCACGGCGAGTCCGCCGCCGATGATCGTCGCCAGCAGGCGTTGACTGACGGTGGTCGCGTCGACCGGCCCCGACACGTCGATCAGGAACGACAGGGCGGCCGCGAGCGCGATGGCCAGCGGCACATAACTGAGGCCCACCACGGCGTAGGCCGCCCCGACGAACACGACGGCCAGCGTCGCGGCCACCGCGGGTCCGGGCTGCAGGACCGCCGTCACCGTCGTGGCCACCAGGACACCCGTCGCTGTCCCGGCCACGCGCGCCACGCACCGGGTGTAGGTGTGCGCGGTTTCCGGGCGAAGCACGAGCAGCACCGTCACTGCGATCCAGTACGCGTTGTGCACTCCGGTGACGGCCATGATGAGCATGCCGACGCCGACCGCCGCGGCGAGTCGCACGGCATGGCGCAGGATCGGCGAGTTGCCGTACCACTGGGCGGCGACGGTCGTGCGGGCGGCGCGGGCCGCCGACAACAGATCAGCGCCGCCGAAGTGTTCCGTGACCGCCTCGGTGACCTGCTCGCGCAGTCGGGCGACCACGACGGCGACGTTTCCGTGCAGGGCGGCCGCGGCATCGGTGAGGCGTCGCAACGCCAGATCGGCGTCGGTGCGTGCGGTGGGGGCGTCGCCATCGGATCCCGAAATCGCCTGCAGCGCATCAGCGGTGGCGAGCAGCACCGCCCGCAGATGGGGTGTGCCGGAGTACGGGCGCAGCGCGTTCAACGTCATCGCAATGCGCTCGGGCAGCCCGTACAACCCGCGGTGCGCGGGCGGCCTGCGCCGAGCCTGGTGTTCGGTCAGCGTCGCGGTTTCGCGGAGTTCGATCAGGGGAGTGGGGTCCAGGATCGTGTCGGGGTCGACGGCGATGTGTCGTGCTCCGGTGGCCAGCCATCCGTAGGCGTCGGTGAGGATGCGCCGCTGTCCTCTCCAGCGCTGGCGGGGCCATGCCGCGACCAGCACGGCCTGACTCAGGCCTCCCAGCAGAGCCAGCAGTGCAGCGGTGAGGGCCTCGGGTGGACCGGCGCCGGCCGCGGGTTCAGTGACCAGGAGGATGCTCGAGGATGCGGCCACCAGTCCGACATTGGCGCTGACGGCCCACGCCATGCCGGCGGCCAGACACCAGAGCACCGCCGTCGGTACATACAGGGCGGGATGCGGGGCGGCCAGTTCGCCGACGAACGCCGCGAGGGCCATTGCGGCCGAAGCCGAGACGACGAGTGGGAGCCGGCCGCGGGGGCTGTCCTGCAGGGCGATGGCGCCGGCGATCGCACCACTGAGCCCGGCCGCGATGGCACCCGCAGCGGAGCCGATCTCGAGTGCCACGAGCACCGAGAGCAGGATTCCGAGCAGACTCCGAGTCACTTCGCCGACATACGGCCACGGCGGCCGCAGGGCGAGGGCCCGCAACATACCTGCCATTATGCGCGGGTAGGTTCGCGATCGTGGAGAAGGTCATCGTGATCATGCAACCGCGTGTCGCCGACGACGGCTGGTGCGACCGACTGCGCGGGCCGGTCGCCGACGCCCTGCTCGATCTCGGGCTGCCGGGGGTGACCGTCAACGTCAAGGATTCCGCGGTGCGGGACTCCCTGATGACATTGACGACGCTGGATCCGCCGGTGGCCGCCATCGTGACCCTCTGGTCACAGCAGCACTACGGCGCCGACGTGGCGGCCGCGCTCGATGTGCTCGGGAACGAATCCGACCGGCTGGCAGGCTATCTGGTGACCGAGTCGGTGCCGTTGCCGCCGCCGGTGCACATCGGCGAACGGACACCGGGAC
The DNA here is from genome assembly GCF_001667265.1 of Mycobacterium sp. ACS4331. Taxonomy (GTDB): domain Bacteria; phylum Actinomycetota; class Actinomycetes; order Mycobacteriales; family Mycobacteriaceae; genus Mycobacterium. The sequence continues at coordinate 156,815 of NZ_LZHW01000103.1, read as the reverse complement.
TGGCCAACGTCGCGCTGCTGCGCCGGCCCGAGCGTCTCGACGAGGCGACCTGGCTGCGGCGATGGCACATCGACCACACGCCGGTGGCGATCGCGACGCAGGCGACGTTCGGGTATGTGCAGAACACCGTCGTGCGGGCCCTGACGGCACACGCGCCCCGGGTGGACGCAATCGTCGAGGAGTTGTTCCCCGCCGCCGCGGTGACGGACCTGATGGCGTTCTTCGGCGCGGCCGACGACGCCGATCTCAACGACCGGCTGAGCCGAATGGTCGCCAGCACAGCGGCGTTCGGCGCCAATGAGAACGTCGACACGGTGCCGACGAGCCGGTACGTCCGCAGGTCGCCGTTCGCGGACACCCCTGCGCTAGGTTGATCCGCGTGACGCTCACGATCGCCGACGAGAATCGGGTCCGGACCATCACGTTGAACCGGCCGGAGGCGCTCAACGCCTTCAACGAGGCCCTCTACGACGCCACGGCCATCGCGCTGCGAGAGGCCGCGCAGGATCCGGAGGTGTCGGTGGTGCTGCTGACCGGTGCCGGACGGGCTTTCACGGCCGGTACGGATCTGACTGAGATGCAGGCGATGTTCACCGATCCGGACTTCACGTTCGGTGAGTACGGCTTCAACGGTCTGATCGATGCCCTGGCCGAGTTCCCCAAACCGTTCATCTGCGCGGTCAACGGGGTCGGACTGGGCGCCGGAGCCACAATCCTCGGGTTCGCGGATCTGGTCTTCATGTCGACCGAGGCCCGGCTGAAGTGCCCGTTCACCTCGCTGGGGGTGGCGCCGGAGGCCGCGTCGTCATATCTGCTGCCCCAGCTGCTCGGCAGGCAGAACGCGGCCTGGCTGCTGCTGTCCTCCGAGTGGGTGGGCGCGGAGGAGGCCAGGCAGATGGGCTTGGTCTGGAAGGTGTGCGAACCCGACTCGCTGCTGGCTGAGGCGCGCAGGCACGCCGAACTGCTGGCCTCGCGTCCCCTGTCGAGCCTGATGGCGGTGAAGAGGACGATGACAGCGCCGTTGCTGGAGGAGATCGCGGCGGCCCGCAAGCGCGAGAACGCGTGCTTTGCGGAACTTCTCGGTGGTGCCGAGAACGCCGAGGCGCTGGCCGAGTTCAACGACCGCAGGGCGTAGTTCGCAGTTGGGTGCGAAGTTAGCTGGCCACCGTGATGCTGACCCTCGCGGCCTCCGCCTCGATGATGGCTCGGACGGTGTGACGGCACCTGCCGCAGTCGGTGCCGGCCCCGCAGGCCTGTGCGACCTGTTTGGAGGTGCAGGCCCCCTTGGCCACGGCGTCGGCGACTTCGTGGCTGGTCGCACCGGTGCAGAGGCACACGTACATCTATGCGGCCTCCTTGCGGGCGTCACGGCCGAACCGGGTCATGGTTGGTGAGTCTAACCTAACTTAGGCGGAAATGTTAGGGCAGCCTGCCCCTAATTTCGTGAGGCTTACCTACCCGGAAGAGTTTGCGGTGCCGCGGCGATTTGTCACGCTTCGGACCTGTTTCTGGGCTACATTCAATGGGTGCAGCAGCGACGTTCAGCCCACGTCCACTGCGGTTTTCACCACTGACAGCCCATGCTCTGACGAGGAGTGCTCATGCAAGGCGATCCAGAGGTTTTGAAGTTGCTCAACGAGCAGCTGACCAGTGAATTGACGGCGATCAACCAGTACTTCCTGCATTCGAAGATGCAGGACAACTGGGGTTTCACCGAGTTGGCCGCGCACACCCGCGCCGAGTCGTTCGACGAGATGAAGCACGCCGAGGCCATCACTGACCGCATTCTGCTGCTCGACGGGCTGCCCAATTATCAGCGGCTGTTCTCCCTGCGGGTCGGTCAGACGCTGCGGGAGCAGTTCGAAGCGGACCTGGCGATCGAGAGGGAAGTGCTGGAGCGTCTGCGCCCAGGGGTGATCATGTGTCGCGAGAAGCAGGACAGCACCAGCGCGTCGCTGCTCGAGGGCATCATCGCGGACGAGGAGAGCCACGTCGACTACCTCGAGACGCAGTTGGAGTTGATGGACAAGCTCGGCGAGCAGCTCTACGCGGCGCAGTGTGTGTCGCGGCCGCCGAGCTGATTGATTCCATAGCTCTGCTAACAAAGTCGTCACCGGCGGGTATAGACCGGGTATGACGACAGCTCCCACGGCCGATCCCGAAGCCGGCAGCGCGCTGATCAGCCCGCAACGGCGGAACCTGATCTTCGTCGCGGTTCTGCTCGGCATGCTGCTGGCGGCACTCGACCAGACGATCGTCGCCACCGCTCTGCCGACGGTGGTGGCCGACCTCGGCGGCGCGGGCCACCAGTCGTGGGTGGTCACCAGCTATCTGTTGGCATCGACCATCGCGACGGCCATCGTCGGCAAGCTCGGTGACCTGTTCGGACGCAAGGCCGTGTTCCAGGCCTCGATCGTGTTCTTCCTGCTCGGTTCGGTGCTCTGCGGTCTGGCGACCTCGATGGGCATGCTCGTGGCGGCGCGCGCTCTGCAGGGCATCGGCGGCGGCGCGATCATGGTGACCTCGATGGCCGTCATCGGCGAGGTCATCCCGTTGCGTGATCGCGGTCGGTACCAGGGCGCCCTGGGTGCGGTGTTCGGTGTCACCACGGTGATCGGCCCTCTGCTCGGCGGATTCTTCACCGACCACATGACGTGGCGGTGGGCGTTCTGGATCAATGTGCCGGTCGCGATCGTGGTGTTCGCCGTCGCGGTGGCGGCGATCCCCTCGCTGGCGCGGTCCTCGAAACCCGTAATCGACTACGCCGGCATCGTGCTGGTCGGCATCGGGGCCTCGGGCCTGACGCTGGCGACCAGTTGGGGCGGCGGCGAATACGCGTGGGGGTCACCGATGATCGTGGGCCTGTTCCTCGGCTCGGCGATCGCCCTGGCGTTCTTCGTCCGGGTGGAACTGCGTGCGGCGGAACCCATCCTGCCGATCCGGCTGTTCGCGAGTCCCGTGTTCACGGTGTGCTGCATCCTGGCCTTCATAGTGGGCTTCGCGATGCTCGGGGCCATGACGTTCCTGCCGACCTTCATGCAGTTCGTCGACGGTGTGTCCGCCACCGAATCGGGTCTGCGCACACTGCCCATGGTGCTCGGCCTCCTCATCACGTCCATCGGCAGCGGGCAGATCGTCGGGCGCACCGGGCGCTACAAGATCTTCCCCATCGTGGGCACCGCGGTGATGGCCCTCGGATTCCTCCTGCTGTCCCAGTTGGGCGTCGGTGCCCCGCTGTGGCGCGAGGGTCTGTTCCTGTTCATCCTCGGCACCGGTATCGGCATGTGCATGCAGGTGCTGGTGTTGACGGTGCAGAACACCGCCGCCTTCGCCGATCTGGGGGTGGCCACCTCGGGTGTCACGTTCTTCCGGACCATCGGCAGTTCGTTCGGCGCGGCGATCTTCGGCTCGCTGTTCGCCAACTTCCTCGCCGGCCGCATCGGGCCCGCGCTGCTGGCCTCGGGGGCGCCACCCGAGGCCGCCGAGTCGCCGAAGGCGCTGCACGGGTTGTCCGCCGAGATGGCTCGGCCGATCGTCGAGGCGTATGCCGACTCGCTGGGCCGGGTGTTCCTGTGCGCGGTCCCGGTGGCTCTCGTGGGCTTCGTGGTGGCCCTGTTCCTCAAGGAGGTGCCGCTGCGTGAGATGGACGTGGCCGCGGCGGCCGACCTCGGCGAGGGGTTCGGCATGCCCAGCACCGAATCGCCCGAGAAGATCCTCGAGGTCGCGGTGGGCCGGATGTTCCGGGACTCGCCGGAAATCCGGCTGCGAAACCTGGCCGGACGGCACGGCTGTGTGCTCGACGTGCCCGAATTGTGGGCGCTGCTGCAGATCTACCGGCAGAATCAGGTGTTCGGTTCGGCCGACATCGGCAACATCGCCGACCGCCTGCGGGTGCCGCGGGAGGTCATCGAGCCCGCATTCGATCGGCTGGTCGAGCGGGGATGCGCGCTGCGCACGGGCGACCTGCTGTGGCTGACGCAGATGGGCGTGTCGCAGGTCGACTCGGTCTCGGGGGCGATCGTGGAGCGCATCGTCGCCAAGCTCGCGGCCTCGCCGACGTTCGACGGCCGTCCGGACCGGGAGCAGGTGGAGGCCGCCCTCGAACGCATCGCGCACAGAATGCTCGTGCAGCGGGAATGGAGCGACGAACCGGTTCTGGCGCGAAACTAGAACGCGTTCCATTCTCGGGCGTAGCATCGCCGCTATGAGTCGAATCGGAGACTTCCCCGACGACGACGTCGCGGGGTGGATGCTCAAATCGCCGAAGATCGGTGGGGCGCTGGCCGGGTTCACCCGTGCGGTCTATGACGAGAACCGTCTTCCGATGCGGGTGCGCGAACTCGCGCGCATCGTCATCGCCCACGACAACGAGTGCACGGTGTGCGTCAACACCCGCGACGCCGACGGCCCCGCCGCCGGGGTGGACGAGGAGCTCTACGATCACGCGCCGGAATGGCGCACCTGGCCCGGCTATTCCGACCAGGAACGCATCGCCGCCGAGTTCGCGCACCGGTTCGCCACGGAGCACACCGCCCTGCGTGACGATGAGGACTTCTGGCAGCGCGCCGCCGAGCACTTCTCCGACGAGCTTCTCGCCGACCTCGCGCTCTCGTGCGCCATGTGGGTCGGCATGGGTCGCGTCCTGCGCACCCTGGACATCGGGCAGAGCTGCAGGCTCACTCTGCCCAGCCGCGCCTGAAGCCTGGCCGCCGACGCCGGTCCGGAGGAGGATGTGGCCATGACCGCCGCCTCCACGCCGGCCGCATCCATCGCCCAGTTGAAGGCCAACGGCGCCGCGACGGTGCTGGGCACCGTCGTCAACCCGGCGGGGCTGACACAGGCCAAGATGGTGCCGATCGGCCGCATCCACGCATTCGCCGAACCCGGACTGGGCGCAAGCCCGGTCTGGCACGGTTTCGCCATCGACCAGACCGGCGTTGTGAAGACCGACTCGATCGGTGTCGTCGGCGACCAGCGCGTGCGCATCGACCTGACCGCACTGCACGGCATCGGTGACGGATTCGTCTGGGCGCCAGGGGAGTTCTTCGACCAGGACGGCAATCGCATCCCGATGTGCAGCCGCGGCACCCTGGCCCGGGTGGAGGCGCGACTGGCCGAGGCGGGTCTGACGGCGTTCGTCGGACACGAACTCGAGTTCGTGCTGGTCGGCCCCGACGGTGCGCGCCTGCCGACCCACCTCTGGGCGCAATACGGTCTGACCGGTGTATTGGAGCACGAGGGATTTGTGCACGACGTCATGGCCGCGGCCGCCGCCGCCGGCGTGGACATCGAGCAGTTCCATCCCGAGTACGGTCAGAACCAGTTCGAGATCTCGCTGCGCCCCCAGCCCCCAGTGCCGGCCGCCGACCACCTGATGTTGTTGCGCCTCATCGTGTCCCGCGTGGCGCGCCGTTTCGGGCTGCGCGTCAGCCTGTCGCCGGTGCCGTTCGCCGGTGGCGTCGGAACCGGTGCCCACCAGCACTTCTCACTGTTCAAGGACAGGAGGTCGGTGTTCTCCGGCGGCTCAGGTCCCTACGGCCTGACCGATGAGGGGCAGCATGCCATCGCGGGCCTGCTGGCCGGACTGCCTGAGGCTCAAGGCATTCTGGCAGGCTCGATCCTGTCCGGGATGCGCATGCAACCGGGGTTCTGGGCAGGTGCGTTCATCTGCTGGGGCGCCGAGAACCGCGAGGCCGCGGTGCGTCTCCTGGTCGGGGGTCCGGCCAATCCCCACGGTGCCAATCTCGAGGTCAAGCCCATCGACCCGTCGGCCAACGTCTACCTGGCCAGTGCGGCGATCCTCGGGCTCGCGCTCCACGGCATCGAGCGAAGGGCCGCCCTGGGACCTGAGACCACGATCGATCCGGCGCTGCAGACCAAGTCGGAGCGAAGGAGGGCCGGCACGGTCCAGCTTCCGGACCGCCAGGCCGACGTCATAGACACCCTGGACTCCTCGACTCTGCTGCGGGATCTGCTCGGCGACGGTGTGGTCGACATGTCGGTGGCTGTGCGCCGGCACGAGATCCACCACTACGGCGCGTTGGCGCCCGACGAGCTCGCCGACCGGTTCCGGCTCGCGTGGAGCCTGTGAGTGAGCGCGCTCGCCGACCACATCGCCGCGGTCGCGCTGATCGACCACCACGTGCACGGATGCTGGACGGGCGACGGCGATCAGGCCCGCTTTCAGAACGCCCTCAACGAGGCCGACACCGAACCTCTCGCCGAACCGGACTCGGTGTTCGACAGCCAATTGGGTTTCGCGGTGCGGACGCACTGCGCACCGGTGCTCGGACTGCCGGCACACACTGAGCCGCAGGACTATTGGGAACGACGGCAGCGGATGGGTGAGGCCGAGGTCGCGCAGACGTTCCTCCGCGGCTGCGGGGTCACCGACTGGATTGTGGACACCGGCTTCGCCGACGGTGTCGCCGGACCCGACGAGGTCGGCCGAGCATCCGGCGGACGCGCGCACGAGGTGGTCCGCCTCGAACAGGTCGCCGAGCAGGCCGCCGCGGCACCGGGAGGCTATGGGGAGGCGTTCGCCGAGATCCTCGCCGCCCGAGCCGAACACGCCGTGGGCACCAAGACCATCCTCGCCTACCGCGGGGGGTTCGAGGGGGACCTCGGTGAGCCCAGCGTACGTGAGGTCGCCGAGGCGGCCAGCAGATGGCGCGACGAGGGCGGCCGGCGTCTGACCGACCGCACACTGCTGAGGTTCGGCCTCCACCAGGGACTGCGACTGGGCAAGCCGTTGCAGATCCACGTCGGCTTCGGCGACCGGGACCTTGACCTGAACCGCGCCAATCCGCTTCTGCTGCTGGACTTTCTGCGATCCTCGGGCGGCACGCCGATCACTCTGCTGCACTGCTACCCCTTCGAGCGTGAGGCGGGTTATCTCGCCCAGGCCTTCGACAACGTCTTCGTCGACGTCGGCTTGAGCGTCAACCACGTCGGCGCGCGCTCGCCCTCGGTGATCGCGCGCCTGCTCGAACTCGCGCCCTTCCGCAAGATTCTGTACTCCTCGGACGCCTTCGGGCCCGCCGAACTGCACTTCCTCGGCGCCCGGTTGTGGCGGCTCGGCATGACCCGGGTGCTCACGGGTTTCGTCGACTCGGGAGAGTGGTCACGGCGCGATGCGATGCGGGTGGTTGACCTGATCGCGCACCGCAACGCCCAGCGGGTGTACCCAGAACTGGGCTGACGGTCGCCGATGCGGCAGTGGGGCTCAGCGCACCCCGCGGATCAGAGCGCCGGGCCGAGCGCCGGTGTCGGCACCGTGCCGCCGAGTCACCACGCCGCTGACCACCGTCGCGTCGTAGCCGGCGGCACCCTGGATCAACCGGCGCCCACCGGCGGGCAGGTCGTGCACCATTCGCGGCACGTCCAGCGTCAGCGCGTCCATGTCGATGACGTTCATGTCGGCCTTCTTGCCGACCGCGAGCACACCGCGATCCGACAGCCCGAAAAGCGTTGCGGTGTCCAGGGTCTGCTTGCGCACGACGTACTCCAGGGAGAACTTCGGCCCGCGGTGCCGATCCCGCGCCCAGTGCGTCAGCATGAAGGTGGGGTAGGAGGCGTCGCAGATCAGACCGCAGTGCGCCCCGCCGTCGGACAGTCCCGACACCGCGGCGGGATGGGTCATCATGTCGTAGATCGCGTCGTGGTTGCCCTCGGCGTAGTTGAAGAACGGAAGCATCAGCATCGCGGTGCCGTCGGCCTCCAGCATCAGGTCATACAGCATGGCCAGCGGGTCCTGGCCGTACCGGGCGGCGATCGCGGCCACCGTCTGATCGGGCGTCGGCTCGTAGTCCGGCGGATCGCCGATGGGGAAGATGCGGTCCAGGCTGTGCTGGATCAGCGCGAACAGACCGTCGAACAACGGGACCGGCGAAGGCGGCAGATCCTGCTCCGCGAGGATGGTCGCTCGCACCCGCGGATCGGCCAGTCGGCGGGTCAGCTCCTCCTGTTCGTACCGGGCCGCCAAGGCGCGGTAGGTCGGGCGGTGCGTGAACGCGTGGTAGCCCGGGAAGCCGAACAGCATGCCGAAGGGTCGGGCCGCGAACTGTGCGTAGACCTCGATGCCGTTCTCCAGCGCCTTCCCAGCCCGCTCCAGCTGCCGGCGCCACAGATCCGGTGCACCGCCGGTTTGAATCATCGTGAACGACACAGGCCGTTCGATCTCCGCGGCGAGCTTGGTCATCCAGTCCATCTCCCGCATGCACGCCTCGGCGGGTGACTCGCCGGCCGTGCCCTGCGGCGAGACCTCGAACACCGCGCGTCCGCCGGCGGCCATGGCCCGCCCGAGCCCGAAGAGTTCGGCTTCGGCGGCGTATGTGCCGGGCACCGGTTCACCGTCGATGGCGCGGTGTGCTTCCGTGCGGGAGGTCGAGAATCCCAGCGCACCGGCCTCGACGGCCTCCTGCACGATCCGTGCCATCACGGCGATGTCGTCCTCGGTCGCCTCCTCGTTGCGGGCGCCGCGCTCGCCCATGGCGTAGCCGCGCACCGCGCCGTGCGCGATCTGCGTCCCGAAATCGACTGCCAAGGAGCGCTTCTCGATGGCGTCCAGGTACTCGGGGAAGGTGCGCCAGTTCCAGGCGATGCCCTCGGCCAGCGCCGTGCCGGGGATGTCCTCGACGCCCTCCATCAACTCGATGAGCCACTGCTCACGGCCGGGCTGCACCGGCGCGAAGCCGACCCCGCAGTTGCCGCTCACGACGGTCGTCACACCGTGCATGCTCGACGGTTCCAGCAGATCGTCCCAGCTGACCTGACCGTCGTAATGCGTGTGGATGTCGACGAATCCGGGTGTGATCACGCGTCCGCCCGCGTCGATGTGGTCGGCGCTGTTCTCCAGCAGATCGGTCGAGTCGGTGAAGGCGTCGCGGCGACGGATCTCGACGATCCGTCCGTCCTTGACGGCGATGTCGGCGGCGAAGCGATCGGCGCCGGTGCCGTCGACGACGGTCCCGCCGGTGATGGTCAGGTCATACATGTGTGCTCCTCAGACCAGTCCGGTCGCGTCGAACACCCACGACATGTCGGCGTCGGCGAAATCGGACATCCATGTCGGTGGTGCATGGTCGGCCAGCGCACCCATATCCCAGTAGTCCTTCCACAGGGTGATCAGACCGTCACGCACCCGGTGCACGCTCACGAACTGCAGGATCGCGGATTCGCCTGTGGCCCAGTGCCACTCCTCATGGTGTTCGTACATCACATCGGCGCCGGTGTGCACCATCAGGCCGGGGAAGTTCGCATACGACGCCAACGGTTCCAGCCCGATCTTCAAGCGTTTGACGATGTCCACGGGGCCACGCGCCGCGGCGGCCGGGCCGACCGGCATGTCGAGATAGATGCAGTCCGGGGCCAGGTGGGTCTGCAGGCGGTCCCAGTCCCGGTCGGACAGCGCCTGCCACATAGCGCGCACGGTCTCGGTGACGTCGGAGCGGGTGTCGACGGACGTGTCGTGGGTCACAGCACTAGATAGAACCTGTTGCAGTCCGCGTAGTCAACGATTACGTGAACACTTTCCTGTGTTTGTCAACTCGCCTGTTCGCGGGCCACTCCGCGACGATACTGACGATGATGACGCCGCTGCAGCGCTACATCGCCGAAGAGATCGCCACCGACCACGCCGACGGACTGCTGACCCGCCGCGAGGCGATGCGGCGCCTGGGCCTGCTTGGCCTGTCGACAGCTGCCGCGACCGGATTGATCGCCGCGTGCCGAACTGACCGCGGCGCGCCCGCGTCGGCTCCCGTCGACACCGACTCGACGTCCGCCTCTGCGGCGGCGCCCGGGATGGATCGGGCGCTCCCCACCGCACCGATCACCTGGCCTGGACCGCGTGGAGAGCTGCAGGGCGCATGGGCGCAGGCCGAGACGCCGCGTGGGGCTGTGCTGGTGATCCATGAGAACAAGGGACTCAACGACTGGGTGCGCTCGGTGGCCGGACGGTTGGCGGGTGCGGGCCAGTCGGCACTCGCCATCGATCTGCTCTCCGAGGAGGGGGGCACCGCACGCTACGCAGATCCCGCGGAGGCCACCGCGGCGCTCGGTGCGGTCGATCCCCAGCGCTTCGTCGACGATCTGCGGTCCGGCCTCGATGAGCTTGCGCGACGCACACCGGCCGCCAAGCTGGCCGTCGTCGGCTTCTGCTTCGGCGGCGGTATGACCTGGCGGCTGCTCGCCGCCGGTGAACCCCGACTGGCCGCGGCCGCGCCCTTCTATGGGCCACTGCCCGAGAATCCGGACTTCGCAGGCTCCAAAGATGCTGCGGTGCTTGGTTTCTATGGTGCTCTCGACACGCGGATCACCTCCGCCGAGCCGGCGGCGCGGGCGGCTCTGGAGCGTGCCGGACTGGTCCACGAGCTGGTCGTCGAACCCGAAGCCGACCACGCCTTCTTCAACGACACCGGCCAGCGATACAACGCGGCCGCCGCAGCCGACGCGTGGCGGCGGCTGCAGGACTGGTTCACCCGCTATCTGGGTTGAGCGTCGGGCTGGGTGTCGTCGCGTGCCTCGGCGACCTTGTGCGGCACCTGCATCAGACGCAGCACGGTGACGAGGCCGAGTCCGCCCATGGCGTTGCCCAGGATCGCCAGCCAGAGCATGTCGGCGACGTCGAGATAGCCGAACGATGCGCCGCTGACGAGCGCGGTGAAGCAGAAGATGGACGACACGATCGCGTGGTTGATGTGTCCGACCGACAAGGTGAACCCGATGATGACCGCGGGCACCAGGCGCAGACCGTCGGAGTCGGTCGAGTGCTGCAGATGGGTCATCAGGGTCACGAGCATGCCGCCGACCACCGCCAGTGCGAACACCTGCCATGTGGTTCCCAGGCCGACGTAGTCGGCGGCGGTCTCCGTGGCGGTTCGTCGCAGGCTGGGGAACGCGAGCATCAGCAGCGCGGCGCTGAACCAGCCCGCGGCCAGGTTGGTGACCAGGGTGGTGGCCCAGAGGCGCACCAGCGCGCCCGCGGTGGCCTCCTTGGCGATCACCGCCGCGACCGGCACCAGGAAGTTCTCGGTGAACAACTCACTTTTGGCCATCGTCAGGGCGATGAACCCGATGGAGAAGGCCAGCGCTGACAGCAGCGGATCTCCGGTGAGGTGCTTGACCAGCAGGTACGCGAGCACGCCCACGCCGATGTCGAGGCCCCCGAGCACCCCGGTGGCGATCAGCTGCAACCACGAGCGTCCGAGCCGTTGGCGGCCCTCGTCGATCGTGCGGTCGAAGGTCTCCTCCTCGTCGGCGGGAGCGACCTGGGGTTCGACGCTGTCGGCGTCCCCGTCGGGCCGAGTCATGCCCGCTCAACGTCGGTTCCGGGGCCCGCAACCGCCGAGCCGACCTGCTCGCGTCGGCCATCCGCGCATGCGGCAGGATCGCGACGTGTCTTCTTCGCTGGGCGATGTGCTCGCCACGCTGCGGCTCGAACGGGTGAACGCCTCATTCTTCGTAGGTGACCAATTGCCCGCGCCCGCAAACCACATCCTGGGCGGCCACATCTCCGCGCAGGCCCTGATGGCGGCGAGCCTGACAGCTCCCGGGCGTTCGCCGCACAGCGTGCACACCTACTTCCTGCGCCCCGGTGATGCGCGCCGGCCCGTGGACTTCGAGGTGGTCGAACTCCAGGAGGGCCGGACCTTCTCCGCGCGCCGGGTCACCGCGCGGCAGGACGGTCAGGTCCTGCTCGAGGCCATGTCCTCGTTCAAGGAGGTGGGAGCGCCCGCCGACCTCGAGTACCAGCCGCCGATGCCGGCGGTGCCGCAACCGGAGAAGGTGGCCCCCGCGACGCCGCATGTCGCCGAGTCCGACGACGTCGGGAAGAACCAGTGGGCCAGCCTGCGCTGGTTCGCGCGCCGGGTCATCGACGCCGACCGGCTCCCGCCGGCCCGGTCCCGGATCTGGTGGCGGCCCGACGGGGACGTCCCCACCGACGACCCCGCACTCACGGGTGCCCTGGTGGCCTATCTGTCGGCGGTCACGCTGACAGAGCCCGCCTTCGCCGCGCGGGGGCAGTTGGGGCCGTCGGCTCAGCGGGACCATTCGGTGTGGTTCCACAGCCCGGCCGTGCTGTCGGACTGGCTGCTCTACGACATGGCCTCGCCGAGCAGCGCCGACTCGCTGGCGTTGGCGCGCGGACAGATGTACAACCGCAACGGCGACCTGGTGTGCACCGTCACGCAGGAGATGTACTTTCCGCCCGCGCGGCGCTGACGTCGTTCATCGACTGTTCAGGTCCACGTGGTCACGCCGTGGACGCCGGAACACCCCGCACCGCTGAGATGAACTCCGATGCGGGTGGTGCAGGTGGCGAACTTCTATGGGCCCCGGTCGGGCGGACTGCGCACCGCGGTCGACCGGTTGGGCGCCGAGTACTGCCGGGCCGGACACGAGGTGTACCTGATCGTGCCGGGGACCCGGCCGGAGCGCGTCCGATTGGAATCGGGTGTGGTCCGGGTGTCGGTTCCGGCGCCTCGCATCCCGTGCACCGGCGGCTACCGCGCGGTGCTGCCGGGTCCCGTCCTCGACATCGTCGGCGATCTGTGTCCCCACGCGCTCGAGGTCTCCGACCGCTTCACGCTGCGGTCGTTGGGCCGGTGGGGCAGCCGGCACGGTGTGCGGACGGTGATGATCTCGCACGAGCGCCTCGATCGGCTCACCGCACAGGTGCTGCCGTCTCGGGTCGCCCGCGCCGCCGCGGACTTCGCGAACCGGCGCACGGCCCGCGACTACGACACGGTGCTGTGCACGACGGCGTTCGCGCGCGAGGAGTTCGATCGCATCGGTGCTCGCAATGTTCTGACGGTCCCACTCGGGGTCGACCTCGAGGTCTTTCACCCCCGACACCACTCGGCGCAACTGCGCACCCGCTGGGTGCGGCCGAACCAGCTGCTGCTCGTCCACTGCGGCCGGCTGTCGGTCGAGAAGCGCGCGGATCGAAGCATCGATACCGTTGCGGCACTGCGTGATTCGGGAATCGATGCGCGGTTGGTGATCGTCGGGGACGGTCCGCTGCGGGCGCGGCTGGAACGGCAGGCGAGCCGGCTTCCCGTGCACTTCACCGGCTTCATCGACGAGCGACAACAGGTGGCGGCGCTGCTGGCCTCGGCGGACGTGGCGCTGGCGCCGGGACCGCACGAGACCTTCGGCCTGGCCGCGCTGGAGGCGCTGGCGTGCGGCACCCCGGCGGTCGTGTCGCGAACGTCGGCGCTGACCGAGATCCTGTGCGCCGACAGCGGCGCGTGTGCCGACAACGATCCGCAGGCGATCGCCGCGGCCGTCGCCGCACTGGTGCAGCGTCCCGAGTGGGCGCGCAGGACCGCGGCGCGGCGTCGTGCCGAACGGTTCACCTGGCCGGCGTCTGCCGCGGGCATGCTCAGCGCGCTGTGCACGGGTCACCCGGCCTGAGTTTGGCCTGTGCCGATCAGGGAACCCTCGTTTTTACGGGGCCGTAGACGCGCGGGCCCACCGATCAAAGGATTGACATGGACACCAGTGCCGTATGGATCATCGTCGCGGTGGTCGCCGTGCTGATCGTGCTGGGTGTGGTGCTCTACGCCGGCCGCCGCCGGCGGGACGCCAAACTGCACGGGCAGGCCGAGCAGATCCGCGAAGAGGTCCAGCAGAAGACCGTGCAGGCCGATCGGCGCGCGGCCCTGGCCGACGAGACCGCGGCGCGGGCCCGGGCGGCGGAAGCCGAGGCGCAGGCCAAGGCAGCCGAGGCGAAGCGGTTGGCGGACCGGGCCCAAATGCACCGCAGCGAGGCCGAATCCACCCACGAGGAACTCCAGGCTCGCCGTGAGCACGCGGACTCCATCGACCCACGGGTCAAGACGGATTCGACGTCGGACCGTGCACAGAACGCCCCCGTCGACCGGCCGCAGGACGTACCGGTTGACCGGTCGCACGACGCACCGGTCGACCGATCGCACACCGCACCCGTCGACCGACCGCACACCGCACCCGTCGACCGGGCGTGAACCGATCAGCGTGGCGCCGGGCCCACGTCGGCCCGGTCATGCGCTGAGCTCAACATGACCGGCAGTTCCGACCACCCACGCAGAACGCGGGTGCTGCGCCGGACACCGGCCCCGGCCGGCCGCGCCTCGGGGAAGCGGTCGAAGAACGCACGCAGGCCCACTTCGCCCTCGGCCCGCGCCAGTGCGGCGCCGAGGCAGAAGTGCCTGCCGCCGGAGAATGCAAGGTGGCGCGCCGAATTGGGGCGATGCACATCGAATGTGTGCGGGTCGGGGAAGACCGCGGGGTCACGGTTGGCCCCGGCCAGACAGATCACCACCATCTCGCCCGCACGAATCCGGTGTCCGGCCACCACGGTGTCCGTGGTGGCGACCCGGGCACTCATCTGCACGGGCGAGTCCAGCCGAAGGATCTCCTCGACTGCATTCGGCCAGCACTCGGGGTGCGTCTGCAGTTCGGTGAGCTGAGCCGGTGAGTCCATCAGCATGCGGATGCCGTTGCCCAGCAGGTTGACCGTCGTCTCGAAGCCGGCGGCAAGCACCAGGCCCGCCGTCGCCTTCAGTTCGGCGTCGTCGAGCAGGCCGTCGGCGTCGGAGAGCCGGACCAGCTGGCTCATCAGGTCGTCGCCCGGTGCGCGCCGCAGCCTGTTCAGATGATCAGTGAGCCAGGCGTTGAACCCGTCGAGCCCGCGCTGGACGCGCTGGAACTGTGCCCACGTCAGGCCGATGTCGAGGCTGGGTGCGGCGAGTTCACCGAACTCCAGTACGCGCGCCCGTTCACTGTCGGGGACACCGAGGATGTCGCTGATGACGGCGACGGGCAGCTGCGCGCAGTAGTCCCCGACGACGTCGACGACGCCGGCCCGACCCGCCAACCGATCGAGCAGTTCGTGGGCGGTGAGCTCGACCCGTTCCCTCAGCGCCGCAACGGCTCTGGGTGTGAAGACCGCCGAGACGGTCCTGCGGTATCTGGTGTGAGCGGGCGGTTCGACGGCCAGCAGTGACGGCGGGCGCAGCGGGTGCAGCGTGTCCGGCCTCGTCAACGCCTGAAGTCGGCGGAAGGGAGCGGGCAGGCTCCCGCCGAGGGTCATGACACGGAACTCCTCGGACCGCAGCAGTTCCTGCGCGACGGCATGCTCGACGGTCAGCCGGCTGATCCGGCACGGGATCAACGGCCCGAGGGGGCGAAGTTCGTCGTAGAAGCCCACCGGATCGGCGAGCACCGCGGGGTCGGCCAGCATCCGCCCCTGGGGATCGCCGCGGCGGGCCGCCACGGTCGCGAAAATCCGTGTCACTCCATGCAGGGAGAACCAGTGGACGCGGTCTCTCATCGGCCCCACGTTACGCCGAGTCGCGCAATCGATTGTGGCCACGCGCACACACCCCCTAGGCTGCTCGTCATGTTTCGGCGCATGGGTCAGACGACATTGGTCATCACTGCAGTGCTGGGCACCGCGGCAGGGTTCGTCGCCGTCGCGTCGGCGGCCCCGGAGGCTGACCCGGTGCTGTGCCAGTACACGTTGAGCGAGCCGCGGGTGGTCGACGTGTCCGGCACTGCGATGGTCAACGCGTCGCTGACGCCCTCGGGCTGCACCGGCTCCGCCGAACCGAACGCGACGCAGGTCTGCGTGTCGGTCGCGGGCAGTAGCACCGCCGGGAAATGCGCCGAACTGCCCGGCTACGGCACCGCCCAGGTGTACCTGTCGCCGTATGTGCCCGGGCAGACCTACACGGTGCGCGGCAGGGGTTGTGCGAATCAGGCGCAGCCGCCGCTGTACTTCTGCTCGACGTTGGGCCCCAAGAGCGCCACGCTCTAGTCAGAGCTTCGGCGGCGTCCAACTCACCGGCAGGCGTTTGATCCCGTGGATGAACGCCGACAGCAGGCGGGCGGGTTCGTCCGTCGCGGTGATGTCGGGCACCTGCTGCCGCAGCTCATCGAAGGCCACGCTGATCTCGCGGCGCGCGAGGTTCGCGCCGAGACAGAAGTGTGCGCCGCCGCCGCCGAACCCGAGGTGCGGGTTGGGGTCACGGCGCACGTCGAATCGCCACGGATCGCTGAACCTCGCCTCGTCGCGGTTGGCCGAGCCGTACCACATCGTGACCTTGTCACCTTCGGCCATCGGCACTCCGGACAGCTCGAAGTCACGGGTCAGCGTGCGACGCATGTAGACCACCGGTGACGCCCACCTGACGATCTCCTCGACCGCGCTGTGGTTGACGGCCGCGAAGTCGTCCCACCAGATCTGCCGCTGCTCGGGGTACCGGCTCAGCGCCAGTACGCCGTGACTGATGGCGTTGCGCGTGGTCTCGTTGCCCGCCACCACCAGCAGGATGAAGAAGGAGGCGACCTCGGCGGAGGTCAGACGCTGTCCGTCGACCTCGGCCTGAACCAGGCTGGTGGTCAGGTCGTCCTGTGGGCTGCGTCGGCGGTCCTCGGCGAGTTCATGCGCATAGGCGCCGATTTCCATTGCGGTGCGCGCGAACTCGTCGAAATCAGTGGTCAGGTCGGGGTCGCCGAAACCCAGGATGATGTTGGTCCAGTGGAATACGCGGTCGTGGTCTTCGGCGGCGATGCCCATCATGTCGCAGATCACCTGCAGCGGCAGGGGACCGGCCACGTCGGCCACGATGTCGCCGTTGCCGTCGGGATGTGCCGTGATCATCTCCGAGACGAGACGGCGGGCGCGGTCACGCACTGCCGCCTCGACCTTGGCCACCACGCGGGGGGTGAAGGCCCGGCTGACGATCGAGCGCAGGCGCTGATGGCGGGGGTCGTCCAGCACGATCATCGAACCGAAGTACTCGGCGAGTTCGGGGACGTTGTCGCCGATCGTGATGTTCGGGCTCGAACTGAAGATCTCGGGGTGTCGGCTGGCGAAGTGCACGTCGTCGTAGCGGGTCAGGGCCCAGTGCCCAGGACCGGATGGCCACTCCTCCAGTCCAGCCTCCGGGAAGAATTTGATGGGCTCGTCCCGGCGCAGCGTCGCGAATGCGCCGTCGCGGAAGTCGTCGTCACGTGACCAGAACTTCCAGCTGCCGAAGTCGATGTCGGACAGCGGCACCTCGGGCGGCGGCTGACCATTGGTGCGTGTCGCGATTCGGGTTGGGGCGCCCATGGTTTCACGCTACCAACGACACTGACGTGGCCCGGTGTTTTCGGGCGGCTGCTGACGCGGCGTGGTGGCCGACCAGCGCGGGCGACGGTCTGGACCGGCGGCCGGCCTGCCCGCGGGTCGCGCAGTTGTGCGGCGAGGCCCTCGGCGGAGAGACTGACCCCCGTGCGCGAGAGCTCTGCGGCAGTTGAGGACCCTCCGGCACTGCGGTGCCGCGACTGCGGAACCCTCGTCGATGTCGCGAGCCTGCTCGTCACGTGCCCGTGCGGCGGCCTGTTCGACCTCGCCGACCGGATCCCAGCCGCCGGCGTGGCTCCCGTCGACGAGACTCGCAACTCCCTCTGGCGCTACGCGAGCGTGCTGCCGGTCGACGTCGACGACCGGATCAGCCTCGGCGAGGGCATGACACCGCTGGTGCCTTCGCGGGACATGCCCAATGTCAGGTTCAAGCTCGACCTGCTGCTGCCGACGCTGTCGTTCAAGGACCGCGGCGCGGTGGTCCTGGCGACGCTGGCCCGCACGCTGGGGGTCGAATCGGCGCTCACGGACAGCAGCGGCAACGCCGGAACGGCGGCCGCGGCTTACCTGGGCCGGGCGCGCATCCCGTGCCGCGTCTTCGTGCCGGAGTCCACCTCGCCGGTCAAGCTGGCGCAGATGCGCGCGTACGGCGCCGAGGTCGTGACGGTGCGGGGGAGTCGCGCGGACACGGCCACGGCGGCGAGGCGTGCGGCCGCGCAGCCCGGCGTGTTCTACGCCAGTCACGTCTATCACCCGTACTTCATCCACGGGGTCAAGACGTTCGGATATGAGTTGTGGGAGCAGAACGGCCGCAGGCTGCCCGAGGTCGTGGTGGTGCCTGTCGGCAACGGCACCCTGCTGCTCGGTGCTCATCTGGCGTTTCGCGAACTCGTCGAGGCGGGGTGGGCGAGCGGGATGCCGACGATCGTGGCGGTGCAGGCCCGAGGGTGCGCCCCGGTCGCCGAGGCGTTCGCGCTGGGTTCCGACACGGTGACCTCGTCGACGGGAACGGAACCGACCGTCGCGGAGGGGATCGCGATCAGCCACCCACCCCGGGGAGCCCAGATCCTGGCGGCGGTCAGAGACACGGGCGGGACCGTCGTCTCGGTGTCCGACGAGCAGATCCTGCGGGCTCGTGCCGACCTGGCGCACCAGGGTCTCTACGTGGAACCGACCTCGGCGGTGTGCTGGGCCGCGGTGCTCGCCGGGGCCGCCGGAGGACTGCTGAACACTGCCGAGGTCGTCGTCCCGTTGTGCGGGGCGGGGGCTAAGTCACCCTGAGCGTCAGCGCGGAGCGCGGGGGATCAGCGCAATGATCTCGTTGATGGTGTTGCGGATGTAGGCACCCGGCGAGCGCTGCGGAAGGACCGGTCCGCGCGGGGCCGTGACGTTGGTGACTCCGGGAACACCCGCGAACGGGGCGGACCCCTTGGGGCCGCACTTGGGCCAGGCCTTGATGCCCTGGGTCGCCAGGACGTTCTCCGCGACGCGGATCTGCTCCTCGCGGGAGGCCGCCGCGGGGTTCCCGACACCGCCGTTGGCGGTCCAGGTGGACTGCTTGAACTGCAGGCCGCCGTAATGGCCGTTGCCGGTGTTGATGGCCCAGTTACCACCGGATTCGCATTGCGCGATGGCGTCCCAATTCACGCTGTCAGCCTGCGCGGTGCCGGCTGACAGGGCCAGGAAGGCAACCAGGAAGGCGCCGGTCAGCGCGGTCATGGCGAGGAACTTCCGGATGGTTTTCATATGGCGTCTTTCGCCTCAATTGACGCAGCTGTTACTCCGATCACTCCAATTCTTATTAAGAATTTTCTGGCATTGTCCGAGCAGCCCCAACCCTGGGCCGCCGTTCGCCGTGATGTGGGTGTGATCGTTCCGCGACCCGGGTATTCGCGCGGAAAAGTGGAAGGAACCGAACATGACGAATTCTCTCGGCAGGGTCCGGGCGCTCCTGGCCGCCATGACACTTGCGCTGGGCGTGGCGATCGGGGTGGCCGCCGCCCCCGCCGCCAGCGCCGACAGCCGCCTCGATTTCACCGGTACCACGGTGTCGGGCGCGCCGTTCAACGGCTCCAGCCTGCAGGGCAAGCCCGCCGTGCTGTGGTTCTGGACGCCGTGGTGCCCGTTCTGCAACCAGGAGGCACCGAATGTCAGTCGGGTGGCGGCCGCCAATCCGGGCGTGACCTTCGTGGGTGTGGCCGCGCGTTCGGATGTCGCCGACATGGCGAACTTCATCTCGAAGTACAACCTCAACTTCACCAATCTCAACGACGCCGACGGTTCGATCTGGGCGCGGTTCAACGTGCCGTGGCAGCCGGCCTATCTGTTCGTCAAGGCCGACGGTTCCTCGACGTTCGTCAACAATCCGACGTCGGCGATGAGTGAGTCGGACCTGTCCAGCCGGGTGGCGGCACTGACCGCCTGACCGCGTGAGTCCCGATCTGGTCGGTCTGGCGTTCGCCGCAGGCCTGGTCGCCGCGCTCAACCCGTGCGGCTTCGCGCTGCTGCCGGTCTATCTGGCCTATGTCGTCTCGGCCACGGACGCGGGCCGGCCCGCGGCCGTGGTGCGCGCCCTGACGGCGACGCTGGTGATGACCCTCGGATTCGTTGTGGTGTTCGCGGCATTCGGGTCGCTGACCGTGGCCCTGGCTTCGACCCTTCAGCGTTACCTGCCCGCGGTCACCGTCGTCATCGGGGTGCTGCTCGTGCTCGTCGGCGGCTGGCTGCTCAGCGGTCGCAGAGCCGCCCTCGTGCTGCCGCAGGCGCTGCAACCGGGCGCGGCGTCGGCGCCCAGCACGCGCCTGGTGTCGATGTTCGGATACGGACTCGCCTACGCGATCGCGTCGCTGTCGTGCACCGTCGGGCCCTTCCTGGCGGTCACGGCGGCGGGGACGCGCACCGGGTCATTCGGGTCCGCGGCCGCGGTCTACGTCGCCTACGCCGGCGGCTTCGCCCTCGTGGTCGGCACGCTGGCGGTCGCGGCGGCATTCGCGAGCTCGGCGCTGGCGGACAGGATGCGGGCCGCGCTTCCCCTGATCGGCCGCATCAGCGGCGCACTGGTCATTCTGGTCGGCCTCTACGTCGCCTATTACGGCGTCTACGAACTGCGCATCTTCCACTCCGACACCGGCGTCGACGACGGCGTGATTCGGGCCGCCGGTCGGATCCAGGCCACGGTCGCCGGGTGGGTGCACGGTCACGGCGGCTGGCCGTGGCTGCTCGCGCTTCTGGTGCTGCTGCTGGCCGCCGGAGGGTGGGGGTGGCGTCACACCCGTCGCCGAACGTGGCACACCCGACAGGGCAGCCGCTAACATTCGCCGCATGATTCGAGCGGCACTGATCGCGGCCGGCACATGCACCCTCGCTGTTTCAGGTCTCGCGCCCGCGTCCGCCGACCCGGACGCCTCGGGGGAGACCGCGTACCTGATCGGTGCCTGCTATGACCCCAGCCAGCCGGTCACAGAGCGCCCGGCCACGCTCGTCTACGGGTGCGATCACTCGAGCGTCATGACCGACATGACGTGGACGTCCTGGGGCGCCGACGGCGCCACCGGCACCGGCATCGACGACGCCGTGGAGTGTCAGCCGAACTGCGCCCAGGGTGCCCGGCTGTCGAACCCCATCGTGGTGCACGCCTGGAACCCGCAGCCGCCGGCCGCGGCGGGCTGCCCGGACGGCGTGCAGTTCTACACCGACTTCACCGTCGCCTATCCCGAGGGTGTTCCGCCGTGGGTGCAGCCGGGCACGTCGTGGACCGAGGACGTCGACTTCATCCGGCTCGACGGGGTTCCCGCGGTGCACTTCAAGAACCAGGGGCCGCTCACCTGCACGCCGCAGAACTCTTGAGGACCGAGGTCCTGAAGATGGGGACCTTCGCTGCGGCATAACGCGCCCAAGGCTCGTTAGCGTCGTCGGTATGACATATGTGATCGGAAGCGCGTGCGTCGACGTCGTGGACAAGTCATGTGTGCAGGACTGTCCGGCCGACTGCATCTACGAAGGTGAGCGGTCGCTCTACATCAACCCGAACGAGTGCGTGGACTGTGCGGCCTGCGCGTTCATCTGCAAGATGGACGCCATCTACTTCGAGGCCGACCTTCCCGACGATCAGAAGCAGCACCTGGCCGACAACGCGGAGTTCTTCACGAAGATCCTGCCTGGTCGGGACGCCCCGCTGGGATCGCCGGGCGGTGCGACGGCCCTCGGGCCCGTGGGGGTGGACACGCCGCTGGTGTCGGCGATGCCCCGAAAGCACTAGCGCAGCATTCGCGTTTCGGCCCGCGATGCGGTAGAGAAAACATCGGATGTGTGTCGAGGGTCGATGACACGCGGGTGCTTCTCGAGTCTGATGGCTGCCCCTGTGCGTGTCTGAGTTCGTCGCGGTCGCGCGACGGCCCCGGACACGAAGGGAGAAGCTGCATGGACACCGTGTTGGGCCTGTCTGTGACCGCCAACACCGTCCAGACCGTGCTGGTCGAGGGCCGAGACGGCGACGGCGCGACCCTGGGCCACGATGAGTTCGACGTCTTCACCGGTGACGTGTCGCCCACCCGGGCCTCCGAGCAGGTCGCCGAGGCCGTGCTGAGCATCGCCTCGGCCGATGGTCACCACCTGCACTCGATCGGTGTCACCTGGAGTGAGGACGCCGACCTGGAGGCCTCGCTGCTGCTGGACACGCTCGCCGAAATGGGCCTGGCCAACGTGGTCGCGGTGCAGTCGCCGCGGGCGGCCGAGGCCCTCGCGCGCAGCATCGGCCGGATGATCGGCTACGAACGCACCGCGGTCTGTGTCGTCGAACCCGACAGCACGATCCTGTCGCTCGTGGACACCCTCAGCTCAAATGTCGAGACCTTCGTCAGCCACGGCATCGAGAACGACGAGCAGCTGCTGGACTGGCTGTCCGGAATTCTCGACGCACGATTCTGGCGACCGGACGGCATGTTCGTCGTCGGTTCGGTCGGTGGATTGGACTCCCTGGCCGGTTGGCTCGAGCAGGAGCTCGGCGTGCCGGTGTTCGACCCGCCCGAGGCCGAACTCGCTCTGGCGCACGGTGCCGCGCTGGCCTCAGCCGGCGACGCCGCGCCGGTGGCCGAGCGCACGGGCCGCCGGCGGCTGCCCGCGGCCCCCATGACCATGCTGGTCGCCGGCGCACTGACCTTCGTGGTCTCGGTGTCGCTGGCGGTGAGCTCCCAGCTGCTCCCGCATCGGGAGGCTGCCGTCGTCACCGACCAGGACGCCCGCAGCACCGCGGTGGCGCCGAAGACGCCCAAGGCCAAACCGGCGGTCCCCGCATCGGCGGCACCGCGTCCTGCGGCGGTGGCGCCGCCGCCGGAGGCGCCCCCGGCGCCGATCCCCGAACAGGCCCCGGTGCCCGAGGCCCGGGTCGACCCGGCGCCCGTCGTCGAGGCGGCCCAGCCGGTGCCGGTGCCGCCTCCGGTCTCGGCGCCCCAGCCCGTCGTGGAGGCCCCGGCGCCGCCGGCCTACGTGCCGCCCCCGGAACCCGAGGTCATCAACCAGATCGCCCCGCCGCCGCCCCCGGTCGTCGCGCCGGTGGTGCCGCAGGTGCCGTATCAGAAGCCGCGGCTGCGGGACCGGATCCTGGACAAGATTCCCGGCCTCAACCGATTCGGCGACTAGGGCTCGCTCAGGCGTTGAGCGCGTGCAGGTTCTTCGCGGTCGGTGATGACGGGACCGCCTGCGGGTCCGGGCAGGTGCCCAACACGCGGTCGGCCGTCCCCGCGGTCGTGACGGTGAACCAGTAGTTCTCGTTCTTGAAGTGATGCTGCCGGTGGTTTCGCCAAATCCCGCGGTACACAGATGATTTCGGCTTGTAGTCGCTGTGGATCAGGTAATGCGTCCACTCGTAGGCCAAGCCGAGGGCGGCCAGGGTCATCAGGAACGTGTATCCGAGTTCACTGCGCGGGAACGCGAACACGGCGATCAGGACGGCTCCGGGCAGCACCCACAGCAGCGCCTGCCACGGAATGAAGACCAGCGCGATCTGACGAGGGTCGACGTGGTGCTCGCGATGCTTACGGGCCAGCAGCGGATCGATGACCACCGGGCCCAGGCGGCGCGGTCGCCAGTGCAGGATCACCACGTGGATGACCCACTCCAGGAACGGAAACGCCGCGAGCATCACGATTGGAACCGCCGCGTCGGCCGGTCGCCACTCGCCGTGTGCGACCCGCATCACCGAGGCGACGATGAGCAGCGCGAGGATCATGGGCGGGGTGGGATGACGCACGAACTCCCGTGCGGCCTGGGGCAGCGTCACAGCCCGGTGTGACTTCTCGGTGACAGTCATGAGTTCTCCAACTCCTCCAGAGCGCCGAGGATGGCCGAGGTGGCCGGGGCGAGCAGGTCGACCGCGGCCCGATGTGCCGCCGCTTCGTCTCCGGCGGCGATCGCCTCGGCCAGCGTGCGATAGGCCTCGGGATGTCCCACCTCGGCCGACATCAGCGTGGCCAGCGCGGGCAGGGCGGGTTCGTACGTCGCGCGCAGCGTGTTGTACATCAGCCGGAACACGATGGAGTCCGCGGCGTCGACGATGTGGTCCCAGTAGGTCAACGCATGTTGTTGTGCGGCAATGGGATCCGTTTCGTCTGTCAGGAGGTCGACGACCCCGCCGAGCAGTGCCGCGAGATCCGCGCCCCCACGCCGGGCGGCCAGTTCGGCGACTTTGGGGCCGTTGTGCAGGCGTGTCTCGAGGATGCTGCGCACCACCGTGAGGTCGACTTCCGTGCCCCGGATGAGCAGATGGGGGAGAAGGTCGAGGCCGGCGTGGCGGCGGAAGTCGCGGACCGTGGTGGCGTCACCCTGCCGGATGTCGACCAGGCCGACCGCCATCACGCGCTTGAGTGCCTCCCGGACCGCGGGCCGCGACACACCCAGCACCTCGGCCAGGCGACGTTCACTGGGCAGTGCCTCGCCGGGGGCGAGGTTGCCGCGGAGCACTTCGTCGAGAAGCTGGTCGAACACGTCCTCGGGGACCGAACGCCGGTTCACCGGTTGCAGGGCCATGCCCTCCAGGCTGACCCATCGTGGTGGCAGAGGTCAAGTGGTCAGACCAGTTGGTCTCGAGCGCCCTGGTAGTCGACCCGCCAGTGCTTGATGCCGTTGAGCCACCCCGAACGCAGGCGCTGCGGAGTCCCGACCGCCTTCAGGGCCGGCAGATGGTCGGCGATCGCGTTGAACATCAACTCGATGGTCATCCGGGCGAGGTTGGCGCCGATGCAGTAGTGCGCACCCGTGCCCCCGAAGCCGACGTGCGGGTTGGGGTCCCGCAGGATGTCGAACGTGAACGGGTCCTCGAACACCGTCTCGTCGAAGTTGGCGGAGCGGTAGGACATCACCACCCGCTGGCCCGCGGCGATGTGTACGCCCGACAGGTCGTAGTCGGTCAGGGCCGTGCGCTGGAACGACGTCACCGGGGTGGCCCATCGCACGATCTCGTCGACCGCGGTCGCTGGCCGGTCGCGCTTGAAGAGGTCCCACTGGTCGGGGTGCTCGGCGAAGGCGATCATTCCGTGGGTGATCGAGTTGCGGGTGGTCTCGTTGCCGGCCACGGCCAACAGCACCATGAAGAAGCCGAACTCGTCGTCGGAGAGCTTGTGACCTTCGACGTCGGCCTCGATCAGTGTGGTGACGATGTCCTCTCCGGGGTGCTCGGCGCGGTCGGCCGCGAGCTGCATCGCGTACATGATCAGTTCGGTTGCGGCACTGCGGTTGTCGTAGTGGGCGAACTCCGGGTCGTCGTCGCTGACCATCTGGTTGGACCAGTCGAACAGCTTCCTGCGGTCCTCGAGCGGAACTCCGAGGAGCCCGGCGATCGCCTGCAGCGGAAGTTCGGCGGCCACCTGTTCGACGAAGTCTCCGGTGCCGGTGGCCGCCGCGGCCTTGGCGATGTGCTGGGCTCGTTCGTCGAGATCGGCCCGCAGTCGTTCGACGGCGCGGGGCGTGAACCCACGCGAGATGATCTTGCGCAGATGGGTGTGGTGCGGCGCGTCCATATTGAGCAGCACGAACTTGCCCGTTTCAAGCTGCTGCTGCGTGGACCCCTCCGGGTAGCGCGGAATCGCCGTCTTCTTCTCACTGGAGAAGACGTCGCTTCGCACCGACACCTCTTTGACGTCGGCATGCCTGGTGACGAGCCAGAAGCCGTCGTCGTCGAAGCCGCCCCGGGGCTGCGCGTTCCACCAGATCGGGGCCTGCTGCCGCAGTTGGGCGAGTTCCTCGGCCGGCAGGCGTTCGCAGTTGAGATCCGGATCGGTGAAATCGAAGCCGGGAGGCAGGGTCGGACCTGGCATGCGGTGCACTCCTCACGACAGCTGTGTCTGTGCTGGTTCCCCAAGCCATTCGTACACCGCGGTCCGGCACCACGGGGGCCGTTTATGGAACGTGTTCTCGTTCGTGGCCGAACCTGTAACGAATGGGACCGGTGGGGTGAAAATGGAATATGCGGATTCGTTCAGCTTCGCTCGCGGCGTTCATCGCCTCGGCCGGGGTCCTGTTGGCCCCACCTGCGGGCGCCGAACCCGGCGACCCCGCACCCAGTCCCGATCCAGCCGGCACCGCGGAGGTGCAGGCGGCGCCCACGCCCGCGGCGAGCGACCCCGCGGCACCGGAGGGTGTGCCGCACCTGCCGAGTCCCGACCACCTGCCGCCCGGTGCCAGTGCGGTCCCAGTGGACCGGGAGGGACGAGGGGTGTCCTACCTGCGTGACCTCTGGCATGCGGTGCAGACCCAGGAGATCAGCGGGGCCGGCGCACTGCTGCTGCTCACGCAGCGTCCGATGAACCCGGATTCGGCGCCACCGGGCGTGCCGGCACAGCCGGTGCCGCCGCCGAGCGCGCCGGCTGCCGGGCCCGGTCCCGAACCGGCCGCCGCTCCTTAGCGCGGTTTCGCGGTGGTGGTCGGGGCCGAACTCGTCGTCGCCGCGGGTCCGCCGGTCTCGGCGGCGAAGCTGGGGGACTGGTAGTCCACCCAGGTGTCCCGATAGATCACCTTGCCGCCGGAGGTCACGGCCAGGGTCGACGGGGACACCGTGTATTCGGCGCCGTCGTTGAGCGCGACGAAGGTGCCGTCGCCGGTGGCCTCGGCTTCGGTGATCAGCGTCGCGCCGTCGCTGATCCGCACCCCGCGGTATTCATATCCCCCCGAACCATCGGGGCAGATCGCCACGAGGGAGCGCTGGGTGCGGCCGAATGCGACGGCGGACTGACCGTCGGGGCAGCGCGCGTCCGATCCCACGAATCCGCGCTCGTCGGTGCCGGCGGCCTTCGGTGAGGCTGACGTGGTTGCGGGCGCCTTCGTGGTGGCTGGGGCCGTGGTGGCTGGGGCCGTGGTCGCGGGTGCCGTGGTCGCGGGTGCCAGCGGAAGCATGGGCTTCGCGTCGGCCGCGGGCAGCGGAATCTGGGTGCCGGGGCGAGCCGCCACCCCGGCGAACAGCACGACAATCGCCAGAACCGCACCGACACCGGTGCACATCAATATGTTGCGGATCGACAGCATCGGATCGCCTCCTTCGTGGCTCGGGCTGCTGGTCCCCACAGCAAACCACCACCGAGCGCCAATCCGGCGCTGCCGACCGGGTGTTTCGCCAAATTCTTCCCGCGCCGCCGTTAGGCTGGGCGCCGACGGGCCGACGGGGTGAAGGGCCCGAAACTCAACATCTGGGGGTGGACATGATTCGTGCGTTTGCGGCCGCGGCCGCGGCCGCCGGTGCCATGCTGGCCGCCGCCACCGCCGCCGGCGCTCAACCCGAGTTCGATTACGCGGACGTCCCGAACATGGCCCATGACGTCCAGTTGAGCACCAAGTGCTACAGCTGGGAGCGGTTCATCTTCGGGCGCGGCGAAGGCGGTCAGACGTACGCCTGCCACTACATCCCCAACCAGTGGCCCCCTGTCGACTCGGGATTCTGGGTCTGGTCGCCGCCGCTCTACGGCGTGCAGGAGATCGGTGCGCCGTGCCCGACCAATCGGGGCGCGGCCGCCCAGACACCGGACGGCCTGCCGCTGGAGTGCGCCGGCCCCAAGGGCTGGCAGCAGGACTTCTACGCCTGACGCACAGAATCCGCCCAAACGAACGTTTGGGCGGATTCTGTGTGTGCGTGGTGCGCCCGGGAGCGCGAACCCGGGTCAGGCCTCGTTGAACTCCGTCAACGTCGCGGTGGCCTCCAGGTACTCCTGCACCCAGCGCTCGATCACCGCCGAGGTCTTCTCGACCTTGGTGAACTGACCGACGACCTGCCCGATCGGGTTGAACGCGACGTCGACGGTCTCGTTCGGGTACTTGTGCGTCGCGGCCACGGCCATGCCGGACACCATGTACTGCAGCGGCATGCCCAGCGGCTTCGGGTTGTCCGGGTTCTCCCAGGCCTCAGTCCAGTCATTGCGCAGCATGCGCGCGGGCTTGCCGGTGAACGACCGACTGCGGACCGTGTCGCGGCTGCTGGCCTTGGCATAGGCCGCGTGCTGCACGGGCGTGTTCTCCGACTCCTCGACCATCACCCACTGCGACCCCGTCCAGGCGCCCTGTGCCCCCAGCGCCAGCGCCGCGGCGATCTGCTGGCCGCTGCCGATGCCGCCCGCAGCCAGGACGGGGACCGGCGCCACCTCCTTGACCACCTGCGGCCACAGCACGATCGAACCGACCTCGCCGCTGTGTCCGCCGGCCTCGCCGCCCTGGGCGATGATGATGTCCACGCCCGCATCGGCGTGCTTGCGCGCCTGCGACGGAGACCCGCACAGCGCGGCGACCTTGCGGCCCTCGGCGTGGATGTGCGCGATCATGTCGGCCGGCGGGGTGCCCAGCGCGTTGGCGATCAGCGTCATCTTCGGGTGCTTCAGCGCGATCTCCACCTGCGGGGTGGCGGTGGCCTCGGTCCAGCCGAGAAGCTGCAGAGCGTTGTCGTCGCTGTCATCGGTCGGCACGCCGTGGTCGGCGAGGATCTTCTTCGCGAAGTCCAGGTGCTCCTGGGGAACCAGGGCGTTCAGGGTGGACTTGAGCTCGTCGGCGGACATGTTCGAATCCATGCCCTCGTATTTGTTCGGGATGACGATGTCGACACCGTAGGGATGGTCGCCGATGTGCTCGTCGATCCAGTTCAGCTCGATCTCGAGCTGTTCCGGCGTGAACCCGACGGCGCCGAGGACGCCGAATCCGCCGGCCCGGCTCACCGCGACCACGACATCACGGCAGTGGGTGAAGGCGAAAATCGGCAGGTCGATGCCGAGTTGGTCGCACAGGGGAGTATGCATAGTCCGCTCCTGGGGGGTTCACGACGTTGCGAAGTCCGAAACTGAAACGTGTTCTAGTTTATCGCAGGTGTCGGCGGATAGTCATCAGGTGCCCTCCGACACCTGATCTCGTAAGGTGACGAGCGTTGTGCGGGGGAGAACGATTCGCGGCAGGAGTGCGCCATAGCAGGGATGCGTCGACGTACCGCCGCACTGGCCCTGGTGCCGATCCTGCTGGCGGTGCTGGTTCTGGGCGCCGGTGACGTCGCGGGCTTCCTTCGACCCGAACCGGCGCCGGCCACGGTGGAACTTGCGCAGGGGTGGGCACTCGCGTCCGCTCGCGACGTCCCCGCCGACGGCGCGGTCATCTCGACGCCCGAGTACGCCGACGCCGGGTGGCATCCGATCCAGCGCATGCCCAGCACGGTGCTGGCCGCGCTCGAGGACGACGGTGTCTACCCCGACCTCTACTACGGCACCAACCTGCGCGACGAGGTGCCGGCCGATCTCTACCGCCAGGACTGGTGGTACCGCACGACGTTCACCCCGCCTGCCGGCCACCGGCGGTACACGCTGGAGTTTCCCGGCATCAACTACCGAGCCGAGGTCTGGCTCAACGGGCACCGGGTCGTCGACAGCACCGAGATGGTCGGCATGTATGTCAGCCACGACCTCGATGTCACCCCGTGGTTGCACCCGGGCGCCCCGAACACGTTGGCGGTCAAGGTGACACCGGAGCAGTCCCTGCAGGATGTCGACGGCGTCGAACTCGCCGACAGTTGGTGGGACTGGATCAACTGGCGTGACATCGGCCATCAGGGGCCGCCGGGTGACCCGGCCGTGGGCACCTCCTTTGTGCCCGACCGCAACGCCGGCATCTGGAAGCCGGTGTTCCTGCACGCCTCCGGCGGTGTCGACCTGGGCCCTGCCACGGTGAACACCGAACTTCCCCTGCCTGCCACGGACTCCGCACGGCTCACCGTCAACGCCGAGGTCACCAACCAGACTCGGCGCACAGTTCGGGGCGTCCTGCGGGCCACCATCTCCCGGCCCGGTAAGCCCACCGTGACCGTGGACCAGTCCGTGACCCTGCCGTCAGGTGACCGGCGCCAGGTGCGGTTCGACCCGGAGACGTTCCCGCAGTTGCGAATCCAGGGCCCGGATCTCTGGTGGCCCTACACCATGGGCGATCCCAGCCTCTACGACCTGAATCTGGAATTCCTCACCTACGGCAGGGCCCTTGACACCGAGCGGCAGCGGTTCGGCATCCGCACCGTCACCCAGCACCGAGACGACAGCACCGACTTCCCGGAACTGGGCCGCGGCGGCAACTTCTACCTGAAGGTCAATGGCCGGGACTTTCTGGTCCGCGGAGCCACCTACACCCCGGACCTGCTGTATCGCTACGACCCCGATCGTGAGAAGGCGATCCTGGGGTACGTCCGGGACCTGGGCCTGAACATGCTGCGGTTGGAGGGCAAGTTTCCGGGCGACCATCTGCTCGAACAGGCCGACGCACTGGGCATTCCGTTGATGTACGGCTGGATGTGCTGCAACCAGTGGGAGAAATGGTGGCAGTGGGACGACGAGGACCGGCGCATCGCGCAGGACAGCATGCGGTCCCAGGTCGAGGAATTCGGCCCGCATGCGGCGGCGTTCCTGTGGGCCAACGGCAGCGACGGACGGCCGCCGCCGGAGGTGCTCGGCTGGTACCGCGACATCCTGGCCGAAATGCACTGGCAGAACGCCACAGTGGACACCGTGTCGTCAGTCAACCGGGACGACGACGGTGAGGTGGCCTGGGACGGCATCCAGATGGCCGGACCGTACAGTTGGCGTCCGCCGAGCTACTGGTTCGACGGCCGGTACGCCGCGACCCGGGGAGCCTCGGCCGAACAGGGCGACAACGAGCACATCCCGCCGTTCGCGAGCCTGGTCAAGTTCATTCCGCCCGACAAACTCTGGCCGATCAACGACACGTGGTACACCCATGCCGGGTCCGACGACAACAACGTCGAACTCGACAGCATCCGCACCGCGGTGATGCGTCGTTACGGCTCGTCGCGCAGCGCCCAGGAGTTCACGCGCAAGGCCCAACTGGCGCACTACGAGTCGACTCGTGCTCAGTTCGAGGGTTTCGCGGCCGGCGGCTTCGGCAGCCACAAGATGACCATCTACTGGATGCTCAACAACCACTGGCCGTCGTTCTTCGGCCATCTCTTCGACTACTACCTGCGGCCCGGCGGTTCATACTTCGGCGCCAAGAAGGGACTCACCCCGCTGTCGGTGGTGTTCGACTCCTACGCCACCGGCGACCACAGCACCGCCGACATCACCGTGGTGAACCAGAGTCCCAGTGCCGCAACGGGTCTTCGTGCTCGGGTGCGCGTCTACGACCTGTCCGGCGAACTCGTCGACGATCGGACCTCGGATCCGGTGGACGTGGCCGCCAACGGCACCGCGCGCGCCATGGTGCTGCCCCGGATGCCGCAGGCCTCCCGAGTCTTCTTCGTCAGGGCTCAGCTGCTCGGCGCCGACGACACCGTCATGACGGAGAACGTCTACTGGCAGTCGCAGCAGCGCGACGATGTCGGACATCCCAGCAACGACACGGCGTTCTCACTCAAACAGTCCAGTTGGGCGGACATGACACCACTGAACACCATGGCCAAGACGCCGTTGATGATCAGGGCCGAGCGGACGGAGCCGGACGGCAGACGGGTCGACATCCGCCTGTCGAATCGCACGGACCGCATCGCCTTCTTCGAACGCGCCGAGGTGCTCGCCACCCGCGACGGTGACGAGATCCTGCCCGTGACCTACTCCGACAACTACGTGACGGTGTTCCCCGGCGAGGCCGTGACCGTGCACGCCGAGACCCCGGCCGGCGCTCCGGCGCCGCGGTGGGTGCGGGTCACAGGCGTCAACACCGCACCGGCCGTGGTCGAGATCGGCGGCAGGCCCAGCGGAGCGCGCTGACTCAGCGCAGGGTCGCGAAGAACGTCCGGACGTCCTCGACGAAGAGATCGGGCTGTTCGAATGCCGCGAAATGACCGCCCCGCGGCATCGTCGTCCAGTGCGTGATGTGATAGCTCGCCTCGCACCACGATCGCGGCGCACGCAGAATCTCCTTGGGAAACTCCGCCATGCCCGTGGGGATCTCCACCCGATCGCCTGTGCCGAAGCGGCGGAAGCTCTCCCAGTACAGCCGTGCCGACGAGGTGGCCGTCGCGGTCAGCCAGTACACCATCACGTTGTCGAGCAGTTCGTCGCGCGTCAGGACGTTCTCCGGATGGCCCTCGCAGTCGGTCCAGGCCCAGAACTTCTCGACGATCCACGCCAACTGCCCGACCGGCGAGTCGGTCAGGCCGTATCCCAGGGTCTGTGGGCGAGTGGACTGCTGTGTGGAGTAGCCGGTGCCCCATCGACGGTGTTCGGCGGCCGCCGCCAGTGCGGCCTGCTCCTCGGCGGTGAATTTCCCCGAATGGTCCTTGGGTGGGCCCGCGATCGGCATGTTGAGGTGAATCCCGATGCAGCCACCCTCATTTCGCCCGATCTGGGTGGTCACGGCCGCACCCCAGTCGCCGCCTTGGGCGCCGTAGCGTGGATAGCCGAGGCGCTGCATGAGGGTCTCCCAGGCCACAGCGATGTGTTCGACGTTCCACCCGGTGTGCGTCGGCTTCCCGGAGAACCCGTAGCCGGGCAGCGACGGGCACACCACGTGGAAGGCGTCCTCGGGCCGGCCTCCGAACGCGGTCGGGTTGGTCAGCGGTTCGATGACCTTGTGGAATTCGACGATCGATCCTGGCCAGCCATGGGTGATCAGCAGCGGCAACGCGTCCTCGTGAGGTGAGCGCTGGTGGATGAAGTGAATGTCCAGGTCATCGATCTCGGTCTTGAAGTGGTCGAACCGGTTCAGTGCGGATTCCCTTGACCGCCAATCGTATTGATCAGCCCAGTACTTCACCAGCTCGGTGGTGTAGGACAGCGGGATGCCCTGGCTCCAGTCGTCGACGCACTCGGCTTCGGGCCAGCGCGTCCGGTGCAGCCGGTCCCGGAGATCGTCGAGCGCACTGTCGGGCACGTCGATGCGGAACGGTCGCACCGTGGGCGATGAGGCCATCTGGATCCCTCCTGGGCTTGGGCGTCCCTGTCACAGTAGGGCGACGCTGAACTAGAGTTGCGCCATGCCCGATCACGACATCTCCGCGGCGCGTCGCGAGATCACCAACGCCCTGCTCACGGCCCTCGATCGCCGTCACGAGGTGCTCGACACGATCGTCGAGGCCGAGAACACTGCGGCCGCCGTCGACGCTGTGGCGGCCCTGCTGGAGACGTCGCGTCAGTCCGCCGAAGCGGTCATCGGCCTGTCCTTCGACCGGCTCACGAAGAGTTCGCGCCGCAAGATCGCCGCGGAACTCGAAGACCTCAACAGTCAGCTGTCGTTCACCGTCGGCGAGCGTCCCGCGGCCAGCGGGGAGACCCTGACCCTGCGCCCGTTCGGTGCGGGGGACCGCGACATCTTCGCGGCCAGGACCGAGGACATGCACACCGCCGGGGACGGCTCCGGCGCCCCGGCCGGTGGCCTCGACGACGAGATCAGCTCGGCACTGGAACGGGTCTCGAGCGAGGACGCGGCCTGGTTCGTCGCGCTCGAGGGACCGGTCAAGGTCGGCATGGTCTTCGGGGAACTTCTCGACGGCGAGGTCAACGTCCGCATCTGGATCCACCCCGAGCACCGGAAGAAGGGCTTGGGCACCGCCGCGCTGCGCAAGTGCCGGTCGGAGATGGCCGCGTACTTCCCGGCGGTGCCGATGGTGGTCCGTGCTCCGGGTGCCACGCCGCGGTAGGGCGGCGCGGCGCACGCCGTAGCCTCGAGGCGTGAGCACACGCGCGGGCATCGTCGTCACCGGCACCGAGGTCCTGACCGGCAGGGTCACCGATCTCAACGGTCCCTGGCTGGCGGATCGACTGCTGGAACTCGGTGTCGAACTGGCCCACATCACGATCTGCGGAGACCGGCCCGCCGACATCGTCGCGGCGTTGAAGTTCCACGCCGACGAGGGAGTGGACCTGATCCTGACCAGCGGCGGGCTCGGACCGACGGCCGACGACATGACGGTCGCGGTGGTCGCCGACTTCTGCGGTCGCGACCTGATTCTGGACCCAGACCTCGAGGCGCGGATCGCCGCGATCCTCAAGCGGATGATGCGCCGTTTCCCCGATGCCGATTTCGACGCTGTCCTGGCGGCCAACCGCAAGCAGGCGATGATTCCGGCCGGGGCCGAGGTGCTCAACCCGGTGGGCACCGCGCCGGGGGTGGTCGTCGAGGGCACCCCGACGGTGGTCGTGCTGCCCGGCCCGCCGAGAGAACTGCAGCCCATGTGGGCGACCGCGCTGGGAACCGAAGCGGTGCGGCGCGCCATCGCGGGCCGAACGGAGTATCGCCAGGAGACCGTGCGCATGTACGGCCTGCCCGAATCGGGGTTGGCCGAGACGCTTCGACTGGCGGAGAAGGAGATCAACGGATTCGACCGGTTGGAGATCACGACCTGTCTGCGCCGCGGCGAACTTGAGATCGTCACGCGCTACGAACCGGCCGACGCCGACGTCTATCGCGATGTCGTGGCACTGCTGGTCGAAAAGCACGGCACCGACGTGTACTCCACCGACGGTTCGACAGTCGACGATCAGGTCGCCGCTCTGCTCGCCGGGCGCACCATCGCCACCGCCGAGTCATGCACCGCCGGTCTGGTCGTGGCCAGGCTGACGGACCGTCCGGGATCCTCGGCCTATGTCATGGGCGGTGGCGTCGTGTACTCCAACGAGGCCAAATCCGAACTGTTGGGCGTGGATCCGGCGCTCATCGCCGCCCACGGTGCGGTCTCCGAGCCGGTCGCCGAGGCGATGGCCGCGGGTGCGCTGCGACGGTTCGGGGTGGACACCGCGGTGGCGATCACCGGCATCGCAGGCCCCGGCGGCGGCTCAGCGGAGAAACCGGTCGGCACAGTGTGTTTCACCGTCATGCGCGCCGACGGCGCGGCGCTGACCCGCACGGTGCTGCTGCCGGGTGAGCGCGCCGACATCCGAGAGCGGTCCACGACCGTGGCGATGCACCTGCTGCGCAGGCTCCTGCAGGCCCCCTAGGCTGCAGCAGCCTCAAGCGACATCGGCGACGAGGGCCCCGACCCGCTTCAGCTGCATCCGCACGATCCGCGGCAGTCCGGTGCCGTCCGAACCGGCGGGGACAATCCTCGGATTGACGAGGTGCAGATCCTCCTTGCGCAGGTGTAGGTCGGCCTCACCCGCGGCGAGCACGTTCTTGACCCAGTTGGTCTTGCCGTGGATCAGCGAGATCGCCACGGTGTTCCCCCTGCGGTACGGCGTCACCGGGGTCTCGTGCAGCGTGCCGGAACGGCGGCCGCGATGACGAATCACGGCCACGCCCGGCATCAGGCCCGACAACCGGCGCACCACCGGGTTGAAGTATTTGATCTGCAGGCTCTCGGCCCACGGCGGCACGATCATGGGCACGTCGGACGTGTGGTTGGGATGGTCTTGAGCTTTCATGGCGCGGCCTCCATGCCATCACGCTACTTTTCCTGGGCGCGATCCCACAGGGCTGACATCGAGCCGAGGATCTCCTGTGCGTACCCCAGCCCCGCGAGATGGCTCTCGCCGGGGAGGGTGAACAACTCCGCGTCGGGCAGTCGCGAGACCACGTGTGCGCCGTGCGCATAGGGGATGATGTGGTCTTTGTCGCCGTGCCACCACTTCACGGGCACCTTGACCTCGTCGAGGCGGAAACCCCAGTCGTGTGCGAAGTTCACGACGTCGGCGAACGGTGCGGTCAACTGCTTGCGGCCACCGTTGAGCAGGTCGTCGAGGAACATGGCCTTGAACTCGGGCCGCGCCAGCAGCCTGCGGTCGCCCTCGGGTGAGACTCGTGCATAGATCTCGAGGGCGGGCAGCGCGACGGGCTTGATGAGGCGCACCAGTCCGGTGGCCACCACGCCCACCGGTTGTCCCACCACCTCCAGCACCGGCGCGACGAGGGTGCCCAGGTTCATCGCACCGCCCTTGATGGCGTCGGCGCCCACGGTGGGGGCGACGCCGCCGAGGACTCCGGCGGCGATCACGCGGTCGGGCATCAGCGCCGCTGCGGCCAGCGTGTACGGGCCGCCACCCGACAACCCGACCACGGTCATCTTGTCGATGCCGAGTGTGTCGGCGATGATGCGCAGGTCGTCGGCGAACGCGGCGATGTTGGTGTACTGGTGCGGTGTCGAGGATCCGATGCCCGGGCGGTCCACCCCGAGCAGACGCAGGTGGTTCTCCTCAGCGAAGACGCGGGCCTCGGTGGGGATCTGTCGGCGGGCGCCGGGTGTGCCGTGCAGCCAGAACACCGGACGGCCCTGTGGGTCTCCGAACTCGGCGAAGCCGATGCGACGGTCGTCGCCGACAGCGATGGTGCCTTCGAGCTTGGGGCGCGGCAGCTTCGGGGCGCCCAGGGGATTAGCCATGTGCTGAAGTGTCGCACGCCACAGTGCCGCCGACGGCGTCCCGCTCCCGGTTCGTCAGGGCCTCAGTGACGAGCAGTGCCACGATCACGTCGGCCGCGGTGATGAACAGGCCTGCGTAGTACATCCACTTCAGCTCGGGCAGAGCTCCCGAGCCGAAGAACACCAGCAGGAAGATCGGCCCGACGATGCCGCAGACCAACGTCATGCCCTGGATCAGCAGATAGCGACGGAAAGTGCGCACGGTTCAGACCTCGACGCTCTTGACGCGGCGCCGGTAGGCCGACGGTGTCTCACCGCTGAACTGCGCGAACGCCCTGGTGAATGAACTGAGGCTGTCGAAGCCGACCGAGCTGGACACCTCCTGGACGCTGGTGTCGGGCGAGGCCAGCAGCGCCATCGCGCGCAGCATCCGCGCATGCAGCAGATACGTCCGCCAGGAGATGCCGAGGCAGTCCTGGAACAACCGGCGCAGGGTGCGCTCCGACACCGCGACGGCACGGCTGACGTCCAGCGCCGTGACCGACGGCAGATGCTCCTTCGTGTAGTCCATCGCCGCCGCGACGATCGGGTTCTCCGACGTGGGCAGGCTCAACGGCGCCTCGTGGTCGAGCGCCTCGGACACCAGGTTGGCCAGCGTTCGGAAGAACCCGTCGGACTCCTCGTCGCCGGTCGCGCGCTCGATCGGCCAGCGCAGCGCGTAGATCATCATCTCTCGGATCAGCGGGGAGACCGCGAGGATGCGGGCCCGGTCTCCCGCGTTGGGCACGAGCTGCGGATCGAACATCACCGCGATGGTCTTGACGTCGGGGTTCATGGTCGCCGAGTGCTCCAGCCCGACGGGCAACCACGCGGCCTGCTGGGGCGGCAACAGATAGTGACCGGCGGGTGTCTGGACTTCGACGACCCCGCCGATGGCGTACTCGATCTGGTGCACATCATGCGAATGCCAGCCGGTCAGGAGCTTGCCACCCTCGTACAGATAGCTGCCGGCCAGCGCGCGCCCACCACGTCGCAGATCGATCTGGGGCACGTTGGCCGAATCTGCACGGTGTCTGTCCGATAGCGCAGAGACGGTCATAGTGAGCGAGGGTACAAGTGATGGGACGGGTGAGCCAGCCCACGAAGAGACGCACGCGTGTAGGAGATTGATGAACGTCGACGACCTGATCCTGGTGAGCATTGACGACCATGTCGTGGAGCCCCCGGACATGTTCCTCAACCACGTCCCGGAGAAGTACCGGGCTGAGGCTCCGATCGTGGTGACCGACGACAAGGGTGTCGACCAGTGGATGTATCAGGGACGTCCGCAGGGCGTCAGTGGACTCAACGCCGTGGTGTCCTGGCCGGCCGAGGAGTGGGGCCGAGACCCCGCGGGTTTCGCCGAGATGCGCCCCGGCGTCTACGACGTCCACGAGCGGGTGCGGGACATGAACCGCAACGGCATCCTGGCCTCGATGTGCTTCCCGACCTTCACGGGATTCTCGGCGCGGCATCTCAACATGACTCGGGAGGACGTCACGCTGGTCATGGTGTCGGCCTACAACGACTGGCACATCGATGAGTGGGCCGGGTCGTATCCCGACCGGTTCATCCCGATCGCGATCCTGCCGACGTGGACTCCCGAGGGGATGTGCGCCGAGATCCGCCGCGTCGCGGCGAAGGGCTGCCGTGCGGTCACCATGCCGGAGCTTCCGCACCTCGAAGGGCTGCCCAGCTACCACGACGAGGAGTACTGGGGTCCCGTCTTCCGGACGTTGTCCGAGGAGAACGTCGTCATGTGCCTGCACATCGGGACAGGTTTCGGGGCGATCAGCATGGCGCCCAACGCGCCGATCGACAACCTCATCATCCTGGCCACCCAGGTGTCGGCGATGTGCGCCCAGGACCTGCTGTGGGGCCCGGCGATGCGCAACTACCCCGACCTGAAGTTCGCGTTCTCCGAGGGCGGCATCGGCTGGATCCCGTTCTACCTTGACCGCAGCGACCGGCACTACACGAACCAGAAGTGGCTGCGGCGCGACTTCGGGGACAAGCTGCCCTCGGAGGTGTTCCGGGACCACTCGCTGGCCTGCTACGTCACCGACAAGACGTCGCTGAAACTGCGTCACGAGATCGGCATCGACATCATCGCGTGGGAGTGCGACTACCCGCACAGCGACTGCTTCTGGCCGGACGCGCCCCGCCGTCGCCGATCGCCGCGCCGCGCGCGTGCGCCCGCGGGCGGCTCCCCCCCCCGCGCCCCCGCCCGTTGTTGGTTTCCCCGCGCCCCCGCCCCGCGCCCCCGGCCCCCCCCCCCCCGCCGAAATCGCCTAAGCGGAGGTGACGATCGTGAGGTGATCACCGTCGCGTTCGACCGTCATACCGGCCTTCTTGGCGACCGCGGCGACCTTGGCGGCGTCGTCGGGTTCTGAGCGGCTGCCCGCCAGGGCCCGCGCGAGCCTGCCCTTGTGCGCCTTGTTGAAGTGGCTGACGACCGTGCGGTGCCCATCGGCGTGCTCGGCCAGCACATCGACCTTGACCGCGCCCGGCACCCTGCCCAGCCCGGCGTAGGAGCCCGACCGCAGATCGACCACCAACTCGTCGGCGGCGATCCCGGCCAGCAGGGGTTCGAGCAGCGGCCGCCAGCGCGCCGCCAGGGTGCGGCCATCGGGAAGCTTGGAGCCCGCCGACAGCCGGTAGGCGGGCACCGGGTCGTCGGCGCGCACCAGCCCGAACAGCGCCGAGCCGACGGCGAGCCGCGCTCGGGCTCGGACAAGCTCTGCGCCGCGCAGACTTTCGATGTCCAACGCGTCGTACAGCACGCCGGTGTAGCGCTGGATCGCGGGCATCGTCGGGGTGTTGCGCAGCCCGGCGTTGCGGGCGATCTCGGCGTCCTGCTTGGCAGACAGGCCCAGGGCGCGACGGCTGCCCTCGACGTCGGCCGCGAGCGCCACCAGTTCGTCGATCAACTCCTCGCGCAGGGCGGTGAGTTCGGAAAAGCTCAGCGACGCCAGGTCGAGCGGCGGTCCGTCGCCGCCGGTGCGTTTGGTCTCCGAAGGCGGCAGCAGCACGATCACGGACACAGAGGGTAGAGCACGCGGCCTCACAGACCCCCAAGCAGCAGGGGCACGGTCTGCTCGGCGGGGCTCAGCGAGCCGTGATGCCCCACGAAGGCCGACTCCATGGGTTCGGCGGTGCGGCGGACCAGGACTGCCGAGTCGCGGGCTGCCGCCACAATGTCGCCGATGCGTGCGCGGACGCCGTCGCGCACGCGGGCACCGAACCACCCGGCCTCGATCGCCTCGTCGCGCGAGACCACCCACGCCCGCGATCCGATCCGGGCGCGCCAGCTCTGCAGCACGTCGTCGACGGCGCCGTCTCGCGTGTAGACGTGCCTCGCGCGGGCCTCGCCGGCGACGGCCTCGACGCCGTCGAACAGCGCGGGGTCGGCGTCGAGGTCGACGGTCTCCTCGGCCGCGACCATGCCGTGATCGGCGACCA
Source organism: Mycobacterium sp. ACS4331 (assembly GCF_001667265.1). GTDB lineage: Bacteria > Actinomycetota > Actinomycetes > Mycobacteriales > Mycobacteriaceae > Mycobacterium. The sequence goes on along the minus strand of NZ_LZHW01000103.1, from coordinate 117,450 downwards.
CCGCGAGCAGCGCACCGGGAGGCAACGCCTCCAGCACGGATTCCACCAGGCGATCGATCTGGCGCAACTGCATGCGCCACGCCGCGGAGCCCGGCCCGTACAGGTGGCCCAGCGCGTCCAACTCGCTGTGGTAGGCGTAGCAGAACTCGCCGGCCGACACCACCTCCCGCACGGTCGCGGCCAGATCACCGAGCGCGAAGACCCCGCGGTAGTCGGCGCCGCGCAGCACCGCGCGGGTCAGCCCCGACCCGGCGAACTCGGCGGGGGAGCACACGCTGACGGCCACTCCGGCGGCCGCTGCGCGTTCGAAGGTCGTCGGCTGTGGCTGGACCGCCTCGGGGACTGCACGCTCCCGCAGATCCGGTCCCCACGGGTGCTCGCGCCAGCGCAGGGCGTTGAGCACGCCGGCCTCGGGCACCCGAAACGAATAGCCCACCAGGCCGTGTTCGCCGGACCGCAATCCCGTCCCGACGGCCGCAAGGCCCGCCGCGGTGGTCGCCGGATACCCCACCTGAAGTGTGGGCCCGCGCAGCGCGGCCAGGGTCGGCGCGTCCGCGGCGTGCCGATCCAGCAGGTCGGCGCCCAGGCCGTCGACCAGCAGGACGCAGGCGCCGGTCACGTCGCCTCGGATCGGGATTCGGGCCTCGAACCCGGCGACGCCCATCGCGGTCAACACCGACGGCACGACGTCGGCGAGGTGTGGCAGGTCGAGGTCGAGCGTGGGCAGCGGCACGAATCGAGCCTGCCACACCGCGATTCGCGGTGGCTGTGTTGACGGCGCCGTCAGGCGGTGAGGCGGCGGCGCGCGTAGGCCCTGGTCGACTCGGGCAGTGCGGCGATGTCGAGCAGACGAGGCAGCAGTTCCGGCTCGGACATCTGGGCGCGGAACACCACGCCGATGGTCACGTCGTGATCTGGGCGGTCGGTGACGGTGATGCCGTCGCCGGCACGGACGGTGCCCGGGGTGATGACGCGCAGATAGGCGCCCGGCACCGCCGCGGCCGTGAAGGTCTTCATCCAGCCCGAGATCTCCAGCCATTTCGCGAACGTGCGGCACGGCGTTCGCGGACAGGACACCTCCAGAACCAGCCCGTCGTCGCCGACCTGCCAGCGTTCACCGATGCGGGCTCCGGTGACGTCGATGCCCGTGGTGGTGAAGTTCTCACCGAATGACCCGTTGCTCAGCGTGCGGTTGAGCGTGCGCTGCCACTGATCGAGATCCTCGCGGGCATAGGCGTACACCGCCTGGTCATCGCCACCGTGGAACTTCGAGTTGCCGATGGTGTCGCCGACCAGGCCGCTGCCGAGGCCGCCGCGGCGCGGTCCGGGAGCCCGGACCTCCACGGGTTCGGACGTGGGCAGCTTGTCGATGCCGGTGATCGTTGCGGGTTTGTCTGGATTGGCGCGGGGACGGGCGAGATTGACCGATACGACGTTCGCCATGCCCCACAGACTAAGCGGAACGGGTCAACAGCGGCAGCAGGAGCGTGCGTCGACGCAGCGTCTCATCCGCGAAGTAGCTCAGCGCTTCTGAGACCGTCTCAGCGATCGGATAGGCCTCATCGGAGTGGCCGAGCACCTGCAGGACGGTCTCGCTGGGAACCAGCACCCAATCCTGGCCGGCGGCGGCGCAGTCGGAGTCGAAGGCCTGCAGCAGACAGAGGTCATGGTCATCGAACGATGTGACCCCACTCAGGTCGAGGACCACTGAGGTGGCGGCAAGCACGTAGCGCCGCGCGTGTTCGGTGATGCGGTCGATGTTGTCGTCGTGGACCTGCCCGCTGACGCTGACGACGGTGGCCAGTTGGCGGCTCTGAGCCCGCAGGCGAGCGCCGCTGCAGTCGAACACCGGATTGCTGTGACGGTTCATGTTCGGCCTCATTTCGCTGGCGTGGACTTTTACCTCCACCGCGACACTAAGTGGCTACTCTAAGGTCACAGGGAGCCGCGACTAAATCATTGGTAAGAACCGAATTTCGCGGAACGCCTCGGTTTGACGGCAAACACCCTCGTGCGGATGTCCGCGGATGGGCGGATATCGGTGTCCACCAGGCCATCTCAGGGCCTGCTGGCGATCCGCTCGTCGAACGCGCCGGAGTCCCGGCCCAGTGCGATCGTGGCGGTGGCCATCGCGGCGACGGCAACCAGCAGAGCCACCACACTGACACCGCGAGCAGCCAAATGTTCGCCGAGCACGACGGTCCCGAGCAGAACCGCGATCACCGGCTCCAACACGAGCATGGTCGGCACCGAGGTCTGCAGGGCCCCGGCGTGCAGCGCGGACTGCTGGACGAGGGTGGCCACGATGGACAGCAGGACCAGCAGATACGGTGCCGGTGTCGTCATCAGGTCCCGCCACGATCCGATGCTGATCCGGTGCGCGCACAGCTTCGTCAGCACCGCGATCAGCCCGAACAGCACTCCGACGGCCACCGCCAGCAGCATCGCGCGGCGCGCACCGAGCGAGCGCGCGGCCCAGGCCACGCAGCCGGCGACCACGGGAATGAGGATCAGCGCCACCACCAGCCAGGTCTGCCGGGAGGGGTTGTTGTGCCCCTCCCGCGGGTGTGCCACCAGGACGAAGACCGCCAGCGCCACGGTCAGCAGCCCCGCCCATGCCCATTCGGACCGGCTCACACGCTGACCGGCCAGCCGGGCGCTGATCGGCAGTGCGAACAGCAGTGACGACACCAGCAGCGGCTGTACGAGAACCAGCGATCCGCGCGACAACGCCAGCGCCTGGAACGCATAGCCCGCGCACGCGGTCGCGATGCCCGCCCACCACAGGGGCCGCCGCAGCAGCGTCGTGACGATCGTCGGGCTCATCCCGCGGTCGGCGGGCACATCGCGGGTGGCCAACTGACGCACGACGATGCCGAGAGCCGCGCACAGAGCCGCGGTCAGCGCGAGTGCGACGACGATGGCCAACGCCATGTGGGGCACCTTTCAGATGGCTGAAAAGAATTGGAGGATAAGCACACTAAGGTGCTCGGCACGTACAGCATCTGCACAGGTTCGCCTCCCGCATCAACTGTGCGCACGCTGTTAGGCTACTGACGCTCGCCGGTTGTCCGGGTGGGGTGCAGGGCCGGTGCGAACCGGCGCCCACGGTCGTCGCTCGGTCGGGCTTCGCGAAACTGCAGTGAATCGGATACGTGACGGAAGTGTGTTTGTGCGCGGTGGAGAGATCAGAGCTCTGACGGGCTTACGCATTCTCGCCGCGGTCTGGGTCGTGCTGTTCCACTTCCGCCCGCTGCTGGCCGCGGCGGCGCCCACGGTGAGCGAGGCGCTGGCACCGGTGCTGAACTCCGGTGCGCAGGGGGTCGACCTGTTCTTCATCCTCAGCGGCTTCGTGCTCACCTGGAACTACCTGGACCGGATGGGTCCGTCATGGTCGACCCGGGAGACGCTGCATTTTCTGTGGTTGAGGCTGTCCCGCGTGTGGCCGGTGTACCTGGTGACGCTGCACCTGGCGGCGGCCTGGATCATCTTCACGCTGCACGTCGGCCATGTGCCGTCGGAGGCCGCCGACCAGCTCACGGCCATCAGCTATGTGCGCCAACTGCTCCTGGTTCAGTTGTGGTTCCAGCCGTTCTTCGACGGCTCGAGCTGGGACGGCCCGGCCTGGTCGATCAGTGCCGAGTGGCTCGCGTACCTGCTGTTCGGTGTTCTGATCCTGGTCATCTTCCGGATGGCGGCGGTGACGCGGGCCCGCAGTCTGCTGCTGCTGGCCGTCGCGGCGTCGTCGGCGCCGGTGCTGCTTCTGCTGGCCAGTGGCGAGTTCTACACGCCGTGGAGTTGGCTGCCCCGCATCGTCATGCAGTTCACCGCCGGCGTGCTGGCCTGCGCGGCCATTCGCAGGCTTCGCCTCGGGCACGGCCAGCGGCAGGTCGCGGGGGCCGCGGCGCTGGTGATCGCGGTGGCCGTCATCGCCCTGCAGTACTGGTTCGACGCCAATCCGATCTCCGGGGTCAGCGACAGCAGTGGCGTGATCGACCTGCTGTTCGTCCCGTTTGTGGCGGCGCTGGCGGTCGGGGTCGGGGCGCTGCCCTCCCTGCTGGCGACATCGGTCATGGTCTACGGCGGTCACATCTCGTTCTCGGTCTACATGGTCCACGAGCTGGTCCACACCGCGTGGACCTGGACCGAACAGCAGTTCTCCCTGACGCTGCAGGGCTGGCCGGGCCCGCTCATGCTGGTCGGCATCTATGCGGCCGTGTTCGCGGGGGCGTGCGCGCTGTATCACGGCGTGGAGGAACCGGCGCGCAAGTGGATGCGGCGCATGCTCGGTGCGCGCGGATCCGGCCCGAAACCACCCCGCGCACGTGTGTCGTCGTCAGCGAACAGTCCTGCGCCGCTGCAGGTTTTCCGGTCCGCCGCGCCGTAAGCTGTGTTGGTGATCGACCGGGGGACGGGCCGCCTGTCTGCGCTGCTCGTGACAATGACCATGCTCCTCGGCGCCGTCGCCGCACCGCCGGTGACAGCCGCACCGGTGACGCGCGAGACACCGATTCACCGTATCGCGGTGATCGGCGACTCCTACACCAACGGGACCGACGAGGGGGGTCTCGGCGCACAGGCCTGGCCGGTGCGGGCACAGCAGACCCTCTCGCGTCAGGGCCTCACCGTGGCCGCCGATGTGGCAGCCGAGGGTCGCGCCGGGTACGACACCGTCGGCAACCGCGGCAGCGTCTTCCGGGATCTGGTGGTTCGTGCCGTGCGTCCCGACGACACGCTGGTGGTGTTCTACGGGTCCCGCAACGACCGCGACGTCCCGCCCGATCGGCTCTCGCAGGCGGTGCGGGACACGCTGCAGCTGGCCCGGGGTGCCGCACCGCAGGCGCGTCTGCTGGTGATCAGCACGCCGTGGCCGACGGCCGACGTGCCTCCCGACATCCTCGGCGTCCGCGACGTGCTGGCCGCACAGGCGCGTGCGATGGGCGCCAGCTTCGTCGATCCGATCGCGGCTCGGTGGTTCGTCGACCAGCCCTGGCTGATCGGCTCCGACGGCGTGCATCCCACCGACGCCGGGCACGCCTACATGGCGGACAGGATCGCGCCACTGATGGCCGGGCAGCTTCCGCGCACCGTCTGATCCCGACTCCGGACTGAGACGCGGCCAGACGGCTGGCTCACATGGCCGCGTGGCCTGCGTCGACGGGCAGGGCCACGCCGGTGACGAACCGGGCCTGGGGGCTGACCAGCCACAGCACCGCGTCGGTCACGTCCTGCGCCTCGATGAACGGCACGTCCGGCAACAGATTGGCCGAGATCGAGCTCGAATTGGGGCTCTCGGCCATTATGCGGGCCATGTGCTCGTTGAGGATCATCGGAGTGCCGACCCCCGTCGGGTGCACGGAGTTCACCCGAATCCGGTGTGAGGAGTAGGCATTCGCGGCCGACCGCATCAGACCCACCACACCGTGCTTGGCCGCGGCGTAGGCGAACATCGCGGCGCTGCCGTCGCCACCACGGCCGACGAGGCCCTGCGCCGAACTGACCAACACCATCGAACCGCCGCGGCCCTTGCGGATCATCGACGGCGCCGTTGCCGTGATGGTGTTCCACACCCCGTTGAGGTTGGTCTCCACGATGGCGTGATACACCGCCTCGTCCTCGGGGTCGCGGTTGCCTATCGCGACCACTCCCGCGTTGGCGATGACGATGTCGATGTCGCCGAGTTCGTCGACTCCCTTCTGCACCGCCGCCCTGAGCTGGGCGGAGTCGCGGACATCGGCGACTCCGGTGACAACCCGACGGCCGGTGGCGGCGACCAGTCGCGCGGTCTCATCGAGATCCTCCCGGGAGGCCAGCGGGTAGGGGATCGCGTCGATGTCGGCGCAGATGTCGACGGCGATGATGTCGGCGCCGGCGGCCGCCAACGCCACGGCGTGGCTGCGGCCCTGGCCCCGGGCGGCGCCGGTGATGACGGCGACGGCGTTGTCGAGTTCGGTCACGAAGTTCCTCGGTTCTCTCGCGGTGCGAGTCGGCCGTTGTCGGCGGACAGGTCCTTTGACTCTATAAACATAGAGCGCAAGCCTCGGGTGGAACGGGGTGTATCGACCCCACAACGCGACAGTGCCCCGCGCGCCGAGGCGGGGGGGCACTGCCACTTCTCAGGGCTGCAGAGAAGTCTTACTTCTTGACGTCGAACCGGTCGGCGTCGAGCACCTTGGTGAACGCCGCGACGAAGTCCTTGACGAACTTCTCCTTGGCGTCGTCCTCGGCGTAGACCTCGGCGACCGCCCGCAGCTGCGAGTTGGAGCCGAACAGCAGGTCCACCCGGGTGCCGGTCCAGCGCTGCTCGCCGGTGGCGCGGTCGATGGCGACGTAGGTGCCGTCGTCAGCCGGCGACGGCTTCCACTCGACACCCATGTCGAGCAGGTTGACGAAGAAGTCGTTCGTCAGCGCGCCCGGGGTGTCGGTGAACACGCCGTGCTTGGTGCCACCGAAGTTGGTGTCCAGCACGCGCAGACCACCGATCAGGACCGTCAGCTCAGGGGCCGACACGCCCAGCAGGTTGGCGCGGTCGATCAGCCTGAACTCCGCCGGAAGGACGCCGCCCTTGCCGAGGTAGTTGCGGAAGCCGTCGGCCTTGGGCTCGAGGTAGGAGAACGACTCGACGTCGGTCTGCTCCTGCGTGGCGTCGCCACGACCCGGAGTGAAGGGCACCGTGACGTCGAAACCGGCTGCCTTGGCGGCCTTCTCGACACCGACGACACCGCCGAGGACCACCAGGTCGGCGAAGGACACGTTGACGCCCGCCGAGGACTGGATCTCCTCGAGCTTCGCGATCACCTGGGCCAGCTCGTCGGGCTCGTTGACCTCCCAGCCCAGCTGCGGCTGCAGGCGGATCCGACCACCGTTGGCGCCACCACGCAGATCGCTGCTGCGGAACGTCGAGGCGGCCTTCCACGCGGTCGAAACCAGTTGCGAGACGGTCAGACCCGAGTCGGCGATGGCCGACTTGAGCGTCGCGACATCAGCGTCGGACAGCTGCGGCCCGGCCGGGGTGATGTCCTGCCACAGCCAGGTGTCCTTGGGCGTCTCCGGCCCGAGGTAGCGGTCCACGGGTCCCATGTCGCGGTGCAGCAGCTTGAACCACGCCTTGGCGAACTCTTCGGCCAGCTCTTCGGGGTGATCCAGCCAGCGGCGGGTGATCTGCCCGTAGATCGGGTCGAAGCGCATCGCGAGGTCCGAGGTCAGCATCGACGGGTGCGTCTTGCCGGTGCCCTGGGCCTCCGGCACCGAGTTGGCCCAGCCGTTGTCCTTCGGCTTCCACTGGTTGGCGCCGGCCGGGCTCTTGGTCAGCTCCCACTCGTTGCCGTAGAGGATCTCCAGGAAGCTGTTGTCCCACTTGGTGGGCGTGTGCGTCCAGATGACCTCGAGGCCCGACGAAACGGTGTCGTTGCCGTGGCCGGTGCCCTGCGGGTTGTGCCAACCCAGGCCCTGCAGCTCCAGGGGAGCGGCCTCGGGCTCGGGGCCGACGAGTTCGGCGTCACCGTTGCCGTGGGTCTTGCCGAAGGTGTGGCCACCGACGATCAGTGCCGCGGTCTCGACGTCGTTCATCGCCATGCGCGCGAAGGTGTCGCGGATGTCGACGGCCGAGGCCAGCGGATCCGGGTTGCCGTTGGGGCCTTCGGGGTTGACGTAGATCAGGCCCATCTGGACTGCGGCCAGCGGGTTGTCCAGGTCGCGCTCACCGGTGTAGCGCTTGTCGTCGAGCCACTCCTGCTCGGGACCCCAGTAGACGTCCTCCTCGGGTTCCCAGCGGTCCTCGCGGCCGAACGCGAAACCGGCGGTGCGGAAGCCCATGTCCTCCAGCGCCACGTTGCCGGCGTAGACGATCAGGTCGGCCCACGAGATGTTCTTGCCGTACTTCTTCTTGACCGGCCACAGCAGGCGGCGCGCCTTGTCCAGGTTGACGTTGTCGGGCCAGCTGTTGAGCGGCGCGAAGCGCTGCATGCCCGCCCCGGCACCGCCGCGGCCGTCCTGCACGCGGTAGGTGCCCGCGGCGTGCCACGCCATCCGGATGAACAGCGGGCCGTAGTGCCCGAAGTCCGCCGGCCACCAGTCCTGCGAGGTCCGCATGACCTCGACGATGTCGGCACGCAGCGCGTCGACGTCCAGCGACTGCACGGCGCTGGCGTAGTCGAAGCCCTCGTCGAGGGGGTTGATGACCTCGGGGTTCTTCTGCAGGATCTTCAGGTTCAGCTGGTTGGGCCACCAGTCCCGGTTGGAGCCGCCGGCGACCGGAGGCTTGACGCTGCCGAAGCCGGCGGGGCAGCCGCCCTGGGCCGCGTCCGTCTGGGCCTCGCCGACGGGCGGGGAGTCTTGAATCGGGCGATCGTCAGGCACTGACTGTTCCTTTCGAGAGGGTGAAATGGGCTGTGATCACGAATGTGATCGCGAAATCTGAGCTTTCGAGCAGTCGGGGCACAGACCCCAGTAGATGACCTCGGCCTCGTCGATCATGTAGCCGCGGTCATCGGAGGCCGTCAGGCACGGGGCCTCGCCGATCGCGCAGTCGACATCGGCGATCTCGCCGCAGGAGCGGCAGACGATGTGGTGATGGTTGTCGCCCACCCGAGCCTCGTAGCGCGCCACCGATCCGGAGGGCTGGATCCGGCGGATGAGGCCGACGGCGGTCAGGGCGTTCAGGGAATCGTAGACCGCCTGGTGGGAGACATCGGGGAGGTCCTCGCGGACGGCCCGGATGATGGTGTCGGTGTCAGCGTGTGCGTGCTCACACACTGCGCCCAACACCGCGACCCGGGGCCGCGTCACGCGAAGGTCAGCTGCACGCAGCTGATTCGCGAAGTCGGGAGCCGTGGTCATGCGAACATGTCTACCGAGTTTTCTTGATTCAGTCAAGAATAGCGATTGCGGCGAGTCGAACCACCGCCGGCGACGTTCAGCGGGACCAGCGTACGACGAAGTTGCGCAGAATCAGTGAGGAATGCTCGATGTGTCGTGCGTGCGCGGCGGCCTTGATCGCGTCGGCCGTCTCCGGCGGGAAGTACCCGGCGTGTTTGTACGCCTCGACCCGGGTGGCCATACCGTCGGCATCGAGTTCGGGGTGGAACTGCGTGGCGTAGACGTTGGTGCCCACGCGGAATGCCTGAACGGGGCACGCTGCCGACTGCGCCAGCCGAACCGTCCCCGCCGGGAGGGCGGAGGCCGCCTCTCGGTGCCCGCCCAGTGCGTCGAACACCGAGGGGACGCCGGCGAACAGGGGATCGGCCCGTCCGTCGTCGGTGAGTTCGACGGTCACCGGCCCCACGGGTTCGGGAAACCTGCGGTCGACGGTCGCGCCGACGACGGCGCCCAGGGTGCCGACGCCGTAGCAGCAGCCGAGGAACGGGAAGTCCCGATCGACGATGCGCTCGAGCAGGCCACGAAGGTCGCCCTCGACCCGCCGCTGGGTCGCGGACTTCGACTCGGGCGGGTCGCTGACGTTGTAGGGGCCCCCGCCCAGGATCACCCCAGACCAGTCGTCGAGATCGATCTGGCCCAGTGGGGTTCGGGTCAGCACCACTCGGTGCAGCTCGTCGGCCCCCAGACCGCCGAAGCGCCGCACGGCCCGGTACTCGTCGTCCGCGGCCGCGCGGTCGTCGCGGACCGAGAGCAGTAGGAAGGGCCGTCGCGGTGCGCGTGTCGCGGCGGGTCCGGTCACGACGGGTCCGGTCACGACGTCGACCTTCCTTCCGGCGGAACGGTCCAGAGTCGATTCTCGCACCGAACATCGTCGGCTACCGTGAGCGCCGGTGCGGACTTTCATTGATTTCGACGATGCTCCGGTCTTCGCGATTCCCAGGGTCGACGGATCGGTGTACTCCGGCGTGCTCATCGAGGGCCCGCAGGGCTGGGGTGAGTTCGGCCCCGGCCCCGACGCTGACCTCGAGACCGCGGTCCGCTGGTTGACCGCGGCCGTGGAGCCGGGGACGGTGGGTTGGCCCGATCCGAGGCGGGGTCGAATCCCCGTCGCGCTGTCGGTGCCGGCCGGCGGGCCCGAGCAGGCCCGCCGGCTGGTGGCCCAGTCCGGCTGTGTCGCAGCCGATGTCACCGTCGCGGCTCATCCGGGCGCACTCCGTGAGGATCTGGCCACGGTGGCCGCCGTACGGGAGGCCTTGGGCCCCGGTGGTGCGATCCGGGTTGATGCCGGCGGTCGCTGGGACCTCGACGCCGCAGTGGCGGCGATCCCAGAACTCGACCGCGCCGCCGGCGGGCTGGAATTCGTCGCGCAGCCCTGCTCCGATCTGACCCAGACCGCGCGGGTGCGCGCCACAGTGGGCGTGCGCATCGCGGTGCCGGTGACGGCGCGGACGGCGACGGCCGAACTGGCCGACTCCGCCGACGTGCTGGTGCTGAGCACTGGTCCGCTCGGCGGCGTCCGCCGTGCGCTGCGCGTCGCCGAGCGCTGCGGGTTGCCGGCGGTGGTGACCTCGGCGGGGGAGACGACGATCGGTCTGTCGAGTGGCCTGGCCCTGGCCGGGGCGCTGCCGGAGCTGCCGTTCGCGTGCGCCCTCGACGGAGTGTCACGACTGCGCGGTGACGTGGTGCCGGGATCCCGGTCCCTGATCCCCTCAGACGGGCACCTGCCCGTGGCGCCCATGCCGCCGGCCCCGGATCGCGAGGCCCTGGAGCGCTTCGCGGTCGCCGACGCGGCCACGGTCGCCCGGTGGCGCGGGCTGGTGTCCGCGGCGCTGACCAGGTTGTGAACTGGCGCGATGCGCACCCGGTCCAGTGCAACCGGCGGCGGCTTGGCAGACTGTGCGCATGGCACAGATAACCTTGCGCGGAAACCCCATCAACACGGTCGGTGACCTGCCCGGCGTCGGATCTTCGGCACCCGGCTTCGAGCTCACCGGCACCGACCTCGGCACCGTCGACAACGCTCAGTTCAGCGGTAAGGCAGTGGTGCTGAACATCTTTCCGTCGGTGGACACGCCGGTCTGCGCGACCAGCGTCCGCACCTTCAATGAGCGGGCCGCCGCCAGCGGTGTCGCGGTCCTGTGCGTCTCGAAGGATCTGCCGTTCGCGCAGAAGCGGTTCTGTGGCGCCGAGGGCATCGAGAACGTGACCACCGCGTCGGCGTTCCGCAGCAGCTTCGGCGAGGACTACGGCATCACCATCGCCGACGGCCCGATGGCGGGCCTGCTCGGTCGTGCCGTCGTGGTGATCGGTGCCGACGGCAACGTCAGCTACACCGAGTTGGTGCCCGAGATCGGAACCGAGCCCGACTACGACGCGGCGCTGGCCGCGCTGGGCTGACCGCCCGGGACTTCGGCGCCCGCACCGCATCGCCTCTGCGATGGGTGCGGGCGCCGTTCTGTCTGCGGGATTCGTCACGCATCACCGTTCGGTCACGGAACCGCAACGCCTTGAGCGGGCGGCCCATCGCGATTGGTCTGTTGTCGGCCCACTGTTGTAAAAGTGAATTAAGTGGCAGACGTGACGAAAGTTGAAGATCGATGAGACGCATGTGGGCGCCTGTGGTCGCAGTGGCGGTGGCTTTGGCGACGGTTCTGGCGACGGCCGGCGTGGCCGTGGCCTACCCGCAGAGGCCCGCGGTCAACCAGAAGGCCGTCGAGCAGGTCATCGCGCGCGCGGTGGCACAGCGCGGCGTGCCGTTCACCTACGGCGGCGGGGACGCGACAGGTCCCACCAAGGGCAGGCCGCAGGCGCCGCCGGCGGCCGCGCCCGGCCTGACCGAGACCGTTCCGGCTGTGCCCGGTTCCTCGCCGCTGATCCCGGGACTCGACGTGCCGCCGTCGCCCGGTCTGGTTCTGGGTGGCCAGCCGTCGGCCGGGGCTGCCGCGGTCGACCAGCAGGCCGCACAGCAGGCCGCTGAGCAGGCGAATGTCGTCGGGTTCGACGCCTCGGGCCTGATGGTCTACGCGTTCGCGGGAGTCGGCGTGAAACTGCCGAGGTCCTCCGGCGAGCAGTACCGGGTCAGCCAGAAGGTTGCGCCGTCGCAGGCGCTGCCCGGCGACCTGATCTTCTACGGGCCCGAGGGCACCCAGAGTGTCGCGCTGTTCATCGGCAACGGGCAGATGGTGGAAGTTGGGACTCAGGGTGTCGCGGTGTCGCCGGTGCGCACCAACGACATGACGCCCTACCTCGGACGCATCATCGCCTGACTCGCCGGTGACCCTTTGCCGTGAAGGCAACAGTATGGCCCTAGACTGACTGGCCGTGGGCACCCTCATCGCGTTCGCACCCTGGATCGTCTACTGGATTCTCGTAGGCAACGTGCCATTCCTGACCGCCGTGCTGGTCGCGCTGGTCATCGCGATCTTGGCGTTCGTGGTGGGGCGGATCCGCGGTGGACCGGGCCGCTCGCTCGAAATCGGCGCCTTGGCAACCTTTGTCGTGCTGACGGTGCTGGCGCTGACGGCGGACCAGGGGTTCATGGAGCGCTGGATGCAGCCGCTGAGCAACATCGGCATCTTCCTCGTCGCGCTTGTGGGTGCGTTGGTGGGCAAGCCATTCGTGCGCGAGTTCGCCGAAGTCGGCCAACCGCCGGGCGTCGTCGAGACCGACCTGTTCAAGCACATCACCAGCGTGCTCACCTGGATCTGGATCGCGGCGTTCGCGGGAATGTCGGTGTCCTCGGCGATTCCGCCGATCGTGTACGGCGAGGCGACCATTCTCGACACCAAGACCCCGCTGTCGTTCGTGTGCTACTGGGTCATTCCGTTCGCACTGCTCGGCGCGGCCGCGGTGGCCTCCCGCTATCTGCCCGACCGGATGCTCGCGGGCATCGACGACGTCGAGCGCAAGACCAGTTTCGTCGCCTACAGCGAAGCCGCCATCGACGAGTTGTACTACCTGGCACAGCAACACGTCGACAAGGAGGTCGGTGCCGGCCAGGAGGCCTACAACGTCAAAGTCGGCGGCAGCGGCACCCCGTTGACCGGAGACGAGAGCCGCCTGTCCTGGCCGGCCACCTACAAGGTGCGGGAGCGTAAGCGCTAGACGGGCCAGGTTTCGATGCGGTGGCCCGCATCGAAGAACATCCACTCATAACGAGACGTCGTCACGAAATGTCCGCGGGCGGCGGCCTGCTCGTCGGCGGCCAAACCCGGGCCGACTCGGTCGGTCAGCGTCAGGACCTCGGTGACGGTGGCGGCGAACTCGTCCCCGCCGTAGCTGTCGATCCAGAGTTGGTAGCGCGGATCCGACGAACCCCGTTGCAGCAGTTCGGCACCCACTCGCGCGTAGATCCAGTAGCACGGCAGCACCGCGGCCAGCCCCTCGGCGAAGGACCCGCCGTAGGCGGTGGCCAGCAGGTAGCTGGTGTAGGCGCAGGTGGTGGGGCTGGGCGGAATGTCGGCGAGGCGCGCTGAGTCCAACCCCAGCTGCGGCAGCAGTTCCCGGTGCAGCGCCAACTCGACGTCGAACACCTCGGCCGCGTGCCGGGCGAACATCGCGGTGTCCGCGGGCGTCGGAGCCTTGGCCGAGACCACCGAGAGGGCCTTGGCGTAGTCGCGCAGATAATGCACATCCTGCGCGACGTAGTGGCCGAACGCCTCCGGTGCCAGAGTGCCGTCGGTGAGTCCCGAGATGAAGGGATGCCCGATGATCGCCGGGTAGATGTCGTGATCGATGGCGTCCCACAGCCGGGCCGACCACGACTGGGGATCTCGGACGGTCAGAGATTCTGCGCTGCTCATCGCGCCACAACTTACCGGACGTCGAGGCTGCGGTGGTCAGCCGAGTCGGCGGGACGACAGGGTGCCGTCGGAGATCAACGCGCGCAGCGTGTTTCGGTCCAGCTTTCCACTGGGCAGGGTCGGTATCTGCTCGCTGGTCGCGATCACCCAGCGGGTCGGCACCTTGTAGCTGGACAGCTGCTCGCGGGTCAACCGCGCGACCGCGTCGAGGTCCAGTGCCGGGTCCGCGGGGACCAGCACCGCGCACACCTCCTCGGTGCGCACGGCGTCGTCCACGCCGAGGACCACACACTGCGCCACGCCGGGGAGTGCGGCGACGACGGCCTCGACCTCCAGTGGCGAGACATTCGCCCCGGCGGACTTGATCAGGTCCGTGGTGCGGCCGACGTAGAACAACCGCGGGTCACCGGACCTGCGGTAGACCCGGTCGCCGGTGTGATACCACCCGTCGGCGTCGAAGGTGTCCCAGCGTTCGCGCTTGTTGTAACCGGCCATGACGCCGATGCCGCGGACCAGCAGTTCGCCGACGGTGCCGTCGTCGACTGGGCGGCCCTCGTCGTCGACGATGGCGATGTCGGTGTGGACGAATCCGCCCGCGGTCTCAGACATGGTGCGGTGCACGGGAAATCCGTCCGGGACGTTGACCATCGCGATGTCGATCGGGCCGTCTTTCAGCAGTGGGGCACTGGACAGGTCGCGGGTGTCGAACGAGGGATCCTCACGCAGCTTCTGGGTGAACGCCGGCCACCCGATGACGCCGGTGCCGCGTTCGCGCTCGATCAGATCCAGCGCGGTTTCGGCGTCGAGTCTGGGCAGGGTCAGCAGGGTCAGGCCGCCGTGCAGTGCGCCCATCGCCGCAAGCACACCGCCGATCCAGAAGAACGGCATGGCGCACAGGACCCGGGCCGACGCGTCGGAACCGGTGACCGCGCGGACGGCCTCGGGCCAGGTCGAGGTCTGCCGCACCAGGGTCCCGTGGGTGTGCAGCACGCCCTTCGGGTCGGCCGTCGATCCCGAGGTGTGCACCATGATCGCAAGGTCCGCCGGCGAGACCTCGCGCTCGGCGGCGGCGAGAATCTCTGTGGGGCACCACGACTCGCTGTCGGTGTGACCGCCGGTCGCCCAGGCGCGATCAGTCGGCCCCGTCAGCACGATCGTACGCAGGTAGGGGGCGCCGACAACGGAGAGCGCCGCGCCGGTCTGCTGCGCGAGATCGGGGAATGCGGACTCGAACTGCCGAGCGACGTCGATGCTGAGCACTCGATCGGGTGCCACCAGCACGGCGATGTCGGAGAGCCTGGCGACCTTGGCAACCTCGGCCGGCGTGTAGAGGGTGCTCAGAGGCACGGCGAGCGCACCGATTCTGGCCGTCGCCAACCACCACAGCACCCAGTCGATCCCGTTGGGGAAGAACAGTCCGACACGGGTGCCCTTGCCCACACCCCGGCGCAGCAGCCAGCGCGCGATCTCCGCTGACCGCTGCTGCGCCTGGGCGAAGGTCAACCGCTCCGTCGGGGTCACGACGTAGTCCTGTGCGCCGAACTCGGCCGCGGTGCGGTGCAGGAGGGCCGGGACGGTCAGCGGCGATGAGGTCACGAGTCGATCTTCGCCGATGCGTCCGCACGGAGGGAGGCGGCCACGCCGACTACCCTCGGCAGGGGAACGCGTCACGTCGTAGAGAGCAGCACTGGAACGGAACTGAGAGGGACGGATGGACGCAGAGTCGGATCCTGGGGCCGGCAGCGCTGACAACACCGAACCCCTTCCGGTCCCCAGCCTCGGCGGTTACGCCGTGCGGCCCAGCCGCGAGCTTCTCGAGCACCACGCGCAGCGTGCCGTCGTCGACGACCCACGGCACGTGCCCACCGTCCTGCCACCGTTCGACTTCTCGGCGCTGGACATGAAGCGGGCACCCATGAGCCGCGCCCGCTGGGCCATGCTCGCGGGCGCGGTGGGACTCGTCGCCGTGCTCATCGCGGCGGTCACCGTCACGGCCACCCGATCCGAGGACACCGACGCCGTCGCCGAGAAGACTCCAGTCCTCGAGGACACCGGCGACCCGGCGGCCGAGCAGCGGCTGGCCGCACTGTTGCCCGCCGGCTTTCCGGCGGATGTGTGTGCGGCGAGCGCGCCGCAGGCGGATGCCCTGGCGCAGCTGGACTGTCGCGCGGCAGCCGACCCGGCGGAACGGCCGGCGGCGCGGTTCACCCTGGTCGCTGACCGGGACACGCTGGTGTCCACCTTCGACCGCATGGTGCAGTCGTCCTCGGTGGTGGTCTGCCCGGGACGGATTCAGTCCCCGGGCCCCTGGCGACGCAATGCCACCCCGAACGTGGTGAGCGGCACGGTGTTCTGTGCCCTGACGGGCCAGCAGGCCCTCGTCGCCTGGACCGATGAATCCAGCCTGGTGCTCAGCGAGATCCGCTCGAACGCCGGTCAGGCCGGCCTGGACCAGCTGTTCACCTGGTGGTCCGCCAACTCCTGACGGTCACGACACGGGCAGCGGAGTTCCCTGGCTGCCCTGTGCCGGCCCGTGCGGGGTGCCCTGGACCGGTGTGCCCTGGCTGCCGGGGGCTGGGGTGGCGGCGGCTGACGGTCCGTGCGGGGTGCCCTGGACCGGAGCCTCCGGAGCGGATGTGGCCGGCGCTGCGGGCGCGGGAGCGGCCTCGACGGGAGCGGCTTCCGGTGTGGCGACGTCCTCTGCGACGGTGGCGTCCTCCGGCAGCGGAGTGCCCTGTCGGCCGGTCGCGGGTGTGCTCGCAGGTTCGGTTTCCGGCGCCGCCGCCGGCGCGTCCGCTGCCGGCTCTGCTGCCGGGGCGGTGGGGACATTCGCCGTCGCCGCCGAAGAGGTGCTGCGCGCGGGCTCGGGCGCGGGCGTGACCCACACGAGAAGATCCTCGGTGCCGTTGTTGTAGACGACGGTGTCCGGCGCCGCGCCGGTCACGTCGAAGTACAGCTTGCCGGTGGACTTCTCACCCTGCGCCAAAGCGTTGGGGCTGATGCCCTGTGGGCTGGCGATCTGGAAGAGCACCCGGTAGCTGTCGCCGGATTCGCTGCGGGCGTTCAGGTTCGAGATGATCGGCAGCACGGTGCCCTGGATGGCCTCGTTGGTGGCGGTGGCCTCCCACAACGTGCCCCGCACGGCGTAGGGCACGGCATCGGCGCTCTGCTTGAGGTCGGCGATGGTCCAGCCCTGGACGACACCGCCGTCGTCGAGACGACCCTGCGAACCGATCTCCGTGGTCTCCGCATTGGCCAGCGGACCACCGAGGAGACCGGCGGCGAACAGTGCGGCCGACGCGGCAGTGGTGACGAGCCACCTGGTCTTCACAATCGAACTCCCTGGGATTGCCGAGACGTTCCCCCCGCGGGGACTGATCGAAAGTGAAACTAGCAGGTCAGGTTCCGTCGTGATGATGTTCCCGCGAGCTTTGATCAAATCCGTTCCGTCGTGCCCCTGTTTTGACAGAGCCGTGCCCGGGCACTGTTGAACCTGACAGACTTGCGCTGCAGTCGGAAGGGGAGCGAGCGGACGATGCAGGTTCTCATCACGGGCGCCACCGGGTTCGTCGGGGCATGGACGGCCAAGGCCGTACAGGACGCGGGTCATCAGGTGCGGTTCCTGGTGCGAAGCGCGGACCGTCTGCGCACCAGCGCGGAGAAGATCGGCGTCGACGTGAGCGACCACGTCGTCGGCGACATCGCCGACGAGTCCTCGACGGCTGCCGCCCTCGACGGATGTGATGCGGTGATCCATTGCGCGGCCATGGTTTCCACCGACCCCAGTCGGGCCGACGAGATGTTGCGCACCAATCTCGACGGCGCGCGCAACGTCCTGGGTGCCGCGGTGAAAGCCGGGCTCGACCCGATCATCCACGTGTCGAGCTTCACGGCGCTGTTTCGGCCCGGGCTGCCAGTCCTGCACGCCGACCTTCCGATTGTGGGCGGGTCCGACGGCTATGGCAGGTCCAAGGCGTTGGTCGAGGCGTACGCGAGGGGTCTGCAGGATGCCGGAGCGCCCGTGACCATCACCTATCCCGGGATGGTGCTGGGTCCGCCCGCGGGCGATCAGTTCGGTGAGGCCGCAGAAGGTGTCGAGGCAGCCGTGAAGATGCGTGGTGTGCCGGGGCGCAGCGCCGCCTGGATCGTGATCGACGTCCGCGACCTCGCCGACCTGCATCTCGCGCTGCTCACGCCGGGACAGGGGCCGCGGCGCTACATGGCCGGTGGCGTGCGGGTCGCGGTGAACGAGCTGGCGGCGATGATCGGCTCCGCGGCCGAACGCGGACTGCTGGTGTTTCCCGTCCCCGACACCGCGCTGCGCACCGTGGGCCGACTGTTCGACGTGATCGGTGATCAGTTGCCGTTCGAGACGCCGATCAACTCCGCGGCCATGCAGTACTACACGCAGATGCCGACGTCCGACGACGAACCCGCACACCGCGATCTGGGTGTCAGCTGGCGTGACCCGGCCGAGACGATCGCCGACACCGTCGACGGTCTGCTCGAGGTGGGCCGACTCTGATCCTGTTGCGCCGAGAAGAGCCACGATCACACCCGACCTGGCGAAACGTGTCCGGCGGCCTCTCCTCGGCGCGGGTTCAGGATTAACCGCGCCGGGCCAGCAGCCACGCCTGACCGCCACCCTCGTCGGCGGCCAGCACCTCCAGCGTGCCGAACGCCTCGGTCAGCTCGTGGGCGCGGGCGCGAAAGGCGCCCGGTGTGCCTCCCACCTCGCTGAGCACGCTGATGGCCAGCATGCCCCCCGGCGCCAGCCGCTCGACCATCTGCGGGTAGAGCGCCGGGTCGCGGAATCTGATGCAGCACAACACGTCCACCGGATCGCCGGGCGGCAGACCGTCATCGAGGTCGACGACGTCGAAACGGCAGCGGTCGGCCACGGCATGCCGAATCGCGAGATCGCGCGCGGCCGCGACGGCGACGCCGGACACGTCGACTCCGTGCACGGAGAGACCGCGCCGCGCCAGCCAGACCGACAGCGTGCCGGGCCCGCACGCCAGATCGAGCGCTGCGCCCGAGTGCGGGAACAGGCCGGCCATTGGCCGGAACACCTCGGGGAGCGCGATGTCGTCGTCGGAGGGCGGATCGCCCTGTCCGTGGCGGCGGTCCCATCGGACTCGATCCTCGTCGGACACGGGCACCAGCCTAGAGCGAGCGACTAACGTCGAGACAATGAGCCAGGCGCGCACGAAAGTGCTCATCATCGGAGGCGGCTTCGGCGGCCTGTTCTGCGCCCGCAGGCTGGGGCGCCGCGACGATGTCGAGGTCACGGTGCTCGACCGCGCCGCAGGCCATCTTTTTCAACCACTGCTGTATCAGTGCGCGACCGGAACGCTGAGCATCGGGCACATCAGCCGCTCGCTGCGAGAGGAGCTCGCGCGCTACGACAATGTCAAAACCCTGCTCGGCGAGGCGATCGACCTCGACCCCGGGGCCCGCACCGTCACGGCGCTGCGACCCGACGAGACGTCGTTCACGCTCGACTACGACGTGCTGGTCGTCGCGGCCGGGATGCGCCAGTCGTATTTCGGCAAGGAGCATTTCGCCGAGTGGGCGCCCGGGATGAAAACGCTGGACGATGCGCTGAGCATCCGGCAGCGCCTGTTCACGGCGTTCGAGATCGCCGAGACGCTGCCGCCCGGTCCCGAGCGGGACAGTTGGCTGACCTTCGCGGTGGCCGGCGGCGGCCCGACCGGGGTCGAGTTGGCCGGGCAGATCCGCGAGGTGGCGACCCGGACCCTGGCCCGCGAGTTCCACAGCATCGATCCGGAGGAGGCACGGGTCCTGTTGTTCGACGGCGGTGACCGGGTGCTCAAGAGTTTCGCCCCGGACCTGTCGGGCCACGCGGCACGCACGCTGGAACGTCTCGGCGTCGAACTGCACATGGGCGTGCACGTGACTGACGTTCGGCGCGAGGGCGTCACCGTGACGCCCAAGTCTGGCGGCCCCACCGAGGAGTACGACGCCCGTACGGTGCTGTGGACCGCGGGCGTCGAGGCCGTGCCCTTCGCGCGCCGGGTCGCCGAGGTGCTCGGCGCGTCCACCGACCGGTCCGGCCGGATCGCTGTCGAACCCGACCTCACGGTCCCAGGCCATCCCAACGTGTTCGTCGTGGGCGACCTCGTCGGCCGCGACGACCTGCCGGGGGTTGCGGAGAACGCGATGCAGGGCGGCCTGCACGTCGCCGCGTGTGTGCGGCGCGACCTCGACGGCCGGGCGCGGCGCGCCTACCGGTACCGCGACCTCGGTTCGGCCGCCTACATCAGCCGCGGCCAGGCGCTGCTGCAGGTCGGTCCGGTGCGGGTGTCGGGGTTCCTCGGCTGGCTGGCATGGGGTTTCATCCACATCGCGTTCCTCACCGGCGTGCGGAACCGGGTGAGCACCGTGGCGACCTGGCTGGCCACGATCGCACGGGCCGGCCGCTACCATCGGGCCTTCATGCTGGGCAGCGCCGCAGCACCCGAGCAGCGGTACACCTGGTCGACCGATGACCGGCCGGAATCAGAGGCGAGGCCCGGGTGACGTCAGTTTTCGACGTTCGGCGTCGGACTCTGCTCGGACTCCCACTTGGATTCCAGTGACCGCTCGACGGGCGTGCCCGCGGCCAGGTCGAGCTGGAACGTCGCACCGCCGTCCTCCTCCAGGGTGATCACGAACCCGGAGTCGGTGCTCTCCTTGTGCACGACCTTGAGGGCGACGCGGTCGGCGGCACGGGGGATGACGACGATGTCGCCGGGGGCGACGTCATCGATGATGTCGTTGGCGGGGGAGTCGGACATGCGAAGTCCGTAGCCGTTTCGCGGTGACGCTAAACGGCTCCCAAACGAGCGGGAGTCGGTCAGTAGTTCTGACAGCTGTTGGCGACCTGGTTGATGACCGTGGTGTAGGTCTCGATGCCCTGGAAACCCTGGATCTGGGCGATCATCTGTCGACGCTGGTCAGGGCCCGCCGCGATCAACTGCTGCAACCACTGGGTGGCCATCGAGCTGGCCTCGAAATCCCTGGCGACCTGTGGGTTGGTCGCATTCAGTGCCCTGATGACCTGCGGGTATGTGCAGGACGAGTTCACGATCGCCTCCACGTCGGGCTGTGCTGAGGCGACGCCGCTGCCGGCCAGCATCGCGACTGCTGCTG
Organism: Mycobacterium sp. ACS4331; assembly: GCF_001667265.1. Classification (GTDB taxonomy): domain Bacteria; phylum Actinomycetota; class Actinomycetes; order Mycobacteriales; family Mycobacteriaceae; genus Mycobacterium. Next base: position 96,616 of record NZ_LZHW01000103.1, on the reverse strand, counting down.
CGCCGGAACCGATGATCGATCCGATGACCTTGGTGGCTTTCATACGCGAACGCCTGCCCTTCACTCCGTGTGATCCGTGTGACAGGGACTCTACCCAACCGGAGGGCGGGTCAGGCGCCCTCTTCTCTACGGCCGCGACGTCGGCCACGGTTGTTCGTTGGCCGCGCGCCGCGCGGATTCATCCGTGCGGTCCTGGACCCAGAATTCTTCGAACGACTCACCCGGATGCACATTCGGTGCCCGATTCATGGCGCGGCTCAACCACTTCGGAGGTTCCTTCGGTTCCCACTGCGGTACCGCGAAACTCAACGCGGACAGGCTCTTGAGCACGACGAAGGCACTGAACAGTGCCGTGGGTGCATCCGTGACGGCGATGCCCACCATGCCGAAGATCAGCGTGAGGTGGACGACGACGACCCGGCTGAGCCCCCGATTGGCGGTCTGCTCGACCTGCCAGAAGGACCACTGCCGCAGGCTGAGCAGGTCGAGGACGAAATCGAGCAGGAGGAACAGCATCACGCCGAGGCATCCGAATCCGACACTGCGCCAATCAAGGTCGATCAGATCGTGGTGTCCGTTGGCGGTGAGCAGCAGCACGATGATCCCCAGGAACACCCCGTGAGCCGCACTGAACCCGATACTGACCAAGGCGAAACCCGAGATGAACGACGACGTCGGAGCGCTGCGCCGGGCAGTGCTCGGCGCCCGGTAGCGGAAGTGGCCACGGCGCGGAGTCCACCGCTGGTGAAGCGCGATGCGTGCGATGACCAGAAGACACAGGGCCAGCGTCTCGAACCAGTACACCGCCAGCGTCGTCGCCCCGGACCAGTCCTGAACGAACCACCCGACGGCCGGGATCGCGATGACACCCAGCCACGTCGCGATGTGCGCGATTCGAGGCACGTCGCGACCGCCGGGGGAGTCACCCTCGGCCGGCACGCCACTTGTCCAGGGTGCGGCGGTCCTTCTTGGTGGGGCGGCCCGCGCCACGGTCCCGCACCGCCACCGGTGTCGCGACGACGGGAGGCGGGGCGGGTGTGCGGTCCAGATAGCAGGTCGCGGCATCGGCGGGTCCCACCCTCTTCTGGATCACCCGGACCACCTCGACGATCCGGGTCCGTCCGCCCACGACGGCGCGGACCTGGTCGCCGGGGACGACTGAGGTCGCGGGTTTAGCGGGCCGGTCGTTGACGCGTACGTGCCCGCCCCGGCATGCCGCCGCGGCGTCAGGCCGGGTTTTCGTCAGGCGGACCGCCCACAGCCAGCGGTCCAACCGGGTCGACTCCATGCCCTCCATGATGAACGGTCCGACCCCCCTGAGAACCCGACGCCCCGGTGCGTCGGCGGGCGGTGTCACCAGGAACATCCGCGCAGACTGGCCAGTTGCACTGTCCGGTGGCTGATGCGCGCGATACCCCTCGTTGACGAGCATGGCTTCGTGGCACTGATGTCGACCTCGTTGCCGCATCAAAGGAGCCGTACTCATGACCACGCCCCTGGTCCCGCCGTTCACCCGTGACATCGCTGTGGCGAAAGTTCGTGCAGGAGAAGATCTCTGGAATACCCGTGATCCCGAACGGGTGGCGCTGGGGTACACCCCCGACAGCCGGTGGCGCAACCGCTCCACGTTCGTGCAGGGGCGTGCGGCGATCGTGGAGTTTCTCGCGGCGAAATGGGCCCGCGAACTCGACTACCGCCTCATCAAGGAACTGTGGGCCTACGGCGACGAGCGGATCGCCGTGCGATTCGCCTATGAGTACCACGACGCCTCAGGCCAGTGGTTTCGCGCCTATGGCAACGAGAACTGGGAGTTCAACGCCGATGGGTTGATGCACACGCGGCATGCCAGCATCAACGACCTCGCAATCACCGAGGCCGAACGGTTGTTCCACTGGGACCGCAGCGGGCCCCGCCCCAAGGAGCATCCGGGTCTGAGCGACCTGGGGCTGTGACGTGGCGACGATGAAGGCAGTCGGCGTGACCGAGTACGGCGGTCCCGACGTCCTCGAGCTCGTGGAGGTGCCGCGCCCGGATCCTGGCCCGGGTCAGATTCGGATCCGCGTTCATGCCGCGACCGTCAACCCGGGAGACACGCTGCTGCGGATCGGGAACCTCGACGCGACATTGAGATCCGGTCCGCTGACGCCGCCGTACGTCCCGGGGATGGAGGCTGCCGGCGTCGTCGACGAGATCGGACCAGACACCCAGACAGAGCTCGCCGAGGGTGACCGGGTGATGGCGATCGTCATGCCCATCGACCCCACGGGCGGGGCCTACGCCGAGTACCTCGTCGTCGACGCCGACCAGGTCACCCGAGCGCCCGCAGGCAGTACACATGCCGAGGCGGCGACCCTGCCGATGAACGGTCTGACCGCCCGGCTCGCCCTGGACGTGTTGGGTCTGGGAGAGGGCGACACCATCGCCGTCACCGGGGCCGCGGGGGCGGTCGGCGGGTACGCGGTCCAACTCGCCAAGGTCGACGGACTGCGAGTGATCGCGGATGCCGCGGAGAAGGATGAGAACCTCATCGCCGAGCTCGGCGCCGACCAGATTGTCGCGCGTGGAAGCGACGTCGGACAACGGATTCGACAGTGGTGGCCCGATGGAGTGGCCGCGGTCATCGATGGCTCCCTGCAGGGCGGTGACGTCGTGCCGGCGATCCGGGACGGCGGGCAGCTGGCCACCGTCCGCGGATGGGAACTGCACGGGGACTTGGGCAGCGAGCGCGGCATCGGTGTCCGGGAGGTCTTCGTCCCGGAGTACACCCACGCCCACGACAAACTCGACGCACTCAGGCAGCTGGCCGATGAGGGCCAGTTGACCCTGCGTGTCGCCCGCACGTATCCGGCCGCCGAGGCGGCGCAAGCACATCGCGATTTGGAGGCCGGCGGCCTGCGAGGCCGTCTGGTGCTCACCTTCGACTGACTCGCGAAAGATAGGAGATGACATGAAACCGATCGGAGTCGGCGTCATAGGCGCGAGCCCACCGCCCAACGGCAATCTGCAGGCCAGCGCGGAAACCTCAGAGAGGGAAGACACATGAGATTCGCATTCAAGACCTCACCCCAGAACACCACCTGGCCGGACATGCTCGCGGTGTGGCGCGCAGCCGACGACATCGAGATCTTCGAATCCGGGTGGACGTTCGACCACTTCTATCCGATCGAGGGGAACTCTTCGGGGCCGTGCCTGGAGGGATGGACCACGTTGACGGCGCTCGCGCAGGCGACCACACGACTGCGATTGGGGACATTGGTCACCGGCATTCATTACCGGCATCCGGCAGTTCTGGCGAATATGGCTGCTGCACTGGACATCATCTCCAACGGACGGCTCGAACTCGGGATCGGAGCCGGGTGGAACGAGGAGGAGTCCGGCGCCTACGGCATCGAACTGGGCTCGGTGAAGGAGCGCATGGACCGCTTCGAAGAGGCCACCCAGGTGTTGATCGGCCTGCTCAGTCAGGAGACCACCACCTTCGACGGCGCCTTCTACCGCCTCAAGGATGCACGCAACGAGCCCAAGGGGTTTCAGCGTCCGCACCCACCGATCTGTATGGGCGGCAGCGGTGAGAAGCGCACGCTGCGCATCGTCGCCAAGTACGCCGACCACTGGAATTTCGTGATCGGCACACCCGAGGAGTTCGCGCACAAGCGTGACGTGCTGTGGTCGCACTGCGCCGACATCGGCCGCGATCCCGCCGAGATCGCCCTCTCGGCACACATCTGGGTCAAGCCCGACCACGGCCACCAGAAGGTGATGTCCGAAGTCGCGGCCTTCGGGGAGGAGGGGTTGGACCTCGCCATCCTGTATCTGCCACCGCCCCTTGACCCATCGGTGCTCGAACCCCTGGCCGCCGCGATCTCCGACGCCGGCCTGCTCAGCTCGCGGAGGGCGGCCTCATGACTCGGGTGTGGTTCATCACCGGTTCCTCGCGTGGTTTCGGTCGCGCCCTGGTGCAGGCGGCGTTGGCCGCCGGAGACTCCGTCGCGGCCACCGCACGTCGGCCCGAACAACTCGCCGATCTGCAGGAGACCCACGGCGACCGCCTGCTGGCGGTGCCACTCGACGTCACCGACCGTGCGGCCGTCGACCACGCGATCTCGGCCGCCACGGACTGGTTCGGTCACATCGACGTGGTGGTGAACAACGCCGGCTACGCCAACGTCGCCCCCATCGAAACCGGCGACGAACAGGATTTCCGAGCACAGTTCGAGACCAACTTCTGGGGCGTTTACCACGTATCCAAGGCCGTGCTTCCGGTGCTGCGAGCCCAGGGCGGCGGCCTGATCATCCAGTTCTCGTCTATGGGCGGGCGGGTCGGCGGATCTCCAGGGATCGCGTCCTATCAGGCCGCCAAGTTCGCGATCGACGGCTTCTCTCGGGTCCTTCTCGCCGAGGCCGCGCCGTTCGGCGTGAAGGTGCTCGTCGTGGAACCCAGCGGTTTCGCGACGGACTGGGCTGGATCGTCGATGGAAGTCCACGACGTCCCCGAGGAGTACGCGGGGACCGTCGGCGCGATGTCGGCGATTCGGCACAGCGATGCCGTCACCGCCGGGGACCCCGCACGTGCGGCCGAGATCCTGGTGCAGATGTCGCGACGCAAAGACATCCCGTATCACCTGCCGATCGGCGTCGATGCGGTGGAGGGGGCGATCCGCCAGGACGAATTCCTGCTCGGCGAGGATCGCAGGTGGGCGGCCGTGGGCCGCTCCGCTGATTTCGCCGAGGAGTACCCGGTCGAATTTCCCTCCGACACCGGCGGTGACGCGGCCTCCACATGAGGGTCACGGCCAGACGTGTGCCAGTTGGCTGCGTGAGGTGATCTCGAGCTTGGTGAACACCTTGCTCAGGTGGTACTGGACGGTGCGGGCGCTGATGAACAGGCGCGCGCCGATCTCGGGATTCGACAGCCCATCGCGGGCCAGCCGGGCCACCTGTTCCTCCTGTGCCGTCAGCGTCGGCCCGGCGAGGGCCGGTGCCTTCGTGGGCAGTGCGTGTCCAGTGGCCTGCAACTCGCGTCCGGCGCGCTCGGCGAAGGCTTGCATGCCCATGGTGGTGAACTGGTCGTGCGCTGTTCGCAACTGCTCACGCGCTTCGTTGCGGCGTCGTTGCCGGCGCAGCCACTCCCCGTACAGGAGGTGCGCGCGGGCGGCGTCGGGGCGAATTCGGGTGCGGCCCAGCAGTTCGACGGCCGTGCGGTACAGCGGTTCGGCCGTGTCGTCGTCGCTCACCAGGGCACGACAGCGGGCTTGAAGCCCTCGCGCCCAGTCCGTCCCGCTGGGCTCACTGACCGCGACGAACTGACTCAATGCGCCTTCGGCGTCGGCGTATTCGCCCAGTCGCGCCGCGGCTTCGATGAATTCGGTGAACGCCCAGTTGGCCGAGCTCAGACCGACTGGGGGCGTGATGGCCTCCCGCGCCGCCGCCAACGCGGAACGGAAATCACCAAGACCGTTGTGCAGCAGGGATGTCGCCCATCTCGCGACGGAGATGCCGTTGCCCTCGCCCCGCGCTGTGACCTCGGCAATGGTGGCGCTGCTCAACGCCAGCGCGGCGTCCCGATCACCGCGCATGGCCGCGAGTCCGAGGGCGGCATAGGGGGCGATTCTGCTCCCGAGGGCCTCCTGCACGGCGGCCTGCTCGTCGACCAGAGCCTCGGTGGCGGACAATTCGCCGGAGAACATCGTGACGAACGCGTGTGTGTTGAGCGCAAGGGGAGTGTCGCTCAGGGCGCCCGCACCGCGCACAAGGTCGAGGTGGCGCATCGAGAGTTCATGCCATCGCTGGTCGTCCCAGGCTCTGATCGCCGCCACAGTGCTCAGCCAGGCCCATCGGCGTTGTTGGTCGGCCGGGACCTCGCCCTCCGCCGCGGACAGCACACGCCGCAACTGCGGCATCGCCGCCCCGTAGCCCTGGGTGAAGAACGTCACCAGCCAAGCCAACAACTCGTCGTGCAGCCGGGGATCCGCCGAGGGGCGTGGTGCCCTCTCGGCGGTGCGGGCGACCTCCTCGCTGTCCGCGCCGACTGACAGTCGACCCGCGAACATCGCGGCGGTGAAGGCGTCGATGTAGGTGGCCCTGCACAGGTCGACATCGATCGCCTCAAGCCGCCGTGCCGCCTTCAGAAGCAGTGGGGGAGCGTCACTTCCGTGGTTGGTGACGAACGCGATCCGCGCGCGCACCAGGTCCGCCCGGGCCATCTGGAGGTCGGTGAGGCGCGCGGAGTCCGTCGTGGCCAGCAGGTCCATCGCCACGTCGAAGGCGCCCGCCTCCACCTTGGCCGACGCGGCGGCCAGGGCACGGTCGACGCGCTTCTTCGGGTCCAGGGTCAAGGCCGCAGCCCGCTCAAGGAAGGCAGCGGCCGCTCCCACGCCGCCGCGCCGCTGGGCTCGGTGCGCCGAACGTTCGAGTTCGGCGGCGACGGCCTCGTCGGGACCGGCGGCGGCGTGCGCCAGATGCCAGGCGCGCCGGTCGGAATCACGCTCGCTGTCGGTCGCTTCGGCGAGCGCGAGGTGCACCCGCCTCCGGTCCTGCGGGGAACCCGAGCGGTACGCCGCCGAACGGACCAGCGGATGGCGGAACCGTACGCGGGTTCTGAAGCTGATCAGGTCGGCCTCGACGGCCGCAGTCGAGGCCTCCGGTGCGATGTCCAGCGCATCGGCGGCCCGCCACATCAGTGCGGGATCTCCCGTGGGTTCGGCCGCGGCGAGCAGCAGAAGCAGCCGGGTCTGTTCCGGAAGCACGTCCATGCGTGCCCGGAAGGTCGACTCGACGTCACCGGAGATCCGCACCGCGCCAGGGAATCCGAAGCCGCCCGCCAGCTCCTCGGCGGTCAACTCCCTCGGCACCTCCAGCAGGGCAAGGGGATTGCCACGGGTCTCGGCGACGATCTGGTCGCGCACGCGGTCGTCGAGGGGACCGGTCAGCACGGTGTCGAGCAGGGCGCGGGCCTCACGCGCCTGCAGACCACGGACGACGAGAGTGGGCAGACCCGCCACGGCATCGGTCGGCTGGCGCGCCGCGAAGACCAGCGCCACCGATTCCGCGCCCAGGCGGCGTGCGACGAAGGCGAGGACCTGGGCGGAGGCGCGATCGAGCCACTGTTCGTCATCGACGAGGCACAACAACGGGCCGTCGATGGCGGCGTCCGAGAACAGGTTCAGCACGGCCAACCCCACCAGAAACCGGTCCGGTGTCGGACCTTCCGTCATGCCCAGGGCTGTGCCCAGAGCGCCGCGCTGTGGCGTCGGGAGCCGGTCCACGTGGTCGAGAAATGGCAGACACAGTTGGTGCACACCGGCATACGCGAGCTCCATTTCAGCCTGGACACCGGACGTGCGGGTGACGCGACCCGGCGCGGCTCTGTCAGCCAGGTGATCGAGCAGGGCACTCTTTCCGACGCCGGCCTCTCCCCGCATCACCAGGGCTCGGCTCTCCCCGGCACGTATGGCATCGACGAGTTGGTCGAGCACCCGGCACTCGTCGCTGCGTCCGATCAGCTCACCCATCGATCCACCCTTCGATGGACGTCCACGGGCTGACGCTATACCGCGACCGCCGTCTTTGGTGGGTGAGAACCACATTCAGATCGGCTACGACATCCCGCTCTGCACCATCGGGGATTTCAGCACCCAGAGTGATCAGCCGCTCATGAACCAGCAGATCGTCGAGGTCGTTCGTTCGGGTCCGCGACATCACCGAGTGGTGCGAATCCGGATGGGCCCGCGCCAGTCCTCGTCGGGATCGAGCGGCGTCCCGCGTTGGGTGATCGTCACGTCCCCCGACCGGGCGAGCCGACGAGTGATCTCCCGGGCATCGGGCACGAGGTCACGCCAGTGGGCACCGCCGACGGCCCGCGCGGCGTCTGAGGGGCAGGTGCTGCTGCCCGCACCGCGGTGATGCGCCAACGCCAGGATGGCCGCCTCGAGGCGCCGCAGGATCGGGCCGTCACCGAGTGCCTTCTGAGCCTCGGCGGATCCGGGCCCGCCGGACTCGAAGACCGCGCGCAGTTCCGCGGCCCGCTGGTCAGTCACGCTGCCTCCCCGAACCATCGTGGCAGGTGGGCGAGCAGGTCCTGCTGCCCGTCACCGACCCACGCCACATGTCCGTCGGGGCGCAGCAGCGCTGCGGACGCGTCGATGTCGGCGCGGGGGTCGACGACGTGGTCGACGCGATCGGCCCATCCCGACACGGACAGGCGGCCGGTGCGGTCGATGAGCAGCCCCCGGCCGTCGCGCATCCGCTCGTAGAGTCGTGCGCCGTCGAGCCCGACGTCGCGCAGTCGCCGTCCGATCAGTGGGTGGTCACCGCCGAAGTCGTACCGGATGTCGATTGCGGTGATCGTTTCGATGAGCCAGCGGTTCACCTCGTCGAACTCCATCAACTGAGACATGAGGTCACGCAGCGCCCGCGCACCCGGCGTCGACGCCAACAGCGCCATCTGCGCCCGGGTGTTGGACAGGACCCCGGCCGCCACCGGATGCCGTTCGCGTTCGTAGCTGTCCAGCAGGTCCGCCGGCGCCCAGCCGTTGACCTCGGCCGCCAGCTTCCAACCGAGGTTGAACGCGTCCTGCACACCAAGGTTGAGGCCTTGCCCACCGGTCGGCGGATGGATGTGCGCGGCGTCCCCGGCCAGCAGGACGCGACCGACCCGGTACCGCTCGGCCTGCCTTGTGGCGTCACCGAATCGGGACAGCCAGCGCGGTGAGTGCACCCCGAAGTCGGTGCCCGCAACGGCGGTCAACTGCTGGCGGAACTCCTCCATGGTGGGCGGTGTCGCACGGTCCTCGGCGAGTCCGGCGGCAGGGACCAGCACGCGGTGGAATCCGTCGCCCAAAGGCATGAGGCCGAACAGCAGCTGGGTTCGTCGGATCTCCGCCACCACGTCGGCGACCGTGCCGGGATCGGATGTCACAGCCATCTCGCCCAGCAGCATCTCCACGGTGCTGGGTTCGCCGGGGAAACCCACACCGAGCAGACGGCGCACGGTGCTGCGGCCGCCGTCGCAGCCGACGAGGTGCCGCGCCCGCAGATGAATTCCGTCAGCAAGCTCGATCGTCACACCCGCGGCGTCCTGGCTGAGTCCGACGACCTCGCAACCACGTCGGATCGGCGCGCCGAGTTCGCCGGCCCGCTCGGCCAGCAGGCGCTCGGTGACGGTCTGTGGGATGCCGAGCACATATCCGTGGGAGGTGTCGAGTGTGTCGGGAGCGGGTTTCATGATCCCGGCGAAGAATCCGTTGAGTGGATGTGTCTGTCCGTTCGACAGGAACCGATCCAGCATCCCGCGCTGGTCCATCACCTCGATGCTGCGGGCGTGCAGGCCCAGCGCTCGGACGTGCCGGGTGGGTTCCGGCTCTCTGTCGAGGACGAGCACATCCACCCCGTGCAGCCTCAGCTCGCACGCGAGCATCAATCCCGTCGGTCCGGCTCCGGCGATGACCACGTCAACCACTGTTCAACCCCCTGGTTCGGTGCGGTGTCCCACCGTGAAACAGCCTTGTTTCCATGGTGTTTGGACACGGACCGACGATTGTGCAGCAACACCCCGGCCTTGCCGCAAGCCCCGGGGTGCGCGGTACAGTGAGAGGGGGAGGCGGTCGCGCCCGTCACGCGGACTGGGTGAGCGGATTCCGCGCCAACGCGTTCACGGTGAAATCGGCTGCCTGATCGGCCATTCCATTGCTCTTGTAGCCGCTGTGCGCCGACCTGTCCAGGCCACCGGGGAAGCACACGGGATCTCCGGGTGCGCACAGTTCGAGGGTCTTGGCCGAGTAGAGGGACCCGATGGTGAGGGGCGGGGCATCACGGTCGACCAGGTTCAAGAACCAGTTGTCGGGTGTGCCGAACAGGATCACCGCCGCGACGTGCGGCGCGACGGCCGGGGGCATGGGCCCGCGGATGCCCGCGGGCAGGGTGAAGCCCTCGGGAACCGCGTCGGCCGTGATGTACCCGGCGACCGCGGCGCCCTGCGAGTACCCGCCGACCACGATTTCGGTGGCGGGGCACTCCGCCGCGATCGCCTCCACCTTGGCGCTGGCGTCCTCGACCCCGTCGGCTGCGGCCTGAAAGTCCAGAGATGCGGGGTAGTCGACGGGGTAGGCCACGACGTTCCGGCCGGGCAGACGGGCAGTGAGCGCATCGACGAAGGCCTGGCCGGTGTCGCCCACGCCGGGCGCCTCGAAGGTGCCGCGGGCGAACACCACCTCGACGTCGGGACATGACGGATCCACTGCGGCCGAGGCGGTTCCGGTGGCTGGACCGTCGGACAGCGCCAGCAGGGACAGCGCCGCCGCGGCGACAGTGAGGACACGAGATCGCGACATGGTCTGCGGGGCGGTCTGGGCGGACACATCCGCTCCTTTCAGGGGGCTTCGTCGGTCACCCCAAGGCTTCCGCGTCGCCGCACACCGCACATCGATGCCAGCGGCCACACCGGTTACCTGCTGGCAGGTACGTCCCGCACCGCTGTCGGCCCTGCTGGGCCACGATGTGGAACCCAGCTATAGCTGTACTCTAGTCTCGTCTCAACGAAAGGGGCGTGCTGTGGCGAGCCGATCGGACGACCACCGGGTGCCGGTGGAGCTGGTCGACGCGGCGCTGCGGGCCTCCGAGGAGACGGGCAGGGCCGTCGCCGAGGTCCCCATCACGCTCATCGCGCGACATGCCGGAATCTCCCGAAGCACGCTGTTGCGTCGCCTGGGCGGTTCCCGCAGGGCGCTGGACCAAGCCGTGTGCGCGCACGGGGTGGACCCGGGCGGCCGACTTCCGGTTCGCATCCGGGCCGTCGACGCGGCCGCGCAGTTGATCGGTGAGAATGGCTTGGCAGCAGCGACATTGGACGCTGTCGCGGCTCGTGCCGGGTGCTCGGTGCCCAGTATCCACGCGATCTTCGGAACCCGGGATGGGCTGTTGCGCGCAGTGTTCGAGCGGCACAGTCCGGTTCAGGACGTCGAGGAGTTCCTGGCCCAGCCGCATGGAGAACTGTCGGAGACGGTCCGCGAGTTCTACCAGGTCATCGCCGCCGCGTTGGGCCGGGCGCCCCGAGTGGTCGGCGCGATGTTCGGCGAGGCTTTCGCCCGCCCCACCAGCCCCGCGGTCCAGGCGCTCGCCGGCCATGGTGCGCCCCGGATGCTGGCGCTGCTGGGTCAGTGGCTGACCGGCGAGATCCAGGCCGGCCGCATCCGCGATGAGCCCATCCTCCTGCTCGTCCAACAACTGATGGCACCGATGCTGGTGCACGCGCTGATGCGTCCGGTCGCCGAGAAGATCGCGCCGGCGGAACTGCCCGAACTGGACACCGTGTGCGTGGTGTTCGCCGAGAACTTCGTCCGTGCCGTCGGCACGCGTCAGAGAGAGGATCACCCGTGACCCGTATCGAATCGACCTCGTGTGCCATCGCGGGCGGCGGCCCGGCCGGCATGGTGCTGGGCCTCCTGCTTGCCCGCGCCGGGGTGGAGGTGACCGTATTCGAGAAGCACGCGGACTTCCTGCGTGACTTCCGCGGCGACACGGTCCACCCGGTCACGCTGCGTCTGTTGGAGGAGCTCGGGCTGTTCGACCAGTTCGACGCGCTGCCCCACACCAGGTTCGAGCGTGCCCAGTTCGACGTGGGTGGCCGTCAGGTGACGGCGGTGGATTTCCGCCGGCTCGACCTTCCCCATCCCTATATGGCCCTGGTGCCGCAGTGGGATCTGCTCAACCTGCTCGCCGAGGCCGGAAGCCGAGAGCCCACGTTCACCTTGAGGACGAGCACGAAGGTCACCGGACTGCTGCGCGACGGCGACACCATCACCGGAGTGCGCTACGAGGGTCCTGACGGACCGGGTGAACTGCGCGCGGACCTGACCGTGGCCTGCGACGGCCGCACGTCGGATGTGCGGCGCGAGGCCGGGCTGGTCCCGAAAGAGTTCCCGGTGCCCTTCGACGTGGGGTGGTTCCGCATCGATCGGGTCGGTGACGCGCAGTATCAGCTGATGCCGCGGCTCTCATCCGAGCTGGCGTTGATCCTCATTCCCCGGGAGGGGTATTTCCAGGCGGGCTGCTTTCTTCCGAAAGGCGGCGAGGCACAACTGCATGCGCGCGGTTTCGAGACCTTCCGCTCACAGGTTGCCGCTCTGGTGCCCGAGGCCTCCGTCGCGCCGCTCACCTCGTGGGAGGACGTCAAGGTGCTCGATGTGCGGCTCAACCGGCTGCGCCGATGGCACCGGCCGGGGTTGTTGTGCATCGGTGACGCCGCCCACGCGATGTCGCCGGTCGGCGGCGTCGGCGTGAACCTGGCCATCGCGGACGCTGTCGCCACCGCACGTCTGCTGGCCGGCCCGCTGCTGGCGCATCGAGTCACCTCCCGCGACCTCGAGGCCGTGCAACGGCGCCGGCGCATGCCCGCCGTCGTCACGCAGGCGGTGCAGCGGTTCATGCACCGCCGGCTCGCGCCGGTGATCCTGTCGGGACGAACACCGCAGTTCCCGCCGGTGCTGGCCCGCGTGGGCGGTGCGCTGCTGAGTCGTATTCCGGCTCTGTCGGTGATCCCGGCGTACGCGATCGGTGTCGGTCTTCTTCCCGAGCACGCCCCAGAGTTCGCACGCCGGACGGCGTGACGCTGAGCCGGGGAGGCGCTAGCCTTTTCCGAAGCATCCAGAGAGGACATCCCCGACTCATGACTTCACGACTTCGCGGCACCCGGTCGGTCGCCGCCGCTCGACTCGGAGTCGCGGGCCTCGCCGTCCTCGGCGGCGCGCTGACGTGGGCGGGTTCGGCGTCGGCCGATCCGGCGGAACCCGCGCCCGGCGTTCCCGTCGTCACCGAGGGCGAAGGCCTCGTCGGGCCTCCTCCGCCGCCGCCGGCCGGGCCACCGCCGGTTCCCGAGATGGCCAACCCGGTCTACGGCCAGGGGGAGACCCCGGGCGCGTTCGGCTACCTGCGTGACCTCTGGCAGACGGCTCGCAGTGGTGACCCCCGAGGGCTGATGTCCGGGCCGCCGGCGAGTTCGCCCCCGCCGCCGCCGGGAGCCGGTCCCGCGCCCGCGCTGCCGCCGGGCTTCGTGTCGTTGAACGCGCCGGAATCCACCACGTCGTCGACCGTTCGCAGTTCGGACGAGCCGGTCTCGGGCCCACCGCTGCCGCCCGGGTACTACTCCCTCAATGGTCCGCCGCCTCCGGGGTGGTACGACACGCCCCCGCCGGACCCGAACGCGAGCCTCATCCCGATTCCCGGGGCGCAGTGACCGCGCTTCGAGCCCGTTTCACCCGACAAGGGCAGGTTCCAGACATCCTGCGATGAGCCGTGGCATCAGGCTGAGTCTGTACATGTGACGTCCAGACTCAGGAGGAACACGTGACGCAGCTGCTCAAGGTCCAGAATTTCACCGTCTCCAGGGACGGCTTCGGCGCCGGGGTGAACCAGAGCTTCGAGCGCCCCTTCGGCCACGCCGACCCCCAGGCCATGTTCGTCTGGGCCGGTGCGACCGCCAGCTGGCCCAACCGCACGGATCCCGGAGGCACTCGCGGCCTCGATGACTTTCTCACCCGTGACTTCGCCAACAATATCGGTGCGGAGATCATGGGCCGCAACAAGTTCGGGCCCCAGCGCGGACCTTGGCGCGACCACGAGTGGCGGGGCTGGTGGGGTGCGGAGCCGCCGTTCCACACGCCGGTGTTCGTGATGACCCATCATGAACGGCCGTCGTTCACTCTGTCGGACACCACCTTCCACTTCCTCGACGCGGACCCAGCCACCGTTCTCGACCGTGCGAAGGACGCCGCGACGGGCCGGGATGTGCGCCTCGGCGGAGGGGCGAGCATCATCCGGGCATTTCTCGACGCCGACCTCGTCGACACCCTGCACGTCGCGGTCTCGCCGGTCGAGATCGGTTCAGGATCGCGCCTGTGGGAGTCGCCCGACGAACTTCGCGACCGATTCCACGTCGATGTGGTGCCGAGCCGCAGCGGAGTCACCCACCACCTGTTCTGGCGACGGTGACGTTTGCGCGATACCCACCTGCGGATCGTTTCAAACCTGAATATCGAGGGATATTCGAGTCCGAGAAACTATTGGCCTGCAACGAATTTCAGTAAAGGCTTGATACCGTCCAGCTTGCGGTCCACACTCGAATGGATGGCTGATGGCCTCGAATTCACAGGTATGTTGCGGGCGTCCGGACTCCGGGTCACCCGGCCCCGGCTCGCGGTGCTGCACGCGGTGAGCGAGTATCCGCACGCCGACACCGAGACCGTGATCCGCGCTGCCCGCGCCCACGTGCCTGACATTTCGCATCAGACCGTGTACGACGCACTGAACGCGCTGACGGCGGCGGGCCTGGTCCGGCGCATCCAGCCGAGCGGATCACTCGCACGCTATGAGACGCGGGTCGGGGACAACCACCACCACGTGGTGTGTCGCTCGTGCGGAACCATCGCCGATGTCGACTGCGCTGTCGGTGAAGCTCCGTGCCTGACCGCCTCCGAGGACCGGGGGTTCGAGATCGACGAAGCTGAGGTCATCTACTGGGGACTGTGTCCCGCATGTTCAGCCGTCCGAAGTTCCTGATCACCCGTGATCGCAGCCCGGTCACCCCTCGATGAAAGGCCAGAACGTGACTGACACCTCCGACACCCGGCCCCCGCACAGCAGTGCCGGCACGGCCAGCAAGAGCGAGTCTGAGAATCCGGTGATCGATGCGCCGACCCCCAAGGTGCACGGCCCCCTGACCAACAAGGACTGGTGGCCCGAACAGGTCGACGTATCGGTGCTGCACCGCCAACCCGCCAAGGGCAACCCGCTCGGTGCGGACTTCAGCTACAAGGAGGAGTTCGCCAAACTCGACGTCGAGGCGCTGCGGGCGGACATGCTGGCGCTGATGACCTCCTCGCAGGACTGGTGGCCCGCCGACTACGGCAGTTACGCCGGCCTGTTCATCCGGATGAGCTGGCATGCGGCCGGAACCTACCGGATCCACGACGGCCGCGGCGGCGGCGGTCAGGGCGCCCAGCGATTCGCCCCCATCAACAGCTGGCCGGACAACGTCAACCTCGACAAGGCCCGCCGACTGCTGTGGCCGATCAAGCAGAAGTACGGCAACAAGATCTCCTGGGCCGACCTGATCGTGTATGCCGGGGACGTCGCGCTGCAGTCGGCCGGCTTCAAGACGTTCGGTTTCGCCTTCGGCCGTGAGGACATCTGGGAGCCCGAGGAGGTCCTGTTCGGGCAGGAGGACACCTGGCTGGGCACCGACAAGCGCTACGGCGGCACCAACGACTCCGACCGCAAGCTCGCCGAGCCGTTCGGCGCCACGACCATGGGCCTGATCTACGTCAACCCCGAAGGCCCAGAGGGCAAACCGGATCCGCTGGCCGCAGCGCACGACATCCGGGAGACGTTCGGCCGGATGGCGATGAACGACGAGGAGACCGCCGCCCTGATCGTCGGCGGCCATACGCTTGGCAAGACGCACGGCGCCGGCGACGGCGACCTGGTCGGCCCCGAGCCCGAGGCCGCCCCGATCGAGCAGCAGCAGCTGGGCTGGAAATGTGCGTTCGCCTCCGGCAAGGGGCCCGACACCATCACCAGCGGCCTGGAGGTGGTGTGGACCACCACGCCGACCAAGTGGAGCAACAGCTTCCTGGAGATCCTGTACGGCTACGAGTGGGAGTTGACCAAGAGCCCCGCCGGTGCCTGGCAGTTCCAGGCCAAGGACGCCGAGCCGATCATCCCGGACCCCTTCGGTGGCGCGCCGCGCAAGCCGACCATGCTGGTCACCGACATCTCGATGCGGGTTGACCCGATCTACGGCCCAATCACCCGTCGCTGGCTCGACCACCCCGAGGAGCTCAACGAGGCCTTCGCCAAGGCCTGGTACAAGCTGCTGCACCGCGACATGGGACCCGTCAGCCGGTACCTCGGCCCCTGGATTCCGGAACCCCAGCTGTGGCAGGACCCGGTGCCGGCCGTCGACCACCCGTTGATCGATGAGCAGGACATCGCCACCCTGAAGAGCCGGGTGCTCGACTCCGGGTTGTCGGTGCCGCAGTTGGTGAAGACCGCGTGGGCCTCGGCCGCGAGCTTCCGGGGTACCGACAAGCGCGGTGGCGCGAACGGGGCCCGGCTGCGTCTGGAACCACAGCGCAACTGGGAGGCCAACGAGCCGTCCGAACTCGCCAAGGCGTTGCCGGTGCTCGAAGGCATCCAGCAGGATTTCAACGCTGGAGCGTCCGGCGGCAAGAAGGTCTCGTTGGCGGACCTGATCGTGCTGGCCGGCTCCGCCGCGATCGAGAAGGCGGCCAAGGATGGCGGGTACGACATCACGGTGCACTTCGCCCCGGGACGCACCGACGCCTCCCAGGCTGACACCGACGTCGACTCGTTCGCGGTGCTGGAAACCCAGGCCGACGGGTTCCGTAACTACTTCCGCCCGGGGGAGAAGGCTCAGCTGGAACAGCTGTTGGTGGACAAGGCGTACTTCCTCAACCTGACAGCTCCCGAGATGACCGTTCTACTGGGCGGTCTGCGCTCGCTGGGCGCCAACCACGGTGGCAGCAGGCATGGCGTCTTCACCGACCGGCCGGGGACGTTGAGCAACGACTTCTTCCGGAATCTGCTCGACATGGGCACGGAGTGGAAGCCGTCCGAGAGCACGGAGAACGTCTACGAGGGCCGTGACCGCGCGACGGGTCAGACGAAGTGGACCGCCACCGCGAATGACCTTGTCTTCGGCTCGAACTCAGTGCTCCGCGCCGTCGCCGAGGTCTACGCCCAGGACGACAACGCGGGCAAGTTCGTCGAGGACTTCGTCGCCGCGTGGGTCAAGGTGATGAACAACGATCGGTTCGATCTGGACTGAGCCGGACCGTTGCGCACCGAGTGCCGGGTCGGACCCGGGCGGCTCAGCTGGTGGCGTCGAGGATCTTGATCGCGAAGACCAACGAGTCGCCCGGCTGGATCCCGGCGCGCGGCTGCCCCTCGGGGTAACCGTCAGCAGAGGTCATCGCGACCGCGACCGTCGACCCCACGTTCTGGCCCGCGATCGCCTTCTGGAAGCCGGGCACCACGCCGGTGAGCGGGAAGTCGACCGGTGCGCCTCGGTCGTAACTGCTGTCGAAGACCGACCCGTCACGGCCGTTGACGCCCATGTAGCAGACCAGCACCGTGGCCGTGTCGGCAACGACGGGACCGTCGCCCGGCTTGAGCGTCTGCACCTGGGTCTCGGCCACGCTGAACGGTCCGTCAACCGTGACCAGCGGTGCCGTGGTGTCGGTCGACCCGGTCACCGCGATGTTGCCGGTGGTGCCGGCCAGCGTCCACTCGGGTGTGCCGCCGCTCGCGGGCGCCGCCGTGGGGCAGGCGCTGGCGGCGGCGGGCGTCTCGGTGGACACCAGTTCGGCGGCCGACGAGGACGTGGCCGATGCTGCGTTGTCCTTGTCGGATCCGCAGGCGGCGAGCGACATGGTCAATGCTGCGGCACAGGCCGCGAGCGCGACGGGTGAAGACACACGGGAGAAGTTCACGGCCGCCACGGTACAGGTGTGGTGTCACGCCGTGGTGGGACTCGCCCGAGTTCTTCGGGCCCGCACCCTGGTCTGGCTGTCACCAGCCGCCCGGCTATTGTTCGGAGTCGATCAACTCTCAGGGAGGGGCAGTGATGGCGTCAGAGCAGGAACTCACCGTCGGCCAGAAGATCAAAGTCGGCTTCCAGGCTGCAGGCGCCTTCGCCCGCAACCCGAAGGCCCTGGTCGCGCTGGTGAAGTATCAGCTCGCCCAGCGCAAGCAGGCCAAGACCCAGCCCGAGCCCGGAACTCCGGAGGCCGGCGCCCCCGAGGTGTGATCGCAGCGCGTCATGTGATCGCCACGGCTTGTGCCGCCGGACGTGTGGTCGGGCACTCGCTGGGTGCCCACTGTCCTGAGCTGTTGGGCCAGTGGGCCAAGGCGGTCGACGAACTGTGACGGTCCCCGCCGTCAGTTGCGCCCGATGCCGGGAACGAAGCGCCCCACCGACGCGCGGTAGTCGCGGTAGGTCTGGCCGTGGGTGTGAAGCAGATACGGCTCTTCGACGACGCGCACCTGAAGCTCGATCGTCGCCAGCAACACGGCAAAACCGGCGAGCGCCAGTGGGTTTGGTGTCATCAGGGCGACGCCGGCGGCGAAGATCAGCATCGCCGTGAAGATCGGATTTCGCACCACGCCGAACACCCCGTGTCGGACCAGTGTCGTGGTCTCGCCGGGATCGACGCCGATGCGCCAGGATTCACCCATATCCCGCTGGGCGTAGAGCGTTGCCGCGATTCCGGCGACGGCCAGTGCGGTACCGAGGCCCTGGAGCCACGGTGTGTGCAGGGCCGCGACGGGCGCGAGGAGGCCGAGCAGTTGCAGCGCGGGGGCGGCGACTCCGACGACGATCGCGGCGATGAAGCCGGCACCGGCGCACCACTCCAGCGATCCGGGATTCCCGTGGATTCCGCGGAATCCCGTTGAGCCGGTGTGCCTGTACTGGGTCCAGCTGCGCCAGCAGAAACCGAGTGCACCGAAGACCAGGTAGAGAATCAGGGCTGCGAGGGCCATGAGGCCGACTATACATCGAAATATGTACTATCGGAACGGTGCGCCACGCTCAACGAATGCGCCGGCACGCCGCGGGCAAACCGCCGCCCAACACCGCCACTGATGTCATGCCTATTGGTTCTGCGCGTTCAGCGGGTTCGTCATCCTGAACGTCGCTGCTTGGAAGTCGTCGGGAGTCACCGCTCGCTGGGCGAACAGTTGGAAGTTCCTCGCCACGATGTAGACGTCGCTCGACTCCGCCCAACGGAAGGAGACCTGGTTCGGGTCGATGAGTCCCTTTTCGAGAATGAAGGTCGAATCTCGCAGAACCTCGGCTTTGCGCTCCGGGTCCACGATGCCGTCAAAGAACTTCTCGTGTATGCGGTTTCCGTCGAAGGTGGCGATCATCATCAGGAACCCGGCAGGGGTGGAGCCGCGCCGCAGTTGGCCCTTCTGGCCGAATCCGCCGAACGTCCCGCCGGGGCCCAGCACCAGCCCTGAGCCCGTCCAGTTGATCGTGGCGTCCTCACGGTCCTGATCGGTGACGACAGTGGCGATGTCGGCGAAGCCGCCTCGCAGGACGACGAAGTGGTCTTGGAACCTGTTCGAGAACAGCGAGATCAGCGTCATGGTGCACCTCCGTGCATTGTGGTCAACCGCGTACCAGTCGAGTGTCGGTTCCGGACACTCTGCGACCGCGCGTAATCCACTACCCGAACGGATGGGGGCGATCAGAGGCCCGCGCGGAACTCCTCGACGACCCGCTCGATCGCGTCGACCACCGGGCGCGGGTTGTACAGGTGGATGTCGTGGCCGCTGTCGGTGGCGGTGATCAGTTCCACGCCAAGGGATGTCGCCAGGCGATCCTGACCTGCCCGCCAGTCCTCGAAGGTGACCTGCTCGGAACTCACCGGCTCCGGTGGCAGCAGGTCGGTGCGCCAGGGCTTGTCGGCCGCCAGCGCGGCAGCGGGTATCGCCGGCATCGGGGGCGCCGCGTCGATCTGTTGAAAGGCGTCGATGACCCGGACTCCTTCGGCGACCTGCGGTGAGGTCGCCGCATTGCCGGCGTCCCAGTTCTCGAGTTGGGCCGGACTGATGACATCGGCCATGTGCTCGCTCAGCGCGTCCACCATCACCAGGCCTGCCACCTTCTCCGGGTGGGTCCGGGTGAACAGCGTGGCCACGACCCCCGAATAGGAGTGCGCGACGAGGACCGAGGGCCCCTCGGCCCCGACGGCGGTCAGCAGGGCATCGAGGTCTGCCACGTCCAGGTCCACGGAATGCGGTTGGCTGCGGGGTGTGGTGAGGTCGGCGCCCTCGAAGCGGACATCGGGCCGGTCGTAGGCGCAGACGCGAGTGAACCGCGCGACCGACGGCAGCACGGCGTCCTGGCTGCCGACGAGTTCGCCGAATCCCCAGGGCAGGTCATCGCCCGGGCTGTCGTGGGCGGGGTCACCGGGGGCGAGCACCTGCGACCAGTCCTCGGCTCCGTTGCCCTTGCCGGACATCAGGATCACCGTCGGCGAGCCGGTCCCACGGCACTCGACGAACATGCTGCGGCCCGCTCCGATGTCGACGGCCCCGGTGACGTCGCCGACGACAGCGTCCGCGGCGGGGGTCGGGTACAGACCTGCGACCACCAGCATCACGCCGATCGCCGTCGGCAGGGATCGGCGGCTCATGGTGAATCGGCTCCCCGTCGTCGGCGGTCTCAGCGCGCAGCTTAGCCGTGACCCGCCCGCTCACCCAGTGTCCACCTGGGTCGTCGGTTGGACTCCGGCATCTGAGAGCCGGCGCGGTGGTTACGTCGTGATCCGCATTTCGGCACCCGGGTGTGAGCTCAGGGTGATCACGGCCGTGCCACGGCCCGTCTCGAAGGTGGAGTTGGCGTAGCCGATGAACCCGTAGTGCCCGTCGATCGTGGACACCGCCGTGATGTCCCCGCGTCCAGTGGCTCCCGTGTCCAGGTTCCGCCACGCGGCTGCGACGGTGAGCGAGCAGGAACCGTCGTAGACGCCGGCGTCGTAGTGGATTGCGACGCGGACACCGTCGTCGACCCGATCGCCGATCTGGACCGGCGCCGCCTGGGCCTCGGCGCTGACGGTGCCGCCGCACGTGGGGGAGGCCACCACCGGCACGGCCTCGAGTTGTGCGAACGCGTCGGCCTGGGCTGTGGGCAGGGTCAACAAGGGCGCCGTCAGGGCGGCGGCGAGCGCACCGCCCACGCGGATCAAGGTCATGTTCCTGATATCGGCGGACACGGGGGTGACGTTAGCGCGCACCGTCAGCGGGCCAGCGACTGACCAGCTCCTCGGCCGTCCACGTCGGCCAGGCGGGAGCGCCGATGACCGTGCCGGCCGTGAACTGCGCGACGATTCGGGGCCCTTCCCGCCGGGAGTTGTCGTAAAGGGTTGCGGTGTCGGCCATGTGGATCGCCTCGGCCACCAGCTGCCACAGACGCCGGTGCCGTTCGCGGATCTTGTCCTCGGGGACGTCGTGACCACCGTGCAGGACGCGCCGCCGCACGCGCTCGACGGCGAGATCCTCGGGGATCAGCACCGCGTGCAGCGCGACGGTGTAGCCCGCGTCGTGGGCGGAACGGATCAGATCCAGCTTCGATGGATGGGAGAAGACCGTCTCGGCGATGAACGATGCGCCGGCCTCGATCAGCTTGGCGCGGGTGTCTGCGGCGACCCGCGCTGCGTCATAGGCGTGGCCGAGGGGGTCGTCAGGCCAACGCTGTTTGGCGATCTCGTCGGCGTTGACGAACACGCTGCGCGCTAACAGCGGCGCCAAGGTGAAGGCGACGAAGGTTGACTTGCCCGCGCCGTTCGGACCGACGACGAGGTCCAGTCGTTTCACCGGCGGCTCGCGACGTCAGGTGTCATCGGTCGGTGCTGACCACCACGGCGGTGCCGTCGGGACGGTACTCGACGATCTCCCCGTCATCATTGAGCGCGACCGTCGTGATGCCCCGTGCCGCCAGGGTGTCACCGTAGTTGGTGCTGGACAGGGACTCTTCGATGGCGGCCGAGATCTCCGCGTTGAACACCAGACCCTCGTCCTCGGACAGGTCTGTGGTGTCCAGGCGGCCGGCCAGCGCGGCCTCGACGCGATGGCGCGAGGCCGTCTGATGGCTTGACACTGCGCGCCCCACCCGGGCCCAATGGTCGAGCTGCTGCTTGGCCGACCGGCTCTGGCGGGCCCCTTCGGCAGCGGCGCTGTCCATCAGGTCGGCGGCGACCCTGGTGACGCGATCGGCGACGTTCGTCATTCCCGCACCTCCTGTTGTAGCAGAATGCTACGCCTTGTAGCAGGATGCTACAAGGCGTAGCCCGCTCCTACCGCCGGGCGGGGGTGTCACCCGTCAGGAGGGCGTTCTGAGGCCGGCGGGGCCGCGGGATGAGCATGGGAACCGCCTGCCGGTATGCGGCGTAGCGGGATCCCAGCGACACCAGCAGATCCCGCTCCTCAAGCTGCAACGCGATGAGGATGTAGCCCGTCGTGGCGGACGCGAACAGCAGATGCCCGGCCGTCATGGTCGGCGCAGCCCAGAAGGCGATGAGAAACCCCAGCATGAGGGGATGGCGCACCACGCGATAGAACATCGTGGCCCGGAATCCGGTCTCGGACTCAGGTTGCGCCCGCCAGGCGGCCAGCACCTGCCGCAGCCCGAAGAGCTCGAAGTGATTGATCATGAACGTCGCGGCCAGCACGATCGCCCAACCGGCCCAGAACAGCACCCACACCGCGATCCGCGCGGGTTGATTCTGCACGTCCCAGACCATGACGGGAATCTCCCGCCACTGCCAGAACAGCAGCGCGAGCACCAGGCTGGCCAGGAGCACATAGGTGCTGCGTTCGATGACCGGCGGGACGTAGCGCGTCCACCATCGTTTGAACGCCGGACGAGCCATCACGCTGTGCTGCACCGCGAACAGGGTCAGAAGGGCGAGGTTGACGAGCAGTGCCTGCCAGAGGGGCGCGTCGACGGCATGGTCGACGGTGCGCGGCACCAGCAGGTCGCCGACGAATCCGATGGCGTAGAGAAACACCACCAGGAAGAACAGGTAGCAGACGGCGCCGTAGCCGACTGCGAGAACACGCGTCATCTTGGTCATGCCTCATCGTTGAACCGCGCGGTGCGGCGACACATGAGGCAACTGCCTCAATTGTTCTCACCCGCGCCGGGTCAAAGGTGGCACGAGCGGGTTGCCCCCGCGGTAACCTCAGTGCGCAGTGGCAGGGCTGTGGCGGGTATGTGCCACCCCACGTCCCCGGCAACGCACCCGGCGGCGATGTGACGGGAGAATCCCAATGAAGCTCGGCATCGGTGTTCTGGCAGTCGTGTTGGCGGCGGCGGGTCAGATCGCCTCCGCGCCGTCAGCCAGCGCCGGCTGTGTGTACGGCGGGCCAGTCATCAGTAAGTGCGACGGGCCGTTTCAGCCCGACGGCACCTGGGAGCGTTGTGTGGCGGTTTTCAACTATGTGCCCAGCGGCCTCAGTTCCCACCTGGTCCCGGTCAAGCGCTGTGATCTCATGGGCCCCGGCCGGCAGTATCCGCCTTGGGATTTCGCCTTCACCGACCCGCCGACCCGTATCGAGGGCTGAGCCCCGGCCCGGCTCGCCGGGGCAGAATTTTCAGGAACGACAATATGGTCGGCGCGTCTCGGTCCTCGTGTGCTGGGCGATGGCTATGTTGTCCGAATGCAATCGACTTCGCTGGCAGGACGGTTCAGCGTGTGCGCCGCCGCCATGCTCGTAGTGGCCGGATGTTCCCAGTCACAGGGAACCACGCAACCGCCGACCGCTGCCGCGGAGTCCGTCACCGCCTCCTACGAGGCTGCGCCGTGCCCGTCGCCGATGGTGCCGGGGGTGCCCGAGGCCGACTACGGACCCGACGTCGTGTGCGGCATCCTCACGGTTCCAGAGAATCGGTCGAAAGCCGATGGGCGAACCATCAAACTCACCGTCGCGACCTTCCCGGCGCAGTCCGCGGACCCCGATCCCGAACCGATGGTGTACCTGCACGGCGGCCCCGGCGGGACCATCCTGCCCTACGGCGAAGCCCTGCGTGAGTTGGGCATCAACCGCGACCGCGACGTGATCCTGGTCAGTGAGCGCGGCACCCTGCACGCCGATCCTCTGTTGGCATGCCCGGAGTTCGACGAGGTCACCGAGCAGTCGAAGGGGGTGTCATCGCTGGACCCTGACCTGGCCGCACGAAGCGTGGACGCGGTCCGCGTGTGCCATGACCGACTGGCGGCCAAGGGGATTGATCTGACCGCCTACAACACCGTCGAGAACGCAGCCGACTTCGCCGACCTGCGACGGGCGATGGGAATCGAGTCCTGGCACGTGTACGGCGTCTCCTACGGCACATACGTTGCCCTGCAGCTGATCCGCGACCATCCTGAGGGGATCAGCAGTGTGGTGCTCGACTCGGTTGTTCCGCCGCAGCGGAATCTGCTCGACAATCTGTGGAGCAGCACCGCCGGTGGCCTCAACGCCCTGTTCGACGCCTGTGCTGAGCAGCCTGCCTGTGCCGCCGCCTATCCCGATCTCGCCGAGGAGTTCTCGGCCACGGTGCGCAGACTGTCCGAAGATCCTCTGCGGGTTGATCTTCCGGCAACGCCTGACCGGCCGGCGCAGACTGTCGTGCTGGACGGCTACAAACTGGCCAACGTTGCGGTGCTCGCGAGCATGGACGCCACGCGTTACGCGGGCTTACCTCAGATGATCAGCGCGACAGCGCGTGGCGACGGACGCGCTCTGGCCGAAGCGGTCGCCGGAGGAGGGCAGATGCCGGGCCTGTTCAGCCACGGCCTCAAACTCGGCGTCCTCTGTGGCGAGTTCGCCCCGTTCACCACGCCGGAGGACATCGCGGCCGCGGGGCAGAAAGCGTTCCCGGGCTTTCCGGCGGAAGTCCTCGAACTGCAGCCACAGTTCGGCCGCCCCCTGGATGACTGCGGGGTGTGGCAGGTCAGTGCGAGTGATCCGCGCATAGCCGAGCCGGTGCACAGCGATCTGCCGGTGCTCGTGTTGGCGGGGACATTCGATGCGATCACGCAGGCCGGCCTTGCCGATGTCGTCGCCGAGACACTGCCGAACAGCACCGTGGTTCGTTTTCCCGCGATCGGCCACGACGTCTATGAGGAGTCGGAGTGCGGGCGTGAGGTGACGGCGTCGTTCTTGAATGATCCGAAGTCGGTGGCTGTGGAATGCGTGGCGCAGATGGAGATTCCGGAGTTCATCAGCTGACCTGCACGCTGGACTCGTGCCGTTCGGAGTGACGCCTGCGCCCGACCCTGCGTGAGTGCGGTCAGCGTCAGCCGCAGTGTCGCCGTGACCAGTGGATTCTTCGCCGGAATTGATGATTGTGTGGGCTGCGCCACTATTATATTGTCCAGTTAATTAGTCCGCCGCGGAATGCCCGGGTCGGAATTCGGCTCGGACGTCCGACGATCAGTGAGGCGCCGCTGTGCTGCACCTTCACTCATCGCCCGTATCCCCGGTTGCTGAAAGGATCCGCTGACGATGGCTGACGAGACGACGGTTCATAAGACGCTGTGCGCGGTCTGCCACAACTGTTGCCCGATCGAGGTCGACGTCGTCGATGGCCGCGCCGTCAAAGTTCGTGGGAACAAGGCCAATCGGCACTATGACGGGTTCTCCTGCGTCAAGGGCCGTGGCCAGCTCGAGTATCACTACTCACCCGAGCGGCTTCTGCACTCGCTCAGGCGTGGGGCCGATGGTCGCTACACACCGATCTCGTCGGCGCAGGCGATGGACGAGATCGCCACCCGACTGCAGCAGATGATCAGCGACCACGGCCCGCGTTCGATTTCGGCGTACTTCGGGACTCAGGCCTTTCAGGCCGCCGGTGCCTCGATGCCCGTGGCCAAGGGTTTCCTCGCCGCGATCGGAACGCCGATGGTGTTCGAGTCGGTGACCATCGACCAGCCCGGTAAGGCCATCGCCCCGGCGCTGCACGGCACCTGGTTGGGCGGCCGCTACGGCCCCAACGAGGCAGACCTGCTGATGCTGATCGGAGCGAATCCGCTCGTCAGCATGCTGGGGTTGCCGTTGGGCAACCACGGCAAATGGCTGACCAACAAGCTCGAGTCCGGTGGCCAGCTCATCGTCATCGACCCGCGGCGCACCGAAACTGCCCGTCGTGCACATCTTTTCCTGCAGCCGCTGCCGGGGCACGACGTGGCCATCCTGGCAGCGATGATCAAGGTGATCCTCGCCGAGGATCTGATGGACACCGAGTTCGTGTCCGACCACGTCGTGGGAGTGGCTGAACTCCGCGCTGCCGTCGAACCGTTCGACCCGACCACCGTCGCGGCAACAGCCGATCTGGATCCCGCAGACCTCGTGACGGCGGCTCGGATGTACGCCGCAGCCCGCCGCGGCTACATCGACGCCGGAACGGGGCCCAATATGGCCCAGTCCGGGACGCTGCTCGAATACATGATCCTCAACCTTGGTGCGCTGTGCGGAAACCGACGTCGCGCCGGCGAGGTCGTGGCCGACCCGGTGTCGCTGTATCCGCCGCTGCCCGCGGTGGCCCAGGCGCTTCCCCCGTACCCGGCGAACGGGCTGGGGGAGGCCATGCGGGTCCGGGGGTTGAGCCTTTCGGCGGCGGGGATGCCGGTGTCCGGGCTGGCCGAGGAGATCCTGACTCCCGGCGAGGGACAGGTGCGGGCACTGTTCAGTATCGGCGGGAACCCCATCGCCGCGTGGCCGGATCAGATCCGGACGGCCGAGGCGATGTCGGCACTGGAACTGCTGGTGCAGATCGACCCGTTCATGTCGCACACCGCGCGGTATGCCGACTATGTGATCGCCCCGCGGATGCCGCTGGAGACACCGCATGTCAGCCAGATCCTCGATTACCTGCAGGCCGCGGGCATCGGTCCGGGCGCCCCGTATGCCTACTACGGACCCGCCGTACTCGACACCCCTGAGGGCAGCGACCTGCTCAGTGAATGGGAGTTCTTCTACGGGCTCGCGCAGCGGATGGGGCTCAAGATCGAAGCTCCGCATCCGCTGGGATTGGTCGAGCCGATCCCGCTGGATATGACGCATCCGCCCACGGAGGAGGAGCTGCTCGACATCGTGTGCCAGGGTTCACGGATCCCGTTGGACGTTGTCCGCGCTCATCCGGACGGCCTCGAAGGTGAGCTCGCCGCCGAACCCGCCACGGTGGTCCTGCCGGGTGATCCGAATGCACCGACGCACCTCGATGTCGCCAACGCGCAGATGATGGAGGATCTCGGCGTCGTCGCTGATGCTGTGGCGCGCAACGGCACCGCGGACATGCTGCTGGTCTCGCGGCGTGAAATGCACACCACAAACTCGTCCTACAACGCGATGGCCGCCCGCGGCGGTCGTCGTCACAATCCCGCGTATCTCAACCCTGATGACGCGGCTCGCCTCGGCGTCGAACCCGACCAGGTGGTGTGCATCACGTCGGCCCGCGCCAGTGTCATGGCCATCGTGAGCCTCGACGAGTCCGTCCGGCCGGGGGTGGTGTCGATGAGCCACGCGTACGGCAACCCGTCCCCGGACGTCGACACGCCCGTGCAGGACGGGTCCAGCACCGCACGGTTGGCCGACGTCACCGTCGACTTCGACCGCTACTCGGGGCAGCCCCGCATGAGCGCGATTCCCGTCACGGTGACGCCGGCGCCACGCCGAGGAGCAGCGCGGCCCGAGCGTCAGAACTTGAGGTAGCCGCCGTCGATGCGCAGGACATCACCGGTGTGGTAGCGGCTCGCCGCGCTGGCCAGGTACACCGCGACCCCGCCGATGTCATCAGGTGAGCCCCAGCGGCGAAACGGAACACGAGGCAACACGCGCTCGCGGAACCGTTCGTCGTGCAACCCCTCCGAGGTCATCTCGGTGTCGAACCAGCCGGGAGCCACCGTGTTGGCGCGGATCCCGTAGCGGGCCAATTCGACGGCCATGCTGTCGGTCAGTGAGGTGACGCCGGCCTTGGAGGCCGCGTAGGCCGGCTGGCGCGGCATGCCCTGGAAAGCCCCGAGGCTGGACACCGCCACCAGACTGCCGCCGCGGCCCACCTCGACCATCTGGCGGGCGGCCTCGCGCAACGTGAGGAAGACACCGTCGAGGTCGACACGCGTGACCTCGCGGAACATCTCCAGCGAGGTCTCCAGCACCGGCGTGAACGCGCCGCGCACTCCGGCGTTGGCGAAACACGAGTCCAGACAACCGAACTCGCTGCGGACCCGGGCCATCGCTGCTGTGGTGGCGTCCTCGTCGGCGACATCGCAGACCAGCGGCAGCACCGGTCGACCGTGTCGGCGGAGTTGTTCGGCGGCGGTGTCCAGGCGGGAGGCGGTGCGGCCGAGGATCGCCAGGGACGCGCCTGCACGGGCCAGGCCCTCGGCCATGCCGAAACCGATGCCGGAACCGCCGCCGGTGACGACCGCCACGTGGCCGGTGAGGTCGAAGGGATTGTCAGTGGGTGCTGCGTCGGTCACGGGCCGACTCTACGCAGACGCTCGGCACAGGAACGCGGGCGCCCTATTCGTCTTCTTCCTCTCGACGGCGCGCGGCCTCGATCACCTCGGGCGGGGCGGGTTTCCGCAGCCAGGCGCGCATCCGCAGCAGGCCACCGGCGATCGTCCCGATGGCGAGCACCGCGATGACTATCCAGAACACCGTGGACATGGGCCCATTGTCCGCCCCTTGACGGCTGCTCGGGGCCGATACGCACCGCCCGGATGCTGAGAGCGGGACGTCATCCGTTGTCGCGCCAGGTGAGCACCTGCTTGAGTGGCGTGAGGTCGTAACCGTCGTCGGCGGTGAGTTCGGTCTGGAACAGCGTGACGCCTGCCTCGCGGAAGGCATCGGCACTGTCGGCGTCCTGCCAGAGTGTCGAGCGTTCGATGTCGGCGCCGTCGCGTCCGAACGTCTCTGCCAGCGCATCGACGCGGTCGCTGGCTCTGCGGAATGTGTCGAGTTCGGCGAATGCGTGCCAGATGTCGGCGTGCCGGGCAACGGCGGGCAGCGAACGCTTGGGGCCCGTGCCGCCGATGAGGATCGGTATCCTGCGCACCGGTGGCGGGATCAGTGCGGCGAGCCGGTTCTCGATACGCAACAGGCTCTCATCGAACAGATCGAAGCGGGAGCCGAAGGTGCCGAATTCGTAACCGTATGTGGTGTAGTCCTTTTCGTACCACCCCGCGCCAAGGCCGAGGATGAGCCGGCCTCCGCTGATGTGGTCGACGGTGCGCGCCATGTCTGCGAGCAGGTCCGGGTTGCGGTAGCCGACACCGGTGACGAGAAGTCCGATCTCGGCATGTGAGGTGATCTCGCCCCACGACGCCAGGGCGGTCCAGCCCTCAAAATTGGCGACATCGGGCTGGCGCTCCGACTGGATGGGTTTGCCGTCGACGATGGCGTCCAGCGCGGGGCGGTGAAAGTGGTCGTAGCCGAAGATCACGTCGACGCCGAGATCGTCAGCGGCCAGCACGGCGTCACGCCAGGTGCGGTAGTCGGGCGCACCACCGGGCTGAATCTGCACGGCGACGCGGATTGGGCGGGTCATGAATGCTCCTGGGTCGGGGGAGAGGCGACCCTTGAGCCAAGTCATCGGGGGCGGGGTTTATTCCGGATCAGACGTCGTTGTCGGTGGAGCACTGTTCTACACGACCGGCTGTGTTAGCGAGCACAGGCGGAAAAGTGCTGCGCTACAAGTGAAAACGAGTCATTTTCAAGATTGCCCGCGCTGCGCGCTCGGCGATCAGCATGACCGGGGCGTTGGTGTTGCCCGAGGTGATGGCGGGCATCGCCGAAGCGTCAGCCACCCGAAGACCGGCGACGCCGAAGACCCGGCAGTCGGTGTCGAGCACCGTGGCGGCCGACCGCGGCAGACCGCGTCCGTCGAAGGCGCCCATCGCGCAGGTGCCCACCGGATGAAAGATGGTGGTGCCCAGTTCACGGGCCGCCGTCTGCAAATCGTCGTCGCTGACCAGTTGCGGGCCGGGAAGCACCTCCCGCGGGTGGTAGCGCGCCAAGGCCGGTGCCGCCATGATCTGCCGGGTCATCCGGAGCCCGCGCACGGCAGTTTCGCGATCGGCGTCCGTGGACAGGTAGTTGCAGAAGATCTTGGGGCTGGTCAGAGGATCCGCGGTGGCCATCCGCACATGGCCGCGCGAGGTGGGGCGCAGGTTGCAGACTGACGGAGTGATGGCGCCGTAGGGGTGCAGAGGCTCGCCGAACTTGGGCAGAGACAACGGCTGCACATGCCACTCGAGATCAGGACTGGCCAGCGAGGGGTCGCTCTTGGCGAAGGCACCGAGGGTGGACGGCGGCATCGTCATGGGCCCCGATCTCATCACCATGTACTGGATTCCCATGCCCGCACGGGTGATCCAGTTCCGGTAGAGCGTGTTGACGGTGCGTGCGCCTTTCACCCGGTAGACGGATCGGATCTGCAGGTGATCCTGGAGGTTCTCGCCGACTCCGGGCAGATCGACGGCCACCGGCACCTGGTGTTCGGTGAGCAGCCCGGCGGGTCCCAGGCCCGAGACCTGCATGAGGTGTGGTGAGCCGATGGCGCCTGCGCTCAGGATCACCTCCCGGCGTGCGTGGACGTCCACGGTCTGGCCGTCTTTGAGCAGTCGCACGCCGGTGACGCGGTGCTGGGCGGTGGTCCAGGCGCCGCGGCGCTGATTCTCCTGGACCTGATCGTCCATCAGCAGCTTCAGGGCCTGGGTGTGGGTGTAGACGGTGAGGTTGGGGCGGTGCGAGATCGGGTGCAGGAAGGCGTCGGCCATCGACCAGCGCCGACCGCGTCTCTGGTTGACGTGAAAATAGGCGCTGCCGGAGTTGTCGCCCCGGTTGAACTCCTCGATCGGCGCAATGCCCAGTTCGGCAGCCCCGTCCTGCCAGGCGTCGAGGATCTTCCAGCGCACCCGCGGCCGCTCGACCCGGATCTCACCACTGTCGCCGTGCCATTCGTCGGCGCCGCCGAAGTAGTTCTCCAACTCCTTGTAGATGTCCAGGGTCTGGCCGTCGGGGCCGCCCCAGAGCCATCGGTCGTCGCCGGTGGCCTGCGCCCAGAGCTCGTAATCGCTGGCCTGCCCGCGCATGTGGATCATGGCGTTGATCGATGAGCAGCCGCCGATCACCCGGCCCCGCGCGTAGATGATGCTGCGGTCGGCCAGACCGGGATCGGGCTCGGTGGTGAAACACCAGTCGGTGCGGGGGTTGGCGATGGTGTACAGATAACCCACCGGGATCTTGATCCAGAACCAGTTGTCCCTGCCGCCGGCCTCGATCAACAACACCCGGTGATCCGGGTTGGCGCTGAGCCGATTGGCGAGCAGGCAGCCCGCGCTGCCCGCGCCCACGATGATGTAGTCGTATTCGGCCACAGGGCTGCTATCCGGCACCGTTCCTCCATTGCGCTTCGTTGCGCGTACCAGTCTGCGCGAGACCATTCTGCGGGTCGCGGTCCTCGCACGGTCACCAGGTCCACTGTTGGCAGAGTGGCTGCCGGACGCCGCGGCGGTCTACCCCGCACCCGATGAACTCAGACCAATATCCAAGGGCGCGCTTGCCGATGCCGGTCCGTCCGTCGTAGCTTTACCCGAACAGTCGAACATTTCGAGTGAAAGGTGCCCCGATATGGCTCAGGC
Source organism: Mycobacterium sp. ACS4331 (assembly GCF_001667265.1). Classification (GTDB taxonomy): domain Bacteria; phylum Actinomycetota; class Actinomycetes; order Mycobacteriales; family Mycobacteriaceae; genus Mycobacterium. The sequence goes on along the minus strand of NZ_LZHW01000103.1, from coordinate 65,405 downwards.
GCCGCGGGTCGCATTCATCACCGGCGCAGCCCGGGGCCAGGGCCGAGCGCATGCGGTCCGGCTGGCCGCCGACGGTTCCGATGTGATCGCCGTCGACGTGTGCGCCGACATCGCCACCATTCCGTACCCGATGGGGACCCGCGACGACTTGGAGGAGACCTGTCGACTGGTGAAGAAGCAGGGACGTCGCGCCAGCCTGCAGGTCGCCGATGTCCGGGAGCTGGAGCAACTGCAGCAGGCGTTTTCGGCGGGGACCGCCGAACTCGGAGTGGGCTGCGCTGACATCGTGATCGCCAATGCCGGCGGCTGCGCCTACCCGTCGGACGTCGACGAGGCACGGGCCTTCCGCGACGCGGTGGACATCATGCTTGTCGGCGTGTGGAACACCATCAAGGCGACGACACCGGCGCTCGTCGAGGCCGGGCGCCCGGGATCGGTGGTGCTGACCAGCTCCACGGCTGCGGTGAGGGGGTTCACGGGCGGCTGGGGCGGGCTCGATGGCTATACCGCGGCCAAGGCTGGAATCCTTGGCCTGTTGCGGCTGTTCGCGAATCTACTCGGCCCCAAGGGTATTCGGGTCAATGCCATACTGCCGACGGGTGTCGATTCAGGGATGACGCGCAATCGGGCCTTTGTCGACTGGATCGGCACGGTGGCCGACAATCCCATCGGCAATATGCGCAATGTGCTGCCCGGAATCGACGTGCTGCAACCCGACGATGTCGCAAATGCGGTGGCCTGGCTGGTCTCCGACGAGGCCCGCTATATCAGTGGGGTCTGTCTGCCCGTCGACGCCGGATTCTGCAATGCCTGACCGCCCGCCACGCCGCGAGATCGAAGAAGACCACGATCTGCTGACCTTCGGCGAGGCCGGTGCGCGACTGCACCGAGAGATCACCGAGGAGCGTGCGACCATCGCCGGGCTGGCGGATAACGACCCGGCCCGCCCTGCGGTGCAGCGTCGGCTGCGACTTCTGGAGGAGGCCGCCGAGCGCAACTTCCGCGGCCGGATCACCGACGAGAACTTCGAAAGGTTCTTCGGTTACCGGGGTACGGCACGGCGAAGCCTCTGAGTGTCACTGCCAGTCGACGAGATGGTCGGCCAGTTCGGGGGCAACCTCGAAGATCGCCTGGGCGGCCGATTCCATGTGGTCGCGCATCAGGCCGCGTGCGGTCTCGGCGTCCCCGCCTTGGATGGCATCCGCGATCCGAATGTGGTCGAAGTGCAGGCGGGTCCGGGTGTCCTTACTGAAATGGTTGGCCCCGCCGCCGGCCGTGCGGCTGGCGAAGATGTGGCTCACCGATTCGGTGAGCAGATCGAGCACCGGATTGGGATCGATGTCGCGGACCAGCAGATGGAAACGGCTGCCCGAGTCGACGTAGTCCTGGCTGGACAGGGTTTGTTCGGTCACCCGTGCCATCCCGCGCCTCGTCTCTTCGACCATTTCGGCCACGGCCTGCGGGTCCGCCGATCCGTTGCGTACTCGCAGCGCGGCCCGTTCGGCCGACAGCGGTTCGAGCTGGATCATCGCCGAGTTGACGTCGCCCATGGTGGCCCGGGCCAGCTGCAGGTGCATCGTCATCGTCTCGCCGAAGCGTTGCGGCCCCCGGTGGCCGACCACCGGCCCGCCACCGTTGCCCCGGCGGATCTCGACGATGCCCTGCAACTCCAGCACGCGCAGTGCCTCGCGGATGGATGCCCGTCCGACTCCGAATTCGGCGGCCATCGCCTGCTCGGTGGGCAGCGGGCTGCCGGGGACCAGCCGATCCAGGGCGATCTGCCGGACGATGTCCTGGGCGATGGCCAGTGAGATCTTGCCGCGCCGTGTCCGGGCGACCAACTCCTGCCGTGCGGGATGGGGAGTGGCCAGCGCGTCGATGGTCATCGGCAGAGCCCGATCTGCATGCATGCACCTCTTTCGAACAGTGGGGTATTCAGGCTACCTCGTCAGACGACGGGTGGAGCTCTTCCCGATCCGCCCCAAATATGAGTATGTTCGGTAGGTCGCCGGTAGCCCGGCCCCAGGAGGATGCCATGCCGCTTCAGGACAGCCACCAGATCATCTCCGTCGACGATCACCTCGTGGAACACCCACGTGTGTGGTTGGACCGGCTGCCCGCCCGCTGGCGCGACGACGCACCGCAGATCAGGGAAGTCGGCAGCGCCCAGCTGTGGCATTACAACGACACCCGGTTCGCCACCATCGGACTGAATGCGGTGGCCGGTAAGCCCCGTGCGGACTGGGGGGTGGACCCGGTCCGATACGAGGACATGATCCCGGGTTGCTATGACCCCGCGCTGCGGGTCAAGGACATGGATGTCGACGGGGTTCAGGCGGCACTGTGCTTCCCGTCCTTCCCGGGTTTCGCGGGCAGCACCTTCTTTCACGGCAGGGACAAAGAACTCGCCCGGCTCTGCATCCAGGCGTGGAACGACTTCTACATCGACGAATGGTGTGCCACGGCCCCCGACCGGTACATCCCGTTGGGCATCCTGCCGTTCTGGGACATCGAGGCGACGGTGGCCGAAGCGCAGCGCCTGCTGGACAAGGGGGCACGCACCCTGTCCTTCCCCGACACGATGTCGGTGTTCGAGCTGCCCTCGTTCCACACCGATCATTGGGATCCGCTGTGGCAGTTATGCTCCGATGCCGACCTTCCGGTTTCGCTGCATTTCGGCGCCGGAGGATACGTACCGGGATTCTCGTTCTCCGGCGCACCTTTCGCGCCGAAGACGATGAAGAGCAAGGCCGCGCCGTTCGCCGTGGCCATCGCGGTCTTCGCCACCAACTCCTGGTGGACCACCGTCGATCTGCTGTTCTCCGGCAAACTGCAACAGTTCCCGAATCTGAAGTTCTCGCTTGCCGAAGGTGGGATCGGCTGGGTGCCCTACATGCTCGAGCGCACCGACTTCACCTGGGAACGCCACCGGTACTACCAGGACATCGACTTCGATGCCCGGCCCTCGGAGTTGTTCCACCAGCACTTCTGGACCTGCTTCATCGACGACGAGCACGGCGTGGAGAGCCGTCACAAGATCGGCGTCGATCGCATCATGCTGGAAAGTGACTTCCCCCATTCGGATTCCAACTGGCCGAACTGCCGAAAGCGTGCCGCGGAGGTGTTGTCGGCTGTGCCCGATGAGGAGGTGGTGAGGATCGCCGAGGCGAACGCGCGCGAACTGCTGCACTTTCCGCGCACCGCCTGAGCATCAGGTGATGGCGCCGCCGATCTTCAGGTTCAGGATGTCCTCGTCGCTGTAGCCGCACGCCCGCAACACCTCATCGGTGTGTTGGCCGTGCCCGGGTGCCGGGGTCAGTTCGGTTGTCGCCTCATCGAACTGCACGGGGGCGGGGACCAGCGGTAACCGCGCACCGTTGTCATAGCCGACCATCGAGAAGTAACCGTTGTCCCAGGCCTGTTGGTCGGTGAGCGTATCCCGCGGTGACTGCACGACGCTCCACTGGCCCTCCTGGCTGTCCAGCACCGACTTCCAATGTGCCAGTGGATGTTGCGCGAACAGCTCGTCGAGTAGTTGCACGCAGGTCTCGATGTTGCGGTACCGGCTCTTGGCGGTCGCGAGCAGAGGATCGTCGATCCACTCCGGACGCTCCACCGCACGGCAGAAACCGGGCCAGTACCGGTCGGCTTCGAGCATGGCGAGGAAGACGAACCGGTCGTCGGCGGTGCGGTAGACATTGGCCAGCGGATTGCCCGGGTGGCGCCGATCTCCGCGGGGCAGCTGCTCGCGGTCGGTGACGTAACTGCCCGCGATGGTCGACTGCATGGCCCACAGGCCCGCCGCGAACAGGGAGGCGTCGACGACAGCGCCGGAACCGGTCTGCGCCCGGTGATACAGCGCCGCGCAGATCCCGCCGGCGAGATTGAGCCCGGCCTGGATGTCGCCGACCGCCGGGCCGGGCAGGTTGATCGGATAGTCGTAGTCCACCGGGCGCGCCGCGGTGGCCAGTCCGGAGCGCGCCCAGTACGAGATGCCGTCGAAGCCGCCACGGTCGGCATCGGGTCCGCGCACGCCATGTCCGGTGCCCCGGGCGTAGATGATGTCGGGTTTGCGGGCGTGGATGTGCTCGGCGTCGATGCGCAGACGCTGACGGGCCGGACCCAGGAAGTTGGTCACGAAGACGTCGGCCTGATCGACCAGCGCCATCAGTGCGGCGTAGCCGTCGGGGTGCGCGATATCAATTCCGGCGCAGCGCTTCCCGCGATTGAGCACCTCCCAGAGCATCGTCACTCCACCGTCGCCGGGCTTGACGCCGAAGGCCGACAGGCCACGGATCGGATCTCCAGTCTCTGGGTGTTCGATCTTGATGACATCGGCGCCCCAGTCGGCCAGGGCGCTGGCCGCCGCGGGCACGAAGCCGTAGAGCGCCACCTCCAGCACGCGAACGCCGTCCAGTGTCTTGGTCACGTCAGATTCCTCCGGTGTCGTCGGGAATGGGTTCCCAGTGCGCGAGCATCACCCCGGCCGCATCGGGATGGGGGTTGAACCGCATGGGCTGTCCTGCGTGCAGCGGTGGCGTTCCGTCGAGGCGGGCCAGCAGGCGGATCGACGGTTCGGCGAGGAGCGCGACGAGGACCAGGGTGTGCGGGACGGGAAACGCCGGATGCACCGGATGACGTACCACCGTCCACGAGTACACGGTGCCTGCGCCGTTGACCTCGCGCCACTGCAGCGTCGTAGACGCGCAGCGTGGACACTGCGGTCTGGGCAGGTGGATGAACTCGGAGCAGGCCTCACACCACTGCACGGCCAGGACGCCCCGCTGGAGCGCCTGCCAGAACCCGCCGGTGTCGGGATCGTCGATGACGGGGGAGGGCGCGTCGGGCACGGGTGGTCCTATCCGGCGGTGGTGAGCAGCAGGGCGCCCGTCGCGGTGGGCAGGCCGGACGTCACCAGGCACACCTCGGCGCCCGCCACCTGACTGGTCGAGGTGCCGCGGATCTGCCGAACACCCTCGACGACGTGGTTTAGACCGTGCAGATAGCCCTCGGAGAGGTTGCCGCCGGCGGTGTTGACGGGCAGTGCGCCGCCGACCCGCAGCGCGCCGGACGCCGCGAACGGGCCACCGTCGCCCTTGGCGGCGAAGCCGTATTCCTCCAGTTGGAGCAGCACAGTGATGGTGAAGCAGTCGTACAGTTGCGCGACGTCGACATCGGCCGGACCCAGACCTGCCCGGCGGTAGAGGATTTCGGCGGTGCGTGCCGATGGCTGCACCATCGGGTCGGTACGCATCAGTGCCGGGAACACGAGCCCGGGCTGCTGGCCGGCCCCGCCGGCCTGGGCGACCGCGCGAATGGACACCGCCGGCGCGGCGGAGTCGCGGGCTCGCTCGGCGGAGGTCACCACCACCGCGCACGCCCCATCGGTCTCCAGGCAGTAGTCGTAGAGGCGCAGCGGGTCGGCGATCGGACGGGAGTCGAGGTAGTCGGCCAGCGTCATGGGCCGGCCGTACATCTGGGCGGCGGGATTGGCATTGGCGTGCTCCCGGCAGGCCAGTGCAATGGCGCCGAGGTGTTCTGGCAGCGTTCCGTATTCGATCATGTGGCGCCGCGCGATCAGGGCGAACATCTGCCCGGGTGCCATGAGGCCATACGGAAGGAAGAACTCGTCGTAGGAGCCGTTACCACCGACCGGACGACGGTCCCGCCGGCCGCGGCCGAAGCGGACACCGGAACGCCCGTTGAGCGAGCGGAAGACGAGCACGGTGGTGGCCAGACCGGACGCTATCGCCGCGCATGCCTGAGCGATCATTCCGGCAGGCGCCGAGCCGCCGGTGCCGGTCGAGCCCCAGTACGTCAGCAGCGGAAGGCCGAGCGCATCGGCGAGGTCGTTGTGGCGGACGGTGTCCTGTTCGCACCGGACGATGCCGTCGATGTCGGCCGGGGACAAGCCGGCGTCGGCGAGGGCCGCGGTTGCGGCGGCTGCGGCCAAGGCCAGTTCGGTGCGACCGGACTTCCTGCTGAAATCGGTGGCGCCGATCCCGACGATGGCGCACCGGTCGCGCAGTGGGTGCGCCGCGGTCTGTTCGGCCATACCGCGACATTACGGGCCGGACCGTTGAATATGGCTACATTCGTCGATCGTAAGCGGCTGTCGGCGGCGCTTGGTCGCGGGAAACCGCCGTAAATGGCCTTGAAACCTTGCTATGTTATTCCACAGGCTGACCAGTGCGGAGGTTCAGATGACCGACACCCTCAACGTCGAGGCGCCGGACATACCGATCGATCTCTACTCGGCGAAGTCGTTCAGCAAGGGCCATCCCTTCGATCAGTATCGGTGGCTGCGGGCGAACGCCCCGGTCTACCCGCACCCCGACCCCGACGGCGGGCATTTCTGGGCGGTCACGCGCAATGCCGACATCCGCTATGTGGAGCATCACCCGGAGCTGTTCCAGTCCGCCCCGTCTGTCGGCATCGCCGATGCGCAGATCGAGGTCGGATTCCTCTCGATGGACGGGGCGCGGCACCTGCAGTTCCGCAAAATCATTGCACCCCGGTTGATTCCGCCGCGCGTCAAGCACATGGTTCCCGACCTGCAGCGCCTGGCCGCCGGCATCGTCGACGAGGTGGCGGGGGACGGTGAATGCGATCTGGTCGATATCGCCGGCCGAATGGCCGGTTACACCGCTGCCGCACTGCTGGGAATCCCGCGCGAACACGGACATCGGCTGCACGAGTTGTTCATGATCACGCACAGCTCACCAGATGTGGTGGGGGAGGCCGCGTTCCAATCGTCGTTCGTCGAAATGGCCTCGATGGGCCTCGAGGCGCTGGCGGCGAAAAGGGCTGATCCAGCAGACGATGTACTGAGCGCGTACGCGAACATGGAGGTCGACGGTCGCCCGATCACCGATATTGAGTTCCTGGGCAACTTCATCCTGCTCAGCGACGGCAGCCTCGACACGTCGCGCAATCTGATCTCCGGCGGGATGAAGCTGCTCTTCGATCATCCCGACGTACGTCGCCGTCTGGTCGCGGACCTGGACGCCCGGCTGCCCGGCGCCATCGAGGAGATGCTGCGGCTGCTCTCACCGGTGGTCTACATCCGCAGGCTGGCCACGCGGGACACCGAGCTGGCCGGCCAGCCCATCGCCGAGGGGGAGAAGGTGGTGATCTACTACGGTTCAGGCAACCGGGACGAGAGCGTCTACGACGATCCCGAGGCGTTCGACATCGACCGTAAACGCGGTGACCACCTGGCTTTCGGTGGCGGCGGCCCGCACTTCTGCGTCGGCTCGCACCTGGGCAGGGCCGAGGGCTCGGTGATGATCCGTGAGTTGCTCACCCGGCTGCCCGATATCGAACAGGCCGGACCCGAGACGTGGGCGGCGACCAGTCTGACGTCTGGACTGGCGACCCTGCCGGTGCGCTACACGCCCAAGCGCCGCTGACCGCTCGGCGCCTTACGTCACCGTGTTCAGCTGTCCTCCGGCGACGCGGTGCGATACTCCCGAGCGATTGCGGTGGTGATGGCTTCCAGTTGGCGGGCGAGTCGGCCGGCATCGTTGAAGGTGCGGTCACCGGCGGCCAGCCGGGTGAACACGCCGGTGATGTAAGTGGTGACGGCGGTTGTCTGCGCGTCCAGCAGTTGGGGGTCGGCGGTTTCAGGCTGCAGGTGCGCGATGGCGTCTTGGGCAAGCTCGATCGTTCGACCGACCACCTTTGCCGAGGCTGTGGCCAGTTCGGGGTCGCGCATATTGTTCAGCATCAGCTCGTGGCGTGCCCGGTTGAGTGCCAGGCCGGCGCCGTCGGCCTGCATGAGGGTCAGCTCGGCGAGATGGGCGAACGGCACCTGCGGATCAAGGGGATGCTCGGTGACCGAGCGCAGGTTGGCCAGATCGATTTCAGCGACGCGCTTTCCGACCCCGCGCAGCAGCGCGGCCCGGGTGCGGAAGTAGTACGAGGTGGTGCCTTCGGGGACGTTGGCATAACGGTCGACTTGGGCGTGGGTCAGGCCCCGTGAGCCGTGCTGAGCCAACACCTCGATTGCCGCATCGCACAGTTCGCGACGTCGCTGCTCGCCGTCGCGTTTGCGTGTTGAGGAAGTGTCGGTGTCCATTGTCGTGTCGGTTGTCAGCGCACCACTGCGGTTCAGCGCAACACGGTGCCGCCGTCGATGTTGACGACTTGACCGTTGATCCATTCTCCCTCATCGGAGAGCAGGAACGCCACGAGTGCGGCGACGTCGGCCGGTTGGCCGACGCGGGTGCTGCGGATGCGCCGCAACGCGGCGGCCTCCAGGTCGGGCCACTGTGGTGCGTTACGGATCGTTTCGGTTGCGGTGAATCCCGGAGCGACAGCGTTGCAACGGATTCCCTCCTTTCCCCACCGGGACGCCACGTGGCGGGTGAGCGCGCCGATTCCGGCCTTGGCGGTGGCGTAGGCGGGTCGGGCCGGCTCTCCCTGGAATGCCGCGGCTGAGGACATGTTGACGATCGCGCCGCCGCCCTGCTGCAGCATCGCCGGAATCGCGTGTTTCATCGCCGCGAGGTAGCCGCGCAGGCTGACCGTCATCACCCGATCCCAGACATCGAGGTCGATGTCCACCACGTCGGTGTCGGCGCGGAGGGTGGACATATCGGCCCCCACGTTGAAGAGCAGGTCCAGCGCGCCGAAGGTTTCCACCGCGGCGCCGATGAGGTCGGCGACCGACGAAGGATCGGCGAGATCGAAGACGACCGGCACCGCCGTCCCGCCGGCGTTGACGATGCGCTGCACGATCTCGACGGACGCTTCCTCGGCGACGTCTCCGACCACAACGCGGCAGCCCTCCTGCGCCAACCGCATGGCGGTCGCGGCACCGAGGCCGCTGCCCCCGCCCGCCACGACCACGACCTTTCCCGACAAACCCCGCAACCCCATACCCGTCGTCCTCACTGTCGCCCTTTCGGCTATTGACTTTACCTCTATGGTTCTAGAGGATCAGCCTCTATAACCATAGAGGAGGTAGTGATGGCCGGGATTCACCGCAGGCGGCCCGGTGCCGATGACCTCGAATCCGCAACTGACACACCGGCGATCCCGCTCGGCAACGACATCTGGATGTCCCCCGGGGTTTCCAACGCCTACGCGATCGGCACGGATGACGGTCGCGTGATCGTCAACGCCGGGTTGGTGTTCGAAGGACATCTGCGCGCGAAAGCCTTCGCCGAGATCGCCGGACCCACCCGCAGCATCGTCATCACTCAGGGGCATGCCGACCACTGGGGAGCTGTCAACGCACTGCGTGATCCCGAGACCGATGTGGTGATGCATCGCAACTACCGCTATTGGCGTGAAGACAATGCCCAGTTGATGGGCTACCGGGTGCCCAAGACATCGTTTGCCTTCCAGAAGTTCTCCGACGCCGTCGCCGAGCATCTGAAGACCGTCGATGCGGCATCCATCGACTTCTCCTTCCCCGAACCCACCACCACCTTCGACCTTGAGCGCCGGTTCGACGTGGGCGGTCGACGCTTCGAACTGACCTGGACACCCGGCGGTGAGACCACGGACTCGCTGGTGATGTGGCTACCCGATGATCGAATCCTTTTCACCGGCAACCTGTTCGGTCCGCTGTTCGGACACGTGCCGAACCTGATGACCATCCGCGGCGACCGTTACCGCGATCCGATCCTCTACATCGAGTCCCTGAACACGGTGCTCGACTACCGGCCCGAAATGCTGATCACCGGCCACTTCGACCCGATCATCGGCGCCGATCTCATCACCGAAGAGGTGACGGCGATGCGTGATGCCATGCAGGCCGTACACGATCGCACCGTCGAATTGATGAACTCCGGAGCCGACCTGCACACCGCCATGAGAGAGGTGAAGGTTCCCCAGCACCTCGATATCGGCGAGGGCTACGGCAAGACCTCCTGGAATGTGCGGGCGATCTGGGAGATGTACACCGGATGGTTTCGGCACCGGTCGACCACCGAGTTATACGGAGTGCCAGCAGATTCCGTCGCACCCGATGTCGTCGCGGCCGCCGGAGCGGGCTCGCTGGTGGCGGCGGCGCGCACCCACCTCGATGCCGGCCGCCCGGTGCAGGCGATCCACCTGACCGATCTGGTGCTCGCCGTCGAGCCGACACACACCGGGGCGCGCGCAGCGGCTGCCGAAGCGCACGAGGCGTTACGCGCGGGCACCGAGAACTTCTGGGAAAAGGCTTGGCTCACAAAATCGATCAACGACTTGAGGAAACACTGAATGACTGCGATCACGAACGACGTCTCCTACGACTTCACCGGCTGTCACGTGCTGGTGACCGGTGGGACCAGCGGCATCGGCCACGCCGTTGCCCGCGACTTCGCCGGTGCCGGGGCCAGCGTCACGGTCACCGGGACCAGGGCGTCGGCCGGCGACTATCCCGAGGTCGACCTGACCGGGTTGCAGTTCCGGCAGTGCCAGATGTCGGATAAGGCCGCCATCGACGACCTCGCGGCGTCCCTGGGGAATCTCGACGTGCTGGTCAACAACGCCGGTGGCCCGTACGCCGGCCACGCCGACGAGTGGGACGCGGACGGCTACGCCGGATCGGTGGAGGTCAACCTGTTCGCCCATGTGCGGCTCACCCTCGCCTGCCACGAGCTGTTGAAGGCCAGCACGGTGCCGGGTGGTGCCAGTGTGGTCACCACGGTGTCGATGTCGGCGTTCGTCTCGGCGGTCAACGTTCCCGCCTACAGTTCGTCCAAGGCGGGAATGGTGGCCTTCACCAAGAACCTGGCGCGCCGGTGGGTCGAGGACGAGATCCGGGTCAACGCCGTGGCTCCCGGACTGATCGACACCAGGTTGACGCACCCGGTACTCGACATCCCGGAGATGCTCGAGCCAGAACTGCGGCATATCCCGATGAACCGAATGGGCATGGCCGACGAGGTCTCGCCGGCGGTGCTGTTCCTGTCCAGCAACGCCGCCCGCTATATCACCGGAACCACGATCGCCGTCGACGGCGGCTACCTGACTGTCTGAAAGAGGCTGGTGTATGAGTGAATTCGACGAAGTGCGCACACCCGACGACGTTCTCAAGCTGGCCGCGCGACGCTCCGGCCTGGTCGACATCGACTCCGATTCCTGGCGTGAAGGCCTCGCCATCGTGCTCGACGAGCTGAACTCCTCACCGGCCTTCACCGGTCCCGGTCGAGAACGCATCATCGACGACGCGGCCAAGGCGCTGGAGCGGCGGCTGCAGATCCACGACTACATCCAGCACCATCCCGAGGTTCTCGACACTCCCGTGCAGCGCCCGATCTTCACCATCGGTATGCCCCGCACCGGGACCACGGTGATCAGCTACCTGCTCGACCAGGATCCGCACCGCCGGTCCCTGTTGCACTGGGAGTGCATGACCCCGGTGCCGCCACCCACCGCAGATGCGTTGCGCAGTGACCCACGCTGTCTGGAACTGCTCGCACAACAACAGCAGATCCTGGAGATGGTGAAGGCGGCGAATATGTCGCTGCCACACTGGGAGGACGCCGACGGCCCCACCGAATGCATGTTCATCCACAACCAGGACTTCAAGGGGCTGTCGTGGGATGCTTTCCTGGCGACGCCGCGCTACGCCCGGTGGCTGCTCAACGAGGCGGACATGACCAGCACCTATGAGTATCAGAAGCGCTATCTTCAAGTGCTGCAATCGAAAGCGCCCGGCACCTGGAGCCTGAAGATGCCGTCGCATTCGGTGCACATCGAGGCCCTCCTGCAGGTGTTCCCCGATGCCCGGTTCATCTGGGCCCACCGTGATCCGTACAGGGCCACCGGGTCGTTGGGCAATCTGCTGAAACTGCCCAAGAGCATGGTCCTGCACCCCGAAGCTCAAGCCGAGGTCGAGTGGGCGACCAACCTCAAAGAACAGATGAGCCAACACGTCGCGCGCCCCCTGCGGACCCGCGCGCGGATCGGCGACGATCGGTTCTTCGACATGTACTACCACGAGATGATGGCCGACCCGATGGGCGTCATGCGCCGCATTTATGAGTGGTCCGGCGATCCGCTGGAGGCGGACACCGAAGCGAGCATGCAGAACTGGCTGGCCGATCACCCCCAGGACCGATACGGCAAGAACGCGTACACGCTCGACGAGTACGGCCTCACCGTCGAGGAGTTGACCCCGATCTTCGCCGACTATCTCGAGGCATTCGACATCGAACTGGAGAGTGCACAGTGAACCCGGATGATCTCTATCACGTCGGACTGATCGTCGATGACGTGGAGGCAGCCGCGGCACGGCTGACCGCGGCCGCCGGATACGAATGGACCCAGCCGGTGCAGGCCACCCTGTCGGTGACCGCCGACGGGAATGAGATGGATGTGCCGTTCTCCTTCGTCTATTCGCTGCAGGCCCCGCATCTGGAACTGGTCCAAGCGGTGCCCGGGTCGGTGTGGACCGCCGCACCGGGACAGGCCGCCCATCACCTCGGCTACTGGGTCGATGATCTCGCGTCGGCCGCCGCTCAACTGGAGTCCTCGGGCTTTCGGTTGGAGGCCCGGCCCACCGGTGACGAACTCTCTCAGTTCGCCTACTACATCGATCCCGTCGGGGTGCGGATCGAGATCGTCGATCGGGGACTGTTTCCGGACTGGCCGGGATTCCTGAACGCGATGCGCCGCGGCTGATCATGGGGGACTCATTGGATGGTCGCCGCGTCGTGGTGACCGGTGCGGCCACCGGTATCGGCGCTGCCGCGGTCAGTGCCCTGACCGCGGCGGGCGCGCAGGTCTTGGCCACCTTCCACCAACAGCCGCCGGCCGATGACGGTGGGGACTGGGTGGCGTGCGACGTCACCGACCCGGAGAGCGTCGAGCAGCTCTTCGCGACGGTTCAGAATCGTTGGGGCGGAATCGATGTCCTCATTCACGCCGCCGGCGCGTGGAAGCCGGGCATTCCCGGCCAGATCGACCTGGCCGATCTGGATACGGTGCTGGCCACCAACTTCACCTCGACGGTGTTGACCAACCAGGCGGCGTACCGGCTCATGAAGAGCTCCGGGGGCGGGCAGATCATCAACTTCGGCTCGGCGGAAGCCGTGATGGGCAGCCCACTGGCCGCCGGTTACGCCGCCGCCAAAGCGGCTGTGGCGGCCTGGACGCGCTCGGCGGCCAGGGCGTGGGCCTCCGATCACGTCACCGCCAATGCGCTGGCACCCGCCGTGGACACCCCCGGCGCCCAGCGACTGCGTGACTTCCTCGGTCCGGAGGCAGCGCCGTTCCTGGAGCAACAACTGGCACAGTCCATTCCGCTCGGAGGTGCCCTGGGCGACCCGCTGCGCGATATCGGCCCGGTCCTGGTGTTTCTCAGCAGTCCCGGCGCCCAGTTCATCACGGGTCAGCTGATCGCCGTCGACGGCGGTCTGGTGATGCTCGGCAGCTGATGGTGACAGCACGCAACCCCTCCGGAAGGATCAGAACGTGAAGGTTTCGACGGTCACCGGTCCCGGCACGACCGAACTGCTCGACGTCGACCGGCCGCAGCCGGGACCGGCAGACGTCCTGGTGCGGATGCGCGCATGCGGAATCTGCGGCTCAGACGCCTTCTACATCACCATCGGCGGAATTCCGCCGCGTCAGGGATGTACACCGCTGGGCCATGAACCCGCCGGGGAAGTGGTGCAGGTCGGTGCGGCCGTCACCGGTGTCAGCGTGGGTGACCACGTGGTCATCAACCCGATGGCCGCACCGAGCGGAATCATCGGCAATGGGGGAGCCGCCGGTGCATTGGCCGACTTCCTGTTGATCGAGAACGCGGTCCGCGGTGTCTCGCTGGAGGTCATTCCCGATCACATCCCCTGGGAAGTCGCCGCACTGAACGAACCCATGGCGGTCGCCAGGCACGGTGCCAACCAATGCAGTCCCAAGCCTGGGGACAAAGTCGTGGTGTTCGGAGCCGGCCCGGTGGGGTTGGGAGCGGCCTTGGCGTTCAAGTCCCTCGGCGCCGGCCATGTGGCTGTGGTCGACATCCTCCCGGGACGGCTGGACAAGGCGCTGCAGATCGGCGCCGATGCCGTCATCAACTCCGCGGAAGAAGACGTCGTCCAACGCCTCATCGATCTGCACGGTGAGGGCGAAGCGATGTGGCCCGGCAAGGCGGGCACTGACATCTACCTGGACGCAGCCGGTGTACCCGCCGTTGTGACCGCCGCGCTGTCGGCGGCGAAAAGGCGTGCGACCCTCGGCATCGTCGCCGTCCACAAGGAGCAGGTGCCCGTTGATCTCGTCAACATCATGAGCAACGAGATCACCATCGTCGGATCCATGGGCTATCCCGACGAGATCTTCGAGGTCACCAAGGATCTCGTCGAGAACTGGGAGAAGTACGCGGTGATCGTCAGCCACACCGTCCCGTTCGACGAGGTCGAGCGTGCGCTGCAGCTGGCCGGCACTCCGGGAGCGGCCGACAAGGTGGTGGTCACCTTCCCGTAGCGCGTCCGGTCGTCGTGGGGGCGCGGTGGCCGGAACGTCACGGGCGGTGGTTCAGTCGGGAACCGGAAGGCCGTTCTCAAGCAGATCGAAGATCGCGTTGAGGGCCGCAAGTGGGTCGGGCAGGTCGCTGGCGAATTCCGGGATCTCCAGGATGTAGCGTGCGGCGGCCCGCGCTGTGACGTCGTGGGCCGGACGGCCCAGTTCGGCCGCGATCGCCTCGGCGAGCGGCTCCTCACACCGGATCCAGAGTTTTCGCGAGTACTCCCGCAGTGCTGGTGTGCCCATGATCAGCTCGGTACGGCGGCGGAATTCGGGAGACGGGCGTGACTTGAACGGGCCGCGCCCGGCCATGAACGCGCGCAGCGCCGCCATGGCCGACACGCCGTCCGGCCGGTCGTTGAGCGCGGCGAGCAGGCGTTCGCGCCGCTCGACGCCGTCGTCGAACAACACGGCCGGCTTGCCGTCGGGGACGTGGTTGAACAACGTCGGCACTGAGACATCCGCCGCGTCGGCGATGTCTTTGACCGTCACCGCGTCGTAACCGTTGGCCAGGAAGAGACGTTCGGCGGCCTCTGCGAGCGCACGCCGCGTCGCCGCATTCTTGCGTTCTCGTCTGCCGAGCGTCTCTGTCATCACCGTCACCCTAGCGAAAGCCCACCCTCGCCTATATCGTAACTCACTATAAATATTAAGCGACTAAAGATATGGAAAGGGGTGCCTCATGGTCTCTTCGTCGACGACGGATACCTCCGTCGACACGACCGCGGTTCTGGTGGTCGGTGGCAGTCTTGTCGGCCTCAGCGCGGGGGTCTTCCTGGCGGCACTCGGTGTTCCGACGATCGTCGTGGAAAAGCATTCCGGGAGTGCGATTCACCCGCGAGCCATCGGATACACCACGCGCACGATGGAGCTGTTCCGAAGCGTCGACCTGGACCTTCCGCCCGTCGCGCCGGGTGCCAAGCCGCGCCGAGCGCGGGTGCACAGCCTGGCCGGACCGTGGTTCCAGGAGTACCCGTGGTCGCCCCCGGGGGCGGCGTCCTCGAATCCCGACGACTTCTCTCCCGAGCATGCTGTCGGCATTGCGCAGGATCGATTGGAGCCGGTGCTGCGTGACCGTGCCGTCGCACTCGGCGCCGACATTCGTCTGGGGACAGAACTGGTTGAGTTCGACCACGACGAACAGGGCGTGACGGCCACGCTGAAGAGGCGCTCCGACGGCAGCGAGTACCGCGTCAAAGCGGACTACCTGGTCGCCGCTGACGGCGCGGACAGCGGCATCCGGCGCCACCTGGGCCTCACCCGCAGTGGACGGGGTCTGCTGTCGGTGCAACGCAGCATCCTGTTCCACGCACCCGCGTTGGAGCAGTTCCTGCGCCGCGGTGTGGTGCAGTTCGAGGTCGAGCAGTCCGGATTCAACGCTTTCCTGACCACCTACCAGGACGGCCGCTGGGTGTTGATGCTCGCCGACGACCGCGACTACACCCCTGATGAACAACGGGCAGTCATCCGGCGCGCCACCGGCATCAACGATCTCGCCATCGATCTGATCACGACGGGGCGATGGGAACTGTCCGCGCTCATCGCTGAACGCTTCAGCTGCGGACGGGTCTTCCTGGTCGGCGACGCCGCCCATCAGCTGCCGCCCAACCGTGGCGGTTACGGCGCCAACACCGGCATCGAGGATGCGCACAACCTGGCCTGGAAGCTCGCCGCCGCCCACAGCGGGATCAGCCGGCCCACGCTGCTGGACACCTACGACAGCGAGCGACGCCCCATCGCCTGGCTCCGTCACCGCCAGATCTTCGCCCGTGCCGACTACAAGGCCCACCTCGACACGGCCCGGCCCGAGACCGACATCATCGGCGACGTTGCGATGGAACTCGGAGCGCTCTACCGCTCCGCGGCGCTGCCCGACGCCGATCCGGACCTGCCGGACGCCCAGACACCAGAACAGTGGGCCGGGCAGCCCGGTACTCGAGCGCCACACCTGTGGATCACCGAAAACCATTCCACCCTTGATGATTTCGGTCGCGGCTGGACACTCGTCACCGATTCCGACGCATGGCGCGACGCCGCCGGCAGCGTCGAACGCGAGCTCGGCGTGGGCGTTGACGTCGTCTGCGTCGGCCCCGACGACGAGATTCATCCCGCCTTCACCGCGGCCTACGGCATACGCGGCGGGGGAGCGTCTCTGATTCGCCCCGACGGGTATGTCGCCTGGCGGGCCACCACTCCACCGACCAGTCGCACCGAAGCGCTCACTGCCGCGCTCACCACCTGCGCCATGCCCTGTGCACCGCGATCAGATGATGGTGACCGCCTCGCGCTCATCGATCTCACTATGCGCTACGCCGACGCCGTCAATCGCGGCTACAACGGCAAGAGCATCAATCCGGGCGCGTTTGCGCAGATCTTCGCCGCCGACGCGGTGTTCGACGGCCTGGGCGCAGCACCCACCGTCGGCGCCGCCGCCATAGCCGCGGAGCTTCCCGATGCGACGGCCCATCTGCCCTTCGCGATGCACGCGTTCCTCAACCCCGTACTGACCATCGATCGAGACACCGCCGCCGGCACCTGGCTCATGTGGGTGGCCGCCGATGGCGACGGCGACCCCCGCACCGCCTACCTCGGCGCCGACCTCACCTACACCCGCACTCCCGCGGGGTGGCGTGTTCAGTCCATCACCGTCACACCGGGGATGCGGATACCGAGTGGGACATGAACATCCAGCCCGCCGCGTGGTCGCCACTAGCAGGCGATGGCCGGTGTCGGAGTGCCCAGAGCTGACGTCGACCGCGGCTCAGCCGCTGCTCAAGGCGTCACGCAGGAAGTCGATCGTCAGCTTGCGGGCGACGTTGGCCGCCTTGGTGTTTCGCAGACTGTCGAGCATGAGGAAATCGTGCACCATGCCCGCAACCCGGACCGAGGTGACGTCGTTCCCGGCTTCCCTGAGCTTGTTCGCGAACAGCTCGCCCTCGTCGCGCAGCACATCGGCCTCGTCGGTGATGACGAGCGTCGGCGGAAGACCCGCGAGCTCATCGATGCTCGCCTGCAGCGGCGCCGCGTACCTCTGCGTGCGCTGCGCCGGGTCGGAGGTGTAGGCGTCCCAGAACCACTGCATGCCCTCGCGGGTCAGGTAGTAGCCGTCGGCGAACTGAAGGTAGGAGGGAGTGTCGAAGTCGGCGTTGGTCACCGGATACAGCAGCGCCTGGGCCTTGAGGTCGATGCCGCCACGGTCTTTGTTCATCAGGGTGAAGACTGCGGACATGCACCCACCGACCGAATCGCCGCTGACGGCGATGCGACTGGCGTCCATGCCGTGCTCCGAACCGTTCTGCACGATCCACTGGCCCACGGCGTAGTTCTGTTCGATCTGGGTGGGGTACCGGTACTCGGGTGCGCGGTCGTACAACGGGAACACGCCGATCGCACCCGCTCCCACGGTCAGTTCGCGGAAGAGCCGGTCGTGGGTCACGTCGTCACCGAAAACCCATCCCGCGCCGTGGATATAGATCAGCACGGGCAGTGGACCGCTGGTTCCGCGCGGCCGGATGATGCGAGTACGGACCGTGCCCCATTCGCCGGCATCGATGTCGACCCATTCCTCGTCGACCTCGGGCCGCGGGACGCTCGGGTCGGTCTGCAACTCGACGAGGAGCGAGCGCCCCTGTTCCGGCGGGACCTCGTAGATTCGCGGGTGCGGAGACGTCGCATCCGCCAGCGCCTGCGCTTCGGGTTCGAGATAGGGAGCGATCGGTGGTGGCAGCGCCGAGGAGGACGGTGTGTGCGGCATGGCTTTCCCATCTGCGCGTGGGGGTCCGAGCGTCCGGCGGTTGCAGTATAGAAGTGGTCTTCGGCATGTGCAGCACGAACCGAGATTCGTCGGTGACATCGAGCGCCAGCGGCCGTGATCGGGTTGGGGTTCGGTGCCGGATGCGGCGAACTGCGCGTTCTGTCGTGCCCCTCAAACTCTGCACTCAAACACCGACATACCGTTGTCGCAGCCGTGTCTGAGGCTGGTGTCATGACCGATAACGCGAACATGGTGCACACGAACGGGGCTGCCGCGGATGCGGCGCTCGCGGTGTGGCTGGAGATGTGGAACACCGACAGTGCGATCGCGCGTCGAATCTGCAGTGAGGACTTCCGGATTCACTTCCTGATCTCCGAGCCGGATGGGTCGAACCCGGGCGACGACGTGCTCGGCGCGGACAGTTTCGCTCGGTTCCTGGCTCGGTACCGCGAGCGGCATCCCGATGTGGTCTTCATCGAGGTCACGAGGTCCGTGGACGGCGCGCACGGGCGGATGCTGTGGAACCTGCACGCCGGGGAGGTCGTTGCGGGCGGGATCGATGTCTTCGACTTCACCGAGGACGGGCTGATCCGCGAGGTCTGGTCAGTGAACGGAACGCGCCCGCACCGAACCTGAGGCCTGGAGACTTCCTTTCATGAGGAGAGCCGAGCGGATGTACGCGCTGGTGGATCTGCTGCGGGGAGCACGCCGGCCGCTGTCGGCAGCTCGGCTCTCCGAGGAGTTCGGGGTGTCCAAGCGCACGATCGAGCGGGACATCCAGTCGCTCCAGCTGGCGGGCGTCCCGATCTATGCCGAGCACGGAGTGTCCGGAGGGTATTCGATACTGCGGGAACATTCCCTGCCGCCGCTGAATCTCACAGTGCCGGAGTCACTGGCGGTGCTCGCGGGACTGGGTCTGCTGGAGACCTCGCCCTATGGTGCGGCCGCGCGGAGGGCGCGGGCGAAGATTCTCGCGATCAGCCGCGAGGATCAGCTGGCGCCGGTCGATGAGGCGTTGGCGTCGATGTTCGTCATCGACGCCGACTCGCCGTCGGAAGCGGCGGTCTCGCTGATTCCGGAGGCGATCGCCGCGCGCCGTGTCCTGCGGTTGGACTACACCTCCGAGGACGGCGAAACCCACACCAGCCGTGAGGTGGAGGCGATGGGCCTGCTGCGTGGCGGGGATTCGTGGATGTTCGTGGGGTGGTGTCGGCTGCGTGAGGGCATCCGCGGATTTCACCTCGAGCGCATCCGGCAGTTGGAGATCACCGGAGAGGTGTTTCCCGAACGTGATCCCGCGGTGCTGGACGCGGATCTGTCACGATGGCGTACCCGACGGCTCGGGTGATGCATCTGAATCAGGTGGACCGAGACAGGGGAGAGGCGGGTTCACACGACGCTGCTGACGATCGCGATGACCAGCCCGCACAGGGTCAGCACCCCGACCATCACCGCGGCTGCGATCGCCCGGCGTCGTTGGTGCCGTCGAGCACCGTGGATCGCCACCGCGATGCCGGCGAGAATCAACGCCGCATAGGCCGCAAGTCCCACAGTGAGCGTCGCCGTTGCCGCGGCGCTGGCCAGAGTCACGTTGTGCATGCGGTGAGCCTACGATGCGAACGGATCCATCTTGCCGTCGGACAGGACGCGGCTGCCGGTCTGCGGCTGCGCACGGAAAAGTCTTGGGCGGCTGGCGGAATCAACCGCCTCGGGCTCTGACGTCTATTCCAATGGCTCGGGGGTGAAGGTGGCGTCGACACCGCCCACCGTCATCGTCACCTGACCTTCCATCACCATGACCTGTGCCGAGACCCGCCGATCGACAGTCTGGGCCAGTTGCTGCACCGGCGCATGCGGGATCTGCACGACGGACAGATTCGGCAGCCTCGCCACTTTGGGTCCCACGGTGCGCCACCAGGTGGGCACGCCGGCGGCGAAGGGGAACAGCAGTACCTGGTCGGCCTGGCTGACCGCCTTGCCCAAGGCCCGTTCATCGGGCTGGCCAACGATGATCCACTCCAGGATCCGGCCCGTGTAGTCCGCGAGCGCCACGTCCGGTACGCCGGGGGTGGACAGGCCCGCCCCGAACGTCAGCTCGCCGTCGACGTCGCTGAGCCGGTGTGCACGCAGCCCAAACGCCAACAACCGCACCACCATCCGCTCATCGGTCTCGCTGGGATGACGGGCCACTGTCAGTGCGTGGTCAGCGTAGTACCCGTGATCGACATCGGAGACGCCGAGTTCGACTTTGAACACCGTTGCAGAAAGGGCCACGCCATAGTGTCCACCCTGGTGAGGCGTGCGGGGTAGTCGGGCCGCGACTGTCGAACCGCCAGTTCAGGTGACAACCCGTGTTCGAGTTGGCGGGCGACGACGAACGGTACTCGCCGCGGACAGGCCTGCACACAGACAGGGGCACTACATAACCTCAGCGCGCGATCTGTGCTTCTCCACGGCGCACCCGAACGCGCTACGAGTGCCGCAAGGTCATGATGCCGCTGGCCGCTGCCGGCCACGGCCTACTGCAGTGGCGCGTGACTCAGAAGTGTTTGTGGCAGTGCGCCTTTCATGCCAACCCGGACATCGCTGGTACCTCACGCACGGAGGTGAACGTTGGTATATCAACCTCTGGTGGACGAACCCGTCCGCCTCACACACAGCGCTTGCGCTGAGCAGTGTGTCGGCGATGGGGAAGCGGCGGTACGCCGTCCGACCGGCCAACAACCCGAGGTGGCGGGCGACGTGGGCGACCACCGCGGCCGGAACGTCCAGAATTCTGCCCCGCCTCCGACCACCGTTTGTCAGCTAATTCTTTGACGGCGCAGATCGAGGTCGCGACGAAGTGCCGCCCGCCGTGTAGACCACTGGATTTTGCCCATCGCGGAGAATCGCATACAGTGCTAACAACCCCCATGACTCGGGTTATGGCCAGTTCAATGGCCGAAATCACAGTGTGGCAACAGATGAGTCGGTCGCCACACGCACAATATGTCAGCGTCGGATCGACGTGAGGTCGTCTGCACCCTGACACATACAGCAAACCTCCCGGCCTGGCTACGCCGTGCTCGCGGCTGCCCAAATGTCGGCAGTTGCCCGCTGCCTTCGTTCGCCACCGAGGGGAGGGGCCGTGTCCGACCCGGCCCCGCATATTCAACATGCAGAGAAGTGAGCAGGACCATGCCGAAAACCGGCCGCCCCATGAAGATGTTCCGTCGCCACAGGCACGCGACAACATTCGTCGCGACCCTTCTCGTGGTCTCCGGTGTCGGCGGCACGTCGGTGCTCTTGTCGCCGACGCACCGGCATGCGGAGGTCGCCGTGGAGCACCGTTCGGCCGACGCCGCGGACATGACACCCGACGCCGTCGCGGATGAGAAGCCGGCGGTCGTCGCCGCCGCACCGGTGGTCGCGGTCCGCCCACCGGTCGTTGTGACCAAGGACTCCAGCGCCCACGACATCGTGAAGGCCATCGTCAGCCACGGCCGGCACGCGGGGTTGAACGACGACCAGATCATCACTGTCATCGCCACCGCCAAGATCGAGTCCAGCTTCCGTCCGGCGGTGTCGGGCGGGGTGCAGGCCTACGGAGGTCGCGGGACTGCCGCCGACGAGGTCATCGGACTGTTCCAGGAGAAGGCCAGCTTCGGCACCGTCGCCGAACGTCAGGATCCGAACTCTGCGATCACCCGTTTCATCGCCCGGTTCCTCGAGGCGTACCGCAAGCACGGCATCACCGGCGACCATGTGCAGGCGGCGACCCTGGCGCAGAATCCGCAACTGCTCAAGCGCAATCGGGGGATCGGGACGCAGTACTACCGGACCATCCAGGCCGCCATGGGCGACGCCGCAGGCCTCCACCGGCAGGCACTCGACTCGCTGCACCCCATCGCCTGACGGCTGAACGGTTCGACAGGGGAGCGGACGCGATGGTGCAGTCTTCTCAGCGGTGGGCATTCGCGGAGTCGGGCCGCTTGTGTCCGTCTTTCGGTAGATGCGGTCGCAGAGCGGCAGCGAAGATGCGGTCGAGGAGTCGGTCGGGCAGCAGTCGTGTCGCCGAGAGCAGCGCGGCTTCGCGGCCGACGGTGTACCGCGTGCGTGGCTTACGGGCGGTGATCGCTTTGGCGATCACCGCCGCCGCGGCCTCGGCGGGTAGGCCAGACTTGGTTGACGCTTCGGCTTGAGCATTCACCGCCTGAACCAGCGCGCCGTATCGGCGACGCTGCTCGGACGTCATTGCCGCGAGCGGATCGTGGGCGCTGGCGATGGCTCTGCCGAGCATCTCGGTGCGCACGGCGCCAGGTTCGATCACGACCACCTGGACCCCATGGGGGGCGACCTCGCGGCGCAGAGCATCGCTCACGGCTTCCAGCGCGAACTTTGTGGCGGCGTACGGACCGTAGGCGGCCATCGCGATCCTTCCTCCCACCGAGCTGATGTTGACCACGCGCCCACCGCTGTCGATCAGCGACGGCAGCAGGGCTTGGATCATCGCGACGTGGCCGAAGAGGTTGACGTCGAACATGTCTCGCCACTGGTCGACAGCGAAGGCTTCGACCGGAACGTTGGCCTGGACGGCGGCGTTGTTCACCACCGCCCGAAGGGACCGACCCCGCGGGTCATCGCGCACCCTCTCGGCGAGCGCGCGAATGTGCTCAGGGTGGGTGATGTCGAGAATCAGAGGTTCGACATTCGTCCTTCGGATGACGTCGGCGTCGCGTTCCCGCCGGACCCCGGCGAGCACATGAAACCCTCGCTCGGCCATCTCTCGCGCAGTGGCGGCGCCGATGCCGGTTGAGGCGCCGGTGATCACGACCAACTCATTTTCAGTTGACGATGTCATCTTTCGACCTTACGGCATCAGTTGACGTTGTCAACTAAACTGGCCGGGCTATGAACCGCAAGGAATCGGCTGCCGCCACTCGCCGCGCCCTGATCGACCAGGCCGCTCAGCTGCTGGACAGCGGGGGCCTCGATGCCGTTACGTTGCGCGAGGTCGGTGCCCGCGCGGGGGTGAGTCGGGGCGCCCCGTATCGGCACTTCGCCGACAAGGAAGGTCTGCTCACCGCGGTGGCCGCCGACGGCTGGTGCCGTCTCGAAGATGAGATGCGTGAGTTGAACGCCGATCCCGGGCTTTCGCCCCTCGAGAAGGTGCGCAAGGCGCTGACTGCGGTCGTCACCGTCGGTCGACAACAGCCTCACCTGTACCGCCTGATGTTCCGGCCGCCCGAGGGGGATCCGTCCACAGTGCCTCTGGCCGCGCAACGCATGTGTGATGAGTTCCGCGGCATCGTCGTCGGCATTGCCGACCATGAGGACGCTGAGCGCTACGCCGCCATGCTCCTGACTGGTGTACATGGTGCCGTGGGCCTGGAAATGAGTGGACTTCTGCACACCGACAAGTGGCAGACCACGGCCGAGGAACTCACCGAGAGCCTGCTCGCCCTCATCGATGACGCCGCCCGCCGAGGCCACGATTAGGCCAGCACGCCACCATCGCCCGCCAGATCATCGAGTGGGCCGGCGATCACGCGCGGCAGTGCAGCACCAGCGCGGTACCTTGACCACCTCCACCGCACAATGCGGCGGCACCGATGCCACCGCCGCGGCGGCGCAGTTCGAGCGCCAGATGCAGGGCTATGCGTGTCCCAGACATCCCCAGCGGGTGCCCGAGCGCGATCGCACCGCCGTTGACGTTGACCCGGTCCTCGTCGAGCTTGAGAGCTGCGGCGGACGCGATGCCGACCGCAGCGAAGGCCTCATTGATCTCGACCAGATCCAGTGCCGCGGGCTCGAGCCCGCTGAGGGCGCACGCCGCGGCGATGGCATTGGCGGGCTGCAACTGCAGAGTGGAATCGGGTCCGGCGACCATGCCGTGGGCACCGATCTCGGCGATCCATTCCACACCGAGTTCCTCGGCCCTGCGGCGGCTCATCACGACGACGGCGGCGGCGCCGTCGTTGATCGGAGATGCGTTGCCGGCCGTGATGGTGCCGTCGGGCCGAAAGGCGGGGCGTAGGCGAGCCAGCGACTCGATTGTGGTGTCGGCCCGGATGCTCTCGTCGTGGGTGAACACAGCGGGTTCACCGCGGCCCCGGGGGACATGCACCGGCACCACCTCGTCGGCGAAAAGCCCGGCACTCCAGGCGTGTGCACCACGGGTGTGGGAGCGCGCCGCAAACGCATCCTGCGCAGCGCGGTCGAGATCGTTGGCGTCCTCGGTCAGCGCTCCCATCGCTTCGTCGGTGAAGACGTCACGCAGGCCGTCGAAGGCGAGATGGTCGGTGACCGCGACATCACCGTATTTGTAGCCGGCACGGGAATTCGGCAGCAGATGCGGTGCCTGACTCATCGATTCCTGGCCGCCGGCGACCACGACCTCCGCACTTCCGGAACGAATCATCTGATCCGCCAATATGATCGAGTCGATTCCGGAGAGGCAGACTTTGTTGACGGTCAGGGCGGGCACGGTCATGGGGATACCACCGGCTGCCGCGGCCTGGCGGGCCGGAAGCTGGCCCGCACCCGCGGTCAGCACCTGTCCCATGATCACGTATTGAACCTGCGCGCCGGTGATTCCGGCCCTCGCGAGGGCCCCGGCTATGGCTGCTCCGCCCAGCTCGGCTGCGCTCATCGAGGCCAACGAGCCCATGAATCGTCCGATCGGCGTGCGGGCTCCTGCGACGAGCACCGAGGTGCTGTCCGTCATGACAGGTCCAGCGGAGCGTCGGTGGCGGCGACCACATCGGCGAACTCGATCCCGGGTGCCAGCTCGCGCACCGCCAGGGTGCCATGAGTGGTGATGTCCAGGACGGCCAGGTTGGTGATGATGCGGTCGACCACCCGGGCACCCGTCAGGGGCAGGGTGCACGAGTTCACGATCTTGGGTTGTCCCGATCTGTCGGTGTGCTCCATCAGCACGATCACCCGGTCGGCACCGTGTACCAGGTCCATGGCACCGCCCATGCCCTTGACCATCTTGCCGGGAATCATCCAGTTGGCCAGATCCCCCCACCTGGAGACCTGCATGGCACCCAGTACCGCGGTGTCGATATGGCCGCCTCGGATCATCCCGAACGACGCCGCCGAATCGAAGAAGGCCGCGCCCGAGGTGACGGTGACGGTCTCCTTACCCGCATTGATCAGGTCCGCGTCGACTCCATCCTCGGTGGGGTAGGGGCCGGTGCCCAGGATCCCGTTCTCCGAATGCAGGGTGACGTGGACGCCGGGGTCGAGGTGGTCGGGGATGAGGGTGGGTAGACCGATCCCCAGGTTGACGTATTGGCCGTCGATCATCTCGCGGGCTGCGCGAGCTGCCATCTGGTCACGCGACCAGCCGGCCAGAGTGGCGGTCATCGGTGGGCCTCCTCGGTGCGCACAGTGCGCTTTTCGATGCGTTTGTCCTGGGGGCCGGTGTGCACGATCCGTTGCACGAACACGCCGGGCAGGTGGACGTTGTTGGGATCGATGTCGCCTGCCTCGACCAAGGATTCGACTTGGGCGATGGTCACCTTGCCGGCCATCGCCGCCAATGGGTTGAAGTTCATGGCGGTCTTGTCGAACACCAGGTTTCCCGCGGTGTCCCCGACCTTGGCGTGGACGAGTGCGAAGTCGGCGCGAATAGATTCCTCCAGCACGTAGCGTTTCCCGTCGAAGACCCTGGTCTCCTTCGGCGGCGAGGCGATGAGCACCGATCCGTCGGGGGCATACCGCCACGGAATTCCACCGTCAGACACCGGGGTTGCCACACCCGCCGGGGTGTAGAACGCCGGAATTCCCGACCCTCCGGCGCGAAGCCGTTCGGCCAGGGTGCCTTGCGGGGTCAGTTCCACTTCGAGCTCACCGGCCAGGTACTGCCTGGCGAATTCCTTGTTCTCGCCGACATAGGACGCGGTGACGCGCCGAATGCGCCCGAGCGCCAACAGGATACCGAGGCCGTGATCGTCGACACCACAGTTGTTGGAGTACACCTCCAGATCGGTTGTCGTGCTGTCGGCGATGGCCCGGATGAGCGCGTCCGGTATGCCGCACAGCCCGAACCCGCCGACCGCTATGCGGGCGCCGTCGCTGATGTCGCCGACGGCCTCCGCCGGGGTGGAGTACACCTTCGAAGACACGTGATCATCACCTTCGTTCATTATTCAAACGATCAAACTGACGTCGCCAAGTGTGGATGACGGGAATTCATAGCGGAAGTCGTGGCGAGCCGGTGGGGTATATCTGCTCGGATGGTGATCAACTCTGGGCTCGACGTTCATTCAGTGAACGCCTAGGCTCGGTGCGTGACAGATTCGATGAGCGGGCCCGGAGTGATCGCCCGGGCCGGCGTGCTCCTGCGGGCGGTCAGCGCCGCAGAGCCGACGGGTGCCTCCACCACTGAGCTGGCATCGGCCGTCGGACTCGCCCGCCCCACGGCGCATCGCCTGTTGACGGCGCTGAGCGAGCAGGGACTGGTCGATCGTGATCGCAAGACCGGCAGGTGGACTCTCGGGCCCGAGCTGTACCTGCTCGGCGCCGCGGCGGCCAACCGGTACGACATCGTCGACCAGGCCCGCGACATGGTCGCGGCGTTGGCCCAGGAGTCCGGAGAAAGTGCGTTCCTGTCGGCACGCCGCGGTGATGAGACGGTCTGCGTCTATGCCCAGGAGGGCAGTTTCCCGCTGCGCTCGCACGTCCTGCATGTCGGTGTGAGGTTCCCGCTCGGTGTCGCATCCGCTGGGCTGGCCATCCTCAGCCACCTGCCGGAACGAGAGGTCGACGAGTTCTTCGCGCGTCAGTCGCCGCAAACCCGTTGGGGGGATGAGCATTCCGAATCGAAGATCCGGGAGAGGATGGCCGTGACCCGATCCACCGGATACGCGGTCAACCCGGCGCTGTTGGTGGAGGGCAGCTGGGGGATCGGTGCCGCGGTCTTCGACCGTTACGGTCAACCGGCGTGGGCGTTGAGCGTGACGGGTGTCGAGACGCGCTTTCGTGCCGACCGGCGGCCCGTCCTGGGGCAGCTGCTGTTGGAGCAGGCGCACCGGTTGTCGTTGCGCCTGCGCCATCACTGATCGTGGTTCGGATCTCGATCGTTCGAATTTGGTGTTCAGCGGAGTCTGGCCAGTTGCTCCAAGACGCGTTCCGGGGATGCGGTGGCCGGGATCGATGTGACCAGCATGTCGGTCCCGGGAATGGGCGTCGCAGCATCGTGGTCGGTCCAGAACGCGCTTTCGATCAGTCCGATGATGGGATCGCCAGGGGCACTGCTGATCTCACTGTCACCCCACATCGCGGTCGGCCAGCCGAAATGCGCCGTCACATTGGTCACCGCCGTGTAATCGGTCAGCGACTCCTTCAGCGTGGAGCCTCTGCTGTCGAGCAGCACCAGCGACACGGGCAGCGATCCCAGCTGGCCGAGCCATTCGGCGACATACATCGAGGCGTTGTCGGCGCGGTCGGGGTCTATCTCGTCGAGCGGGTTTCCGGCGATCGCGTGCGCGCCGGCGAGCCAGCGGGCGGGCGAAGGCAGGTGCAGGAGAAGTTGGCGTCGGGTGGTGGTCGCGGCGGTTGCCAACACCTCACGCGCAGAATCGAGCACAGCGGCATCGGTCAGCAGGGTGCGCAGTGGATAGCCGATGCGGGTCCTGGCACCCATCGCCGCGACCAGATCAGGGCGTGAATCGGTATGGGCGGTCAGCACTCTGTCGATGTCGATCCACAGCGCATCGGGATTCAGCAGTGCCGTCACCTGGCCGAAGTGTCCCGCCGTGAGTGTGGTGTCGGTCCAGGGAATGGGCGCACCCTGACGGATCACCGAGGTGGAGTATGCGGCGTCGTCGATCAGCAGCACGCTGTTGCGTCCGCTGGGGCCGGCCGGTGTCGGAGTTGTCGCGCTCATGGATGTGCCTTTCGAGAGGGGTGGTGGCGGCCCCGGGGGACGACCGGGGCCGCCACCGATTTCAGGTGAGCCGGGTGACCTTCTCGCCGTACTTGGCCTCGAGCTCGGCGATGCGGGCCTCGAGCTTGCCGATCTTGACCTCGCGGCGGTCCGGGACCATGACGATCGGAAGCTCCTCCAAGGGCGCACATACGCGTTCGGGGCCGTCGATCGTGTACACGGTCGCGGTGATATCCCGTTGTTCGGGCGTCCAGGTGCCCCATGACCCGTAGTAGGGGAGGTCCTTCGGCGGTTCGGGAGTGACGAACTGTTCGCAGAACTCGGCGAAGGGCTTGCCCCGTTGCAGGCGGTCGGCGCGGGCCGCGGTGCGGGCCGCCGCGGTCGCCTCGTTGTCGAGGCGGAACGTGGCGGGGTCGTATCGCACCGCGAAGATGTCCTCGGCGACCCGTTGGCTGATCCGGCCGAGTTCGGCGTCACGCACCACCGATTCCGGATCGCGCTCCAGCGGGTCTCCGTATCCGCCGCCGGCGCCCTGGCTGATCATGTAGAGCTCGCCGTCCTTGGCGAGATCGAACTGCAGGCCCATGTGCGAGGTGGAGTAGCGGCCGTCCGGGAACGGGCGCTCGTTCATGACCTTTTCGATCGACAGGTCGAACTTCTTGTTGTCGTTCCGGAAGTGCTCGTAGACGTTGGTTCCCTTGACCATCGCGAGGGGGTACGTGCCACATCCGTATCCGCCGTACATGCCATAGATCGATGAGAACTTCGCACCCGAGGTCACGGTCATGAAGCCCCATTGCGGTGTGCCCTCCGCGGCCACGATCATCTCGTAACCCATTCCGCCGGTGAACTTCCCGAAGCCCATGTTGTCACGGACCAGCCGCTTGGCCACGAGCTGCATGAACGGAACTTCCTCCTCCATCACCTCCTGCTCGGCGGTATCGGCCATGGCGCAGAACAACGGTGAGATGGCGTCCTCGCCGTCGCGGAACGGTTTTGCGCCACCGGGCATTCCGTTCAGGTCTGCACACAGGTTGCCGACCATGTCGCCGTGCTGGGTGACTCCACCCCACAGGAAGGTGTTGATCTGGTTGAACCAGTTGGCCACCACATTGCTGTACTTGTTCGGAGTGGAGAACGACATCCGGCTGTAGAGCGCCTGCATGCACGAGAATCCGCGGAAGGAGGCCTGAAGCGACTGCCCCATGGGCGCATCGTAGGAGGCGTCGGCCCAGGTGCCCTCGTCGGAGATGATCTCGATACAGCTCATCGCCGCGGTGCAGCGCGGCAGATCGGGCCACCAGAAGGCCAGGATCGCCTGCATCATCATCGATTTCACGCTGCACAGAGGCGAGTTGATGGCTCGGTTGAGGATCTCCGGTCCGGTCCCGCGCAGGTCGACGGTCATCGTGTCGCCCTTGACGGTGATCTTGCAGGCGAACTTGATCAGGATGTTCTCTTTGAGAGTGCTGTCCATGAACTGGTCGAAACGATAGGTGCCGTCCGGCAATTCACTGATCCGGCGGCGGACCTCGGCATCGACGTCCTCCACGGTGGTTCGCAGTGCGGCCACGAACGTGTCGATCCCGACTTCATCGATGACCTTGTCGATGCGCTCCATGATCTTGCGGACCGCGGTGATCTTGACCTTCAGATCGGCGAGCTGCAGCTTCGGATCGCGCACCGAGTGCTGCAGGAAGGTCAGCAGGTCACGACGCAGTTCGCCGCGTTCGACGATCTTGAACGGACTCATCCGCAGCCCGTCGTCGAAGGCGGTCTCCGATCCCGAGGGCATGCCACCGGGCTCACAGGCACCGTTCTCACCCTCGTGGATGGTGGCGGCCACCCACGCGATGATCTCGTCGTTGCGGATGATCGGCATGATCATCGACTGGTCGGTGTTGTGCACGTTGCCGTAGCGGGCGTCGTTGTGGATGAATCCGTCCCCGGCGTGCACGCCGACGGTCGGCTCGTCCTTCCAGTACTTCATGATGTACCTGATCGGATGGTGCAGGATCGCGCTGAACGCGATGACACCATGGCAGGACAGGTAGGAGACATCGCCGGCGGCGGTGTAGATGGCGGTGGTGAGGTCGCCCCACTTCGCCCCGGGTGCGGCGCCCTGGGCCTCGCACATCTCATAGCCCTCGTCGAGCGCCCCGGCGATGCGCTTGCGGATGCGTTCGACCTGAAGCCGGTCCACCCCGACGGCGATCGCCGCGTCTTCGTGCGGCGAGCGTTCCGAAATCTGGTGGCTGCGCATGATCTCTGGATCGGGTCCCAGGAACAGCGTGGTCTCGTCCATGAACCGGTCCACCCACTGCTGTTCCTGCTCGGTGAGCTGCCCGGCCGGGCGGTCGTTGACTGTTGTCATCTTTGTTCGTCCTTAGTGTGAGTGTTCGTCCTGCAGGAACCAGACAGCGCCTTGAGCCGTGGGCTCCAGTCGCCAACCGGGTTCAACGAGGAAAGTGGTGTTCTCTGTGGTGACGATCGCCGGGCCGGCGATCACCTTGTCTGGAGCCAGTGCGCTCTCGTCGAACACCGGGGTGTCGACCGGCTTGTCGATGCCGATGAAGTGTGCGCTGCGACGGCCGACGGGTTCCGGTGCGCTGCGCTGCCCACCGGGCTCCAACGACTCGAAGTTCACCACGTCACCGTCGACATAGGAGGCCACTCGCACGGTGCTGCAACGGATTCCGGCCTCCGGAGCCGCTGATGAAGCCCCGAATCGATGGCTGTACACGTCACCGAAGGTCTTGATGATTTCGAGCACGTCGCCGACCCCGGAGATCCGGTGCAGCTCGGCAAGTGCCACCGCCTGGGTCAGCAGCTGGTTGCCGTAGCGCATGTCCAGCTCGAGGCGGTACCGCACATCGTCCGCGGCGAACCCCTGGCGCACCAGGTCCTCCCGACCGCGTGCCTCGAGCTCTTCGACGATCGCGTTGAACTCGTCGTAATCGGCGTAGAGCGCCCGGGTGGTGGCGTTGTACAGCGTGATGTGCACGCCGCGTTCGTGGAAATGCAGCTGCTTCATGTTTCCTGCACCGCAGGCCGAGAAGACCGACGAGAAGGGCGGTGCCAGAACTCGTTTGATCCCGGCATGCCGGGCGACACCGCACGCGTGCAGGGGCCCGTTTCCGCCGTATGCCAACATCGTGAAGTCCTCCGGAAGGTAGCCACGCACCCGCAGCTCCTTGCCGATGCCGATGGCCATCTGCTCGTCGACGCCGTCCTTGATCACGCGCGCCACGTCGATGGGGTCCATGTCCAGGTGGTCGCTGAGCTCTTCTTCGATGGTGAACAGCGACCGCTTGGGGTTGAGCTTGATGTAGCCGTTGGCGTAGTTGTCGGGGTCGAGGTAGCCCAGCACCAGATCGGCATCGGTCACCGTCGGCTTGAGTCCGCCGCGGTCGTAACAGGCCGGGCCGGGATTCGAGCCCGCGGACTTCGGTCCGATCTTGACCGAGTTGTGGATGCGGTCGTAGCTGGCGATCGAGCCTCCGCCTGCGCCGAGGGTGTCCAAGTGCACCATCGGTACCGACACCAGCCACCGGTCAATCGTGGGCAGGAAGTCGTAATGCTTGACCCCGCCCTCGGGAACCAGCCCGATATCGAACGACGTACCTCCCATGTCGGTGGCGATGACGTGTCCGAGGCCGGTCTCGTCGGACAGGTGCTCGGCGGCACCCACCCCGGCGATCGGGCCGGAGTGGATGGTCTGCAGCGCGTCGGTGGAGTTCATCTGGGCCATGCCGCCGGAGTTGTGGATCACCAACATCGGCTTGTCGTAGCCGAAGTCGCGCAGGTTGTTCGACAACTGGGCCAGCGCGTGGAACATGATCTCGTGCAGATAGCCGTCGATGATCGTCGAGGTGGCGCGCACGTATTCGCCCTTACGGCCCGACACCTGATGGCCCAGGAGCACCGGGATGGCGCCCAGCTCGTGGGGCGGGAACTCGTCGAGGATGATCTCCTGGATCGCGAGTTCGTGTTCGGGGTTCTCGGTGGCGTTGACCAGCGACACCACGATTGCCTCGGCACCGGCGTCGACGAGTTCGCGAACCATCGCCCGGACATCGTCGGGATCCAGTCGGGCCACGACTTTGCCCGCCGAGTTGATCCGTTCCTTGACAGATCGGATCATCGCGCGCGGCACCAACGGTTCCGGCCGCTCGGCGGCGGGCAGGTTCTGCTGCATGGCGTAGTCCAGGCCCTCGCCGTAACCGCGGCCGCGGGACAGCGGGATGGTGTCCTCGAAACCGTGCGTCACGATCGCGGCGACCTTGGGGCCATTGCGCTCGATGAGTGCGTTGGTGCCCAAGGTGGTGGCGTAGCGCACCGAATCGACCTCCGAGAGCACCGTGGAGCGGTCCAGACCTGCGCGTTTGCACGCCAGGTCGAGGGCGTCGTTGAATCCGATGGCCAGATTGTGGTGGGTCGTCAGTGCCTTGGCGTCGACATAGATGTCGTCCCAGACGAAGAAGCAGTCGGTGAAGGTGCCACCGATATCGACCGATATCCGTTTCATGCCAGTGGTTCTCCTGATTCTCGGGTCAGTGGGTGTGGCCGGCGGCTTTGAGTGCCGCGGTGTATTTCTGTGCGTCCTCGCCGGGGCCGTAGTTGTGCACGGTCTCGGCGTCGATGCCGCGCTGTGCCCATTGCGCGCGCAGAGCGGGGATGTCGATCAGGATGTCCACGGCCGGTGGGTGCCCCGGCGGCAGGTACTCGCACTCGATCTGCGTTCCGCACCCGGGGCAGTAGTACTCCAGGATGCGGCAGTAGGTGGGGTCGGGACTGAAGGTGTACTCGTAGCGATCCGGATCGATGATCGGTTGGTGGATCTCACGCGGATCGCGGTCGTACACCAGCGTTCCCGGCTTGTAGTTCTCGTGTGCCGAGCCGATGTCGTGGGCGCACACTCGGCAGACCCATCGTTCGGTGTCCAGGTCGATCACGAGGTATTCGGTCATGGGGACTCGCATGCGAATCCTCCCTTCTCTGAGTTGGTTTCGAATCAGTTGTCGGCGGTGAGCATGAGGTCACCCGCGGAGGTGACCCGGAACGACCAGCCGGGCAGCACCCGGGCGGTGAAGAATGGTCCTTCGACGATCGCCGGGCCGTGACCGGTGTCGCCGGGTGTCAATCGGTCGAGCACATGTACCGGCACCTCGTCGACCCGATCCGTGGTGGATCGCACCGACCGCGTGCCGTGCACCTCGGCCGGCCGGGGCGTCATCTCGGTGTCGGCGTCCAGTTCCGGATGCGGCAGGGCGGCAGCGGCACTCAGCTGCAGGGTCACCGCCGCGCCGGGGTAGTCGACCTCGTCGCCGGGGGAGTAGGGCAACTGGGAGACGCTGGTGTCGTCGAGGTTCTCCACCAGCAGCTGCCACGAGGTCTGGCAGTCTCCGAGGTCGTAGCCCTCCTGGAACATGTCTCGTTCCGCCCTGGCCAGCAGGGAGTCATGGATGGCCAGGGCGGCATCGGTGCTCGGTTCCTCGATCAGGACCTCGTAGGTCTTGCCGATGTCGGAGAAGGAGATGCCGAAGGCCGAGAACACCGCCGCGGTGCGCGGCACGAGCACCTGCCCGACGCCGGCCAGGGAAGCCGCGCCGGTGGCGCTCATGGGCCCGGCACCGCCGAAGGCCAGCAATGTGGTCTGCTCGGTGACCAGTCGGGCAAATGATGCCGACAAGGCCTGGAAGTAGGCGTGTTCCATCCGCACCAGCGCCTCCTCCAGGGAGATTCCCAGGGGTTCGGCGATCGTCTCGGTGATCACCGCGCGCGACCGTGACGCGTCGAGTGTGAAGGTGCCGTCCAGGTAGGTGTCGGCGTCCAGGACACCCAGGAGCAGGTTGACATCGGTGATGGTGGCCTGCTTGCCGCCGAATCCGAAGCAGGCGGGACCCGGTGCGGCGCCGACCGATTGCGGTCCGACCGCGATCTCGCCGCCGACAAGCTGGATGACCGAGGAGCCGCCGACTCCGGCGGAGGTCACATCACTCATCGGGTAGGAGATCTGTACGCCCTCGATCGATCCCCGATCGGCCACTGCGACCGACCCGTTCTCCACCACACCCACATCGGTCGTCGTGCCGCCGATGTCCATCATCAACGCGTGCGACAGGCCGTACACCTTTGCCAGTGCCGCCGTTCCTTCCAAGCCGCCTCGCGGCCCGGATGAATACGTTTTGAGTGCAACCGATTTCGCGACTCGTGAGGACGCGCCGTCGTTGCGGTACACCAGGAGCGGATTGACCACCCGGTAGTCCTGCAGGCGCCCCTCCGCCGCGTAGAGGAAGCGTTCCATCGTCGGATGCAGGAAGGCGTTGACCACACATGACCACACGCGGCGTGTGTCGTCGCGGTCGCCGGCCAGCTCCCAGCTGTAGAGCATCGGAACCGACCCGAGCAGGTGCCGCGGGAACTTGCGCAAGAGGACATGCCGCAACCGGCGTTCTTCCTCGGCCGACGGTGCGGCGATGACCACACGGGAAGCCCCCAGTGTGGTCAGTCGATTCACCTTCTGCACCGCGTCGAACTCGAGATCGTCGGATTGCGGGTCGATGGTGAGACAGCGATCGGCCACCAGGCCGTCGAACAACTTCTCCTGCGCGGCATCGCTGCGCAGCCGGGACTCCAGGTTCTCGATGCTGGTGAGGATCCCGATCATTGGGCCGCGCCGCTGGACCAGGGCGTTGGTGCCCTGGGTGGTGGAGTAGCGGATGTGCTCGGTCGCGTGCAGCAGGCGGGTGGTGTCCGCGTCGCCGTACAGCGCGGCTGACGCCTTCTCGATCCCGCTGAACAGGCACTCCGACAGATCGTGTGGTGTCGTCAGCGTCTTGGTGAAGGTGAAGGCATCGCCGTCCCAGACGCAGATGTCGGTGAGCGTTCCACCGTTGTCGATGTTGATCAGGGTCCCCATGGCACTCCGTTCGTGGACTTCGCATATGAATGCGTTGATGGAGCGGCTTTGTGCTGTGCGCCACACCGCTGGGACCAGCGTGGCCTGTGTCTCACCACTCGATGTGTCCCAAGTTCGGACACCGGCGGTATTGGCTGTGGTGTGGGTCTCATCCACAATTGGTTCAGCGAATCGGGAGGTGGCATATGCCCAACAGCTCCGCACGCCTGCTGCGGACGGCTGCTGCACGCGCGGATTTCCTGGAGTACGGCGGTAACGGCACCGCCGGGGTCTCCGAGGTCGTCGCCGCGTCATGGGAACGCAGCCAGGCAGCGGGGGTGGATTCCTCGCACCCGAATGCGCAGTTCACCGATGAGATCGACACCGCGTCGCTGTTGGTGCGTTGCGCGCGTCCGGTACTGCAACAGTTGGAGATCGAGACCGCGGACATGCCGTTGGTGATCGCGTTGACCGACAAGAAGGCGCGCGTGGTCGAACGCATAGACAGCTCGGCAGCGGTGGCGCGGCTGCTGGACCGGGTGCATTTGGCACCGGGCTTCAGTTATGCGGAGTCGACGATGGGCACCAATGGCATCGGCACGGTGTTCGAGGCGGGCCAACCGATCAGCGTGGTCGGCCCGGAACACTTCAGCGAGAACCTGCACCTCTTCGCGTGCACTGGGGCGCCGGTGATCGATCCGATGACCGGACGGCTGGAGGGCGTGCTCGACATCTCGACGTTGTCGTCGTCCTGGAGCCCGCTGATGCATACGCTGGTCAAGAGCGCCGCCAAGGACATCGCCCAGAACCTGCTGTTGGATCGCGGTCAAGCACAGCGCGCGATTTTCGACACCTACCTGAAGGTGACCACCAGGTCCCCACGGCAGGCGGTGTTCGGCTTCGGCGATTCGGTGTTCATGGCCAACCCGGCGGCAGAACAGATGTTCGACGCCGATGAACAACGTGTCCTGCGTGAGCACGCGATGTTCCTGATGGCCGGCAAAGGCCGGGTCAGTGACACCGTGACGCTGCCGGGGGAGCGACTGGTCAGGATTCGCGGCACTCGGATCGTGACCGGCGCACAGATCGCGGGAATGGTCGTGGTCGCCGATGTCGTCACGGCGCACAGCCCGGGGTCACCCGCCGATTTCAATGAGCAGCTGTTGCCGGAGGTGGCCGTCGCCACGCCGCAGACCTCGCAGATCGTCGGTGGTCTGTCACGGTCGAGGGATTCGATGGCCGGGGGCACGTCACCGGCCTGGGTGCGGGCGTGCACAGACCTGCACCGTGCGCTGGAACAGCGTCGGCCCGCGTTGGTCGTCGGGGAGCCCGGGGCGGGCAAGTTCACCCTGGTGGCCGAGCTGTTCCATGCGGTGCATCCCGGGGGCCGGGCCATTTCAGTCGATGCCTCCCAGCTTGCATTGGACACCCCGGCCCGTGATCTCGACTCACTGCTGACCAGCCTGGACGAACCGACGCTGCACATCGTCCGCGATATCGATCAGGCGAGCACCGCCGCCGTGGAACGCCTCGAGTCGTACCTGAGCGCGATCACCGATCTGGAGGGTCCGTCCTGGGTGGTGGCCACAGGGTGCGATTCCGCGCTCACGACGGATCTGCCGTTCGGGCAGCTTTTACACCATTTCGAGGTGTCGATCCAGGTTCCGCCACTGCGGTGTCGCACCGATGATCTCGTGGTGCTGACTACGGCGCTGTTGCGCGGGATCGCGCCGGCGCGCAAAGTCCGACTCAGCCCCGAGGCGCAACGGCTGATCGCGCGGTACTCCTGGCCGCGTAACATCACCCAACTGCGTGAGGCGCTGGTGTACGCGGTACGGCGTCGGCCGGTCGGTGAGATTCAGGAATCCGATCTGCCCGGGTACTGCCAGACCGCGTCGCGGCACGCCCTGACCCCGTTGGAAGCTGCCGAACGCGACGCCATCGTCGCGGCACTACGAGACGCCGGTGGGAACCGGGTGGCGGCGGCGGCGCATCTGGGGATGGCGCGGTCCAGCCTGTACCGCAAGATCAAGGCATACGGCATCACGGCGTGACGGGGCGTCGGCTCGCGTCGTGCCAGCTCGGTGAGTCGACGGCCATAGGGGAGCCCGGTCATGTCCGATCCTTCGGGACGGTGGGTGGACGGGCGTGGGGACCTCGGGTGACTGCGTGGAGGCGGATCTCCGGCATGTCCACTGCGGCAGGCACCGTGTCGAGGAACACCACCGCCTGCGCCACGTCGTCGGCGGTCACTGTGTACATCTCGAAGGGGACGTCGGTGAGCATGTCGGTATCGACGGGACCCGGGGTGACGATGTTGACGTTGATTCCGTCGCGGTCGACTTCCAGGGCCAGGGCTCTGGCGAAGGCATTCATGCCCGCTTTGGAGGCCGAATAGGCCGTCCGTCCGGGCATGGGTTCGTGTGCCGAGGACGACGAGATGAAAATGAAGCGTGACCCGGCCTGCATCAGGGGAAGCGCGGCCTGGGTCACGACGAAACAGGAATCGAGATTGGCCGACATCGTCGTCCGCCATTGGTCGAAGGTCTGTTTGCGGGCGTAGGTGCCGTCGAGGACGCCCGCGGCGTGCACCAGCAGGTCGATTCGGGACAGACTGGAGACCGCGTCGCCAAACGCAGACGGTGAACTGACATCCGCGACGATGTGGCGCGCGCCGATCTCGTCGGCGGCCGCACGCAGCGGAGCCTCCCGGCGGGCAATGAGCACGACGTCGTAACCGCTCGCGGCGAGGTGGCGCCCGCAGGCCTTGCCGATTCCGCCACTGCCGCCGGTGACCACCGCGGTGCGTGTCAGCATCGGTGGATCCGTTCGGCGTTGGTGGCGAACATCTCTCGCGCATCCGGAGCCGGAAGCGCTGACTGCTGGGCGCCCGTCGGGCGGACACCGCGGAACAGGGAAGTGGCCATCCAGTCGCCTGTCTCGGCGCGACAGTCGGCGACGACGAACCGGCGCATGGCACTGACGTCGTCCATGCCGAGTTGCGCCTGATCGTTGGACGGATCGGGGTACCAGTCGGATCGTGCCGGATGCCTTAGATGGACATGGGTGTCGACGATGCGTGCGGGCCGGGGTGTGTCGGTCATTGCGGCACCAATTCTGGCAGAACTGCACCGAATCGGAGTGGTAAATCCGGGTTGGCGATGCTCGGCGGCCAGAGCGACGAACAGCCTGTGGGCGGAAAGTGTTGCCATGCAGCCGAAGAAGACGGGAACGGGCGCGAGGTGGGCGATGCAGCACCGAACGCTTACTGGTAACCCTGCATAGTCTTTCGCGCGAAACAGCGCGTTTTGAGTGCACTACATGGATGTCTCACCGGTGATACACTGCGTACGTGGATACAGTCACGGTGCGCGAACTGCGCAACAGTGGAGGAGACGTTTTGCGCCGTGTCGAGCATGGCGAGCGCATCGTCATTACTCGGGACGGGACGCCTGTTGCCGAGCTGCGGCCGTTGCCTCGTTCGAGCGCAGGTCCCGCGGAACTGATTCGTCGCCGCAAGAATCTTCCGCGGGTGGACCCGGACGCCCTCCGGCGCGACATCGACAACCTCATCGACCCGTCGCTGTGACGCAAACCCAGAGCCGGGGGATGCTGGACACCTCGACGGTGATCCTTTTGGGTCAGATTTCTGACCCGGCCGAGCTTCCCGATGAATCGGTGATCAGCGCGATCACGCTGGCTGAGCTGTCCGTGGGTCCACACGTCGCCAACGACGATGCTGAGCGCGGCGCTCGGCAGCAGCACCTGCAGCAGGCCGAAGCGGACTTCGACGTCCTACCGTTCGATGGAGATTGCGCCCGGGCGTTTGGAGCCGTAGCGGCGGCGCTGCGCGCGGCGGGGCGCAAGCCGACTGCACGCGCCTACGACGCGCTTATTGCGGCCAGCGCAATCGCACATGGAGTGCCGCTGTACACGTGCAACCCCGACGACTTCACGGGAATCCCGCGACTGGAACTACGGTCAGTCACACACCCGCATCACCGATAGGGCAACGTTGAAAGGTGCTGGGAGGCAACAAGATGTGAAGTGCTTTACTTGACATAATGTGGCTTATCGGTACTTTGGTGACCTGCGGCGGTTCGGCCGGATGGGGTTCGTGGGTGCGCCGCTGCGTTCGTCTGCTGCGCTCCCACTGGTCTCGTCACGGCATCTGAGGTGCAGCGGCAAGGTTAGAGCATCTGATGACGTGACGTGCTGCCACTGAGTCGGCCTGCGTGTGGGATGTGCGGGTGTGACCGCCGGGTGGTCGTCAGTCGGCGTCACATAACGCCGCTCGTTCGACGGTTCGGCGACCCCAACCCCGTCCGTCGGTCCACGGGACTGCGCGCCTCCATTCCGTCACTGTGACGTAAAACGCTGCGGTGCAGCACGTTCCAGATGCTGCGGTCATGGCCGACAATGTCGGCCTGATGATTCCTCGGCGTGCGATGCGACAAGACTGCGTGAGAGACGGTCGCTGGGTGCACCTCCTGCGGATGCTCCTGGGTACTTGTCGGCGACGCCTCCCCTCCCGTTTGGCGCCCGATTCAACATTATGTCACAGTGACGAAATCGCGGGGTCAGGTTGGATGCCATTTCCTCTGTGGCGCAGTGATTTTCATCGGCATCAGCCGCCGAAACGAGACTTCAACTCCTCGGGAACGCGCCCGCCCTCGATGTGAATGTGGGCCGCTGTCTCCTCGATGCGCTGCAGGTCGCCGGGAGTCAGCTCGACCTCGAGTGTGCCCAGGTTCTCTTCTAGGCGGTGCAGCTTGGTGGTGCCGGGGATCGGCACGATCCACGGCTTCTGCGCCAGCACCCAGGCGAGCGCGATCTGAGCCGGCGTAGCTCCCTTGTCGCCAGCGATCTGCTGCAGCAGCTCCACCAATGCCTGATTCGCCTGTCGTGCTTCGGGCGTGAAGCGCGGCAGTATGCGGCGCAGATCGTCGTCGGCCAGCGACGTGCCGGAGTTGATTGTGCCGGTCAAATAGCCCTTCCCGAGAGGACTGTAGGCCACCAGGCCAATGCCCAGCTTCTCCAAAGTTGGAATGACCTCGGCCTCATGTTCTCGCATCCAGAGCGAGTACTCACTCTGCAGCGCCGCCACAGGTTGTACAGCATGGGCGCGGCTGATCGTCGTCACACCGGCCTCCGACAATCCGAAGTGCCTGACCTTGCCTTCGGAAATCAGCTCTTTCACCGTGCCGGCCACATCTTCAATGGGTTACGTCTGGGTCGACGCGGTGCTGGTAGAGCAGGTCGATGTAGTCGGTTTGAAGACGCGTGAGCGAGGCCTCAGTCACTCGGCGAATCTGCTCGGGTCGGCTGTCGACACCCGACATCGGGGTCGGCCCGTGTTCTCCGTGCTTGATACCGAACTTGGTGGCTATCACCACCTGGTCGCGCACGGGCGCCAGCGCGTGGCCGACGAGTTCTTCATTGGTATAGGGGCCATAGACTTCGGCGGTGTCGAAGAGTGTCACGCCGCGGTCGACTGCCGCCCGCAGCAGCTTTGTCATCTCGGCGGGGTTCGGGGGCGCGCCGTAGAAGCTCATGCCCATGCAGCCGAGGCCCAGGGCTGAGACTTCGAGTTGTTGTCCGAGTGTGCGCTTCTGCACTGGAGATGCTCCTTCGGGATGGATTGTCTGGCTTACACCGCCGTCTACCTCTGGTGCTGTCAACGGGCACCCACAGCGGGCGCCGTCAGGGTCTCCACTGCTGTGCCAGCCACTGTTCGAAGCTCTCCACCTGCGGGTCCAGTTCTCGGGTCAGCGCACGATCGGCCTGGTAGGAAGGCGGTTGGGCGAACCAGGAGAACATGGCCTGCATGTCGTCGTCGCCCGCGGCGTCGATCGGCAGCGGTTCGAAACGGGCGGGCAGGCCGGCTCGGCGCCCGAAGGCCGCCGCGATCTGAGAACCCGTGAGCTCGTCCCCCGCAATCTCCACCGCGCCGCCCGGCACGCGGGTCGGATCCAACAGTACTGCCGCGGCGACAGCGCCGATGTCCTTCACGGCCACCATCTGCAATGGAATGCCTTCTGCCAGAGGCAGGCGCACGACGACGGTGCCGTCCTCTGGAGTCGGCGGTTGCCGCAGCAGATTGTCGTAGAAGAATGTGGGCCGCACGAAAGTCGCCTCGAGATCCAGTGTTTCGATGTGCTCCTCGACGCGCCGCTTGCTTTCGAAATGCGGGATGCCGGTGTGGCGTTCGGCGCCACCGACCGAGCTGTACACGAGGTGCTGCACCGAGGCCGCCTGTGCGGCGTCGGTGACGGCTATGCCGTCGGCCGTCTCCCCTGCTGTGCCACGGCCTGAACCCATGGTGGTCATGAGAAACACGCGCGATGCTCCCTCGAGTGCCGTTCGAATGGTGTCCGGATTCTCGAGGTCGGCGACCGCCAGTTGGGCCCCAGCCGATGCGAGTGCCTGGGCCGAGGGCTTGTCGGGGTCGCGTACGAGCGCGCGCACCCGCACTTCGGCTTTCAGCAGCGACCGCGCCACCGCTCCACCCTGCTGCCCGGTGGCGCCCACGACAGCAACGATTCCATCGAAAGTCATTGTTGAGAAGTCCCTTTCGGCTCGCCTCCACTTCGACAGGGGCGGTCGGCATGCCGGTCCATGACCGTCGAAGTGTCAGCGTTGCAATCGCCGCCGCACGACCACGCCCCCTGTTCCGGACGAATTATTCCGGATAATGCTATGCTAGTTGCGTGGGGCGGACACGGCAAGGGCACCCCCACCGAAGTTTCGAGCGGGGGGAAGCAGGACATGGCAGGCATGAATCGTGACTTCCTGGTGCCACCGGGCAGCGAGGTGTACCGCGCTGCGACCACGCCGCACAATTCGTCGGTGACGCAGCAGCCGATCGCCGTCGCGCAACCGCAACGTGCTGAGGATGTCGCCGACGTGGTGCGGTGGGCTGCCGAGCATGGTGTGGGCGTCGCCGTCCAGGCGAGCGGGCACGGGGCCGGCGCGACCATCAACGAGGACCGGGTGCTGATCGACACATCGTCGATGACGCAGCTGTCCATCGACGTCGACGCCGGCATCGCGCATGTCGGCGCCGGCATGACGTGGTCAGCCCTCAATGCGGAAGCCGAGGAGTACGGACTGATGGGCTTGGCCGGTTCCTCGCCATCGGTGGCGGTCGCGGGATACAGCTTCGGCGGTGGCGTGGGATGGCTGAATCGTCCGTACGGAATGGCCAGCAACAGACTGCTGGCGGTCGACTACGTCGACGGGGATGGGCGGTTGCGCCGAGCCGCAGACGATGCCGACGACGCGGTGGATCGCGAGGCGCTGTGGGCCTTCCGCGGAGGCGGCGGAGTCGGTGTGGCCACCGCCGTGTCCATCGAGCTCGTGGCCCCGCCGGACCTGTGGGCCGGGTTCCGGCTGTGGCCCATCGATGTGCTGGAACCGGTTGTCGCCGCATGGAGTACCGCCATGGACAGCGTCGGTGACGCGCTGTCGACGAGCATCAGCGTGTTGCACACGCCGCCGGATGCGCCGTTGCCGCCACCGCTGCGCGGCGTCCCCGTGGTGCACCTGGCGTTCGCTTCACCGATGGGACCCGAGACGGCCGCTCCGTTGACGGACGCGCTGCGCGCGGCACCCTCGCCGGTATTCGACAGCCCCTGGGCGCGCGCCGATGCCGCACGGCTGGCCCAGATTCACCTGGATCCCCCTGGGCCGCTGCCTGCCCTGGGCCTGGGTCGGTGGCTGGATGCCAGCGCGACCAGCGTCGCCGCCGAGACTCTGGCGTGGGCGGCCGCGCTGGATTCGCCGGTCAAAATGGTCGAGGTGCGCAACGTCGGACACCCCGACTCAGCGCGGCGGGGCGCCCTCACCGCTGTACCCGGGGCGTTTCTCCTGCACGCCGTCGGACTGGCGGCCGACGACGACTCGCGCGCGGCGACCGAGGACGCCCTGGCCCGGCTGGAGAGCACGGCGGGGCCGGCCGACATCGGCTTAGCGGCGGCCGCCTTTGCCGAGGGCCGCGCTGAGGTCGCCGACGGTCTGCCCGCTGATGCGCTGCAGCGCCTGGTTGCGGTCCGCGCAGCGATCGATCCCCAGGCGCGCATCCTCCCGACGCGGTTGATGGGCGGTGCCGCCGGTGCGTGAGATCCTTGGCTATGCGCACCGACTCTGCACCCGCAGCGCGACGTCGCTCACGTGCTCCCCGCAGCGACGCTGTGGCCAACCGCGAGAAGATCCTCACTGTGGCGGCCGAATTGATCTCGCAGCGCGGACTTCACGTACCACTGGCCGAGATCGCGGAGGCCGCAGGTGTCGGCGTCGGCACGCTGTACCGTGGCTGGCCCGACCGCGTCGCGCTGCTGCACACGCTGGAGCACCGAGCCTACGAGCAGCTGACAGCGATTCTCGATCGCATTGACGAGGCGGGACAGACCGGGGCCGAAGCGGTGGAGACCTATCTCCACGAATCCTTGAACCTCGGCAATCAGCTCGTACTTCCGCTGCGCGGAGCGCCTCCCCTGTTCGACGACGGCGCCGTCGCCGCCCGAGCCCGGATCTTCGCCACGGTCGAGCGGTTCCTTGCCGACGGCAAGAGCGACGGCAGCGTGCGCGTCGACGTCCACGCCTCCGACGTCGTCTACTGCGCGGCGCAGGTCACGAATCCGGCGCCCGACACCCCGGCGCTGAAGAAGCTCGCACGCCGGCACATAGCGCTGTTCATCCACTCGATCCGTTCGCCGGCCGACGAGCCGCTCGCTGAGGCGGCAGTAACCCCGCGCGAGATGGAGAAGTCACTCGCCACACGGGCATCGCGCTACAGCCCTTAGCTGAACGGTCAGCTCATCCGTCCCACACGACATTGAGCCTCGCCGGCGACCGCATCAACGTCCCCTCCACGGTCGGCGGCGGTGCGTCGGGGTCGAGCCGCAGCCCCGGCAGCGAGTCCAGCAGCGCGCGGACGAGCTCCTCGGTCTCCAGCTTGGACAGGTGCATACCGATGCACAGGTGGGCGCCGTTGCCGAAGGCCAGCGCCGGACGATAGGGACGGCGCAGGTCGAACCGGCCCGGGTCGTCCCATCGCGTCGGATCGTGGTTGGCGGCGCCGATCATCACCATGACGGTGGCACCCGCGGGGATCCGTGTTCCCGCGAGTTCGGTGTCGCGGGTGGCGAGTCGGGGAACGAACTGCAGCGGAGTCTCCCACCGCGCCACCTCATTCACCGCCGCGGACAGCGCCG
This sequence comes from Mycobacterium sp. ACS4331, assembly GCF_001667265.1. GTDB lineage: Bacteria > Actinomycetota > Actinomycetes > Mycobacteriales > Mycobacteriaceae > Mycobacterium. The sequence continues at coordinate 21,192 of NZ_LZHW01000103.1, read as the reverse complement.
CCGGGTCAGAGCGGACCGCGTCGAGTTGATCGCGATCCGACAGCAGCGCCACCATGAGCGATGACGAGGACCGGTAGGTGGTCTCGGCGCCGGCGGGCAGCAGCAGGCGCAGGAAGGAGAAGATCTCCTCATCGGTGAGGTGCTGGCCGTTGTGCTCGGCGTGGGCGAGCACCGAGATCAGGTCGTCGGTGGGGTTGTCGCGGCGCTGCGCGAGCACCGCGGCGAACATGGCGCCGAGCTTGTCGGCGCTGGCCCGGGCCCGCTCCACATCATAGGCCAGGGTGACGAACTCGATTGCGGAGTAATGGAATTCGGCGTACCGCGCTGGCGGAAGCCCCAGAATGGCGGCGAACGTGCGGACCGGGAACGCGAACAGGAAGCCCTGGACCAGGTCGGCGCGGCGGCGCGGCCGCAGCTCGGCAGTCATCTCCGCGAGCAGGGGGCTGATGAAGCGGGACCGCCACATCTCCATGGTCTTGGGGCCCAGCGACGGCTGCAGCAGACTGCGGTACTCCCGGTGCTCGGGCGGGTCCATCTCGATCACCGTGCGGCCCATGACCTTTCCGATCATGTCGTGCCACGCGATGCTGCTGAATGTGGCGGTGTCCAGCAGCGCCTGCTTCGCAGCGTCGAAGGAGTAGACGCTGAACACCGGCGGTGCGTCCGCGGAGTTGCCGAGGAGGCCCAGGTGCGGCAGGCCGGGGTGCACCTGAGACTCCGAGCGAAGCGTGTCGTAGGCGTCGTAGGGCGCGGGCTGCCCGAATCCGACGGAGAGGTTGAGGGTTTCGAACAGTTTCCACGCCGCATCGTCGTACCCGGAATCGGGCTCGGCAGCAGGTGTCAATTCAGATGCAGGCTGCATGTGGGCTACCGTAACAGTGTGAACCGGCAGCGTCAGGCACTTGCGACCAGAGCCGCGATCATCGCCGCGGCACGCGAACTCTGGGCCGCGCGCGGGTTCTTCGCCACCAGCACCACCGACATCGTCACGGCCGCCGGAGTGGGCACGCGCGGCGCGTTCTATGCGCACTTCGCCGACCGGGAGCAGCTGTTCCTGGCGGTGCTCGACGAGATGCACTCCTGGTTGTCGTCGTCGCTGGTCGCCGCCGCACCCTCCTCGGGGGATCCGTTGGTCGATCTGCAGTCCGTGCTGCTCGGGTTTCTGGACAGTGTCGTCGACGCCCCCGATGTCCAGGCCGTGCTCGTCGACGGCCCGGCGGTGTTCGGCCCGGCGCGCTGGCATCAGATCGAGCAGACTCGCGGCCTGCCTGAGATCGAGGCGCGCGTGGCGGACGCCGTCGCTGCGGGTGTCATCGACCAGCAACCGGTGCGCCCGCTGGCGATGATTCTGCTGATGCTGGTCAATGACACCGCGCTGGTGATCGCCGGCGCCGACGATCGCCGCGCCGCCCGCCGGGACGCCGGCGCCGCACTGTCCCGGCTCGTCGCCGGCCTGCGCACCCGCTGAGCCAGGCGAGCGCGAGTTTCACGGGAGGCGATGGAGCTGCTGATCAGCTGGTCGCTGTCCAGCGCCCGGCAGTGAGCTACTGCAGATTGCCGTCGAGGTACTCCGCGTAGGCCGGCAGATCGAGCTGGCCGTGCCCGGACAGTCCGATGACCACGACCTGCTCGCGCGGATCGTCGGCGACGTGCTTGGCCGCGGCGGCGATGGCGTGTGTCGACTCGGGGGCTGGCACGATGCCCTGCGACCGCGCGAACTGCACTCCGGCGGCGAAGGCGTCATTCTGCGAGATCGCCACGCCCTCAACCAGACCGAGCTCGACGGTGTGGCTCAGCGCCGGCGCCATACCGTGGTAGCGCAGCCCGCCGGCGTGGATCGGGTCGGGCACGAAATCCATACCGAGGGTGTGCATCTTGAGCAGCGGGGTCAGCCCCGCGACGTCGCCGTGGTCGTAGCGGTACTCGCCCTGTGTGATCGACGGGCACGCGGCCGGCTCGGCGGCCACGACCCGTGGGTTCGACCGCCCGTGGATCTTCTCCCGCAGGAACGGGAACGATAACCCGGCAAGATTGGAACCACCTCCGGCGCAACCGAAGACGACGTCGGCACCGTCGGGCTCCACCAATGCCAGCTGTGCGACGGCCTCCTGGCCGATGACGGTCTGGTGCAGCACCACGTGGTTCAGCACGCTGCCGAGTGCATACCGGGTGTCGGGTTCGGAGGCGGCAACCTCGACTGCCTCGCTGACGGCCATGCCGAGGCTGCCCGTCGTGTGCGGATCCTTGGCGAGGATGGCGCGCCCGGCCGCGGTGAGCGTCGACGGGCTCGAATGCACCGTGCCGCCGTAGGTCCGGATGAGATGACCGCGGTACGGCTTGGACTCATAGGAGGCGCGGACCTGCCACACCTCGATCTCGAGGCCGAACTGGGCCCCGGCGAACGACAGCGCACTGCCCCACTGTCCGGCACCGGTCTCGGTGGTCAACTTCTTCACGCCGTCGATGTGGTTGTAATAGGCCTGCGCCACCGCGGAGTTGGTTTTGTGGCTGCCCACCGGGCTGACACCCTCGTACTTGACGTAGATGCGCGCTCCGGTGTTGAGGGCCTGTTCGAAGCGCCGAGCGCGGATCAGCGGGACCGGGCGCCACATCGCGTAGATCTCCCGCACCGGCTCCGGGATCTCGATGTAGGTCTCGGTGGACGCCTCCTGCGCGATCAGTCCGCTGGCGAACAGCGGCGCGAGGTCGTCCGGGCCGACCGGCTCCCTGGTGCCCGGATGCAGGTGCGGCGGGATCGGCTGGTCAAGCTCGGCCGCCAGGTTGTACCAGTGCGTGGGCACCTCAACGGTGACCAGATCCGGATGGGTGGCGCCGAGCTGTTGAGTCATGCCGGACACTGTAGTGGTCGTGTCTCGGCGGCCAGCTGCGCAGGTCAGGACAGCATGGACGCACTCTGCCGGCGAATGCCGAGCCGGTCGGAAGACCGCCTGGGCGGAGCCTCAGGCCGGAGCGCTGCGCTCGAGGAATGCGGGCGTCGTCAAGCGGTCAGGGTGTGACATTTTGGTCACCGATTTCCCACCGTCGTGCACTGCGCTACCCCTACGCTGGCGGGGGCGCCGGATGGCAACTGCCGATCGGTGTGGGGGCTCGACGGTCGGCGCCGCACGACGTCGCAATGGGGGGACGGGAAGTGACTGCTCTGGTGGGGTTCATCCCGCGGCTTCTGGTGGCCGTGATCCTGCTGTCGTTGCCGCTGGCCGTGGCACCGACGACCACTGCCGAACCCTGCCCGGACATCGGTGTGGCCTTCGCGCGCGGCACCGCGGAGCAGCCCGGCCCAGGGGTGGCGGGCCAACGCTTCATCGACTCGCTGCGCGCTCAGGCCGCCCCGAGAACCGTGGGCGTCTACGGCGTGAACTATCCCGCCAGCAGCGACTTCGCCAGCGGCCCGGCGTTCACCATGAACGTCGTCGACGGGGTCCGCGACGAACTCAACCACGTGCGGGGGGTCGTGTCGGTCTGCCCCTCAACCGAGATGGTCCTCGGGGGCTACTCGCAGGGTGCCGCGGTCACCGCGCTCGCCACCTCGGGGGCAGTGCCAGCCGGGGTGGATCCCTCGATGGTGCCCGCTCCCCTGCCCCCTGACGTCGCCGAGAACGTAGCGGCGGTGGTGCTCTTCGGCAAACCGTCCGGACCATCGGTGTTCAAGTACGGGGTCCCCGCGCTCGACGTCGGCCCCGCGTACGCCGGGAGGGCGCAGGAACTGTGCGCACCCGGTGATCCGGTGTGCTCCGGTGGACCCGGAGTCAACGGTGCGCATGTGCAGTATGCGGTCAACGGACTGGCCGATCAGGGCGCGGCCTTCGTGGTGAGCCGGCTGGAGCCCATCCCCGCGCCCATGTGAGGGGCGACAGCGAACCGTCAGGCTTTTCCGCGGGCCAGCGCATACTGACCGGACACGGCGTCCAGGATCTCAGGGGTCAGCATGCCGTTGGCGTACTCGACCCAGCACCAACTGCGGGCCACACGCTGTCCCGACGAGCCCCGGTCCAGACGGCCGAAGTAGTGCAGCGGACTGCCCATGGTGTCGAAGGTGAACGAGTAGTCCTCATCCCCCAGGGACGCCGTGAGGGAGACCAGGTGTCCGTCCTGCAGGCCGGTCTCCGCCGTGATGTCCTCAAAGGTGGTGGTGAGGCCATTTTTGACCAGGTAGCCCGGGCCGAAGTCCAGTCCGTCGCGACCCTGCCAGAAACTGCCGCCGCCGACCTCGCCGTCGTCGTATTCGTGCAGCCACGACACCCACATTCCCTGCAGATGCCGCGCGATCGGGAGTTCGGTGTAGATCATGCCGTCGGGACCGTAGGCGAAGTCCTGATGCGCGTAGCCCGACACCTCGACGCCGTTGATGCTGCCCCTGGCGTGCATCAGCTCATGGCGGTAGAAGACCTCATGGTCGACGCCAGTCTGCCGCGGCACGTGCGTGATGACCGCGTCGCTGATGGGGGTGCCGTGGATCTCCCAGCGCCCGCTCGCGTCATACCAGTGGAACCCGTCGGCATCCCGCTCGATTCGGCCGCTGGGCCACCCCGTCTGAATCCGATCGTCACCGGCCTGGTAGGTCATGGGCTCGAACCAGTCGATGCCGGCGTACTCCGGGAACAGGTGCGGCGGAAATGGGTTGAAACCCGTTGGCAGTGAACGGAATCCGCACACCGGTGAGACGACGTGAGTCATCCCCGCAATGAAGTCGTCGGTGCCGCGCACGCCCCAGTACTGCTGGTCGTCCTCGTCACTCACGACGGCGCCGATCCAGACACCGCTCAGCTGTGCTGCGCTCTGGGGTGCCCAGTCACGGCGGTAGTGCGCCAGTGTCGGAGTGTGACCACGGACGGAGAAACCGATCCCTGTACTCACCTGTGCTCCTTTGAGTTGTGCTCGACGTGGAACTGCGCCGCGCGGGCGATCGAATGTTCCACGGGTTCAGGGCGCCAGCCCAACTCCCGGGTCGCCTTGCCGTGGTCGGCGGGCGACGTCAGATCCATCAACTTCGCCGCATGTGCGTTGAAGGGCCAGTCCTTCCTCAGCACCTTCGCCACCATCCCGGCGACATGGCCAAGGGCGTACACCAGGCCCATCGGGATGCCGAAGCGCGGCGGCTTCTGCCCCACGGCCTGTGCGGCGATGGTCATCAGTTCCCGTTGGCTCATGTACCGATCAGAGATGATGTAGCGCTCGCCGATTCGACCGCGCTCGGCAGCCAGCAGCAGTGCATCGGCCGCATCGTCGAGGCCCACCACCTCAGAACCCACGCCGCGCACGTAGAACGGCATCTTCCCGAGAGCCGCCATCTTGACGAACAGACCCTGGCGGGGGTTGTAGTCCGGTGGCCCGAACGGATTCGACACATTCAGTGCAATCGCGGGCAGGCCCCGCTGCGCGACACAGTCCATGACCAACTGCTCGGCCTGCCGGCGGGAGGCGATGTACCCGCCGCCGTCGGCGGCCCAGTTGAACGGCGTGGTCTCATCGACCGTCTCTCCGTTGCGGCCCACGGCGATGGTCCCGATCGTGCTCAGGAAGAGGAACCGTTTCAGATCCGCCTGCACCGCCACATCGAGGGTGTTCCGGAGGCCTTCCACGTTGGTTCTGAAAAGCGGTGCGGGATCGCGGAGTTCGGCACGGGTGTCGACGACGCAGTAGTAGACCACGTCGCGATCGGTCATGGCCTTGGCCAACGCCTCGGAGTCGAAGACGTCGCCGTAGACCCGTTCGACATCCAATCCGTCGATTCCCCTGGTGGAACTGGTCCTGCGCAGCAGGACCCGGACATCGTCACCACGTTCCACCAGGTGACGGACCACACAGGACCCCACATTCCCGCTGGCTCCCATCACCAGCGCCCTCTGCCGATCCGGCATCGCCCCTCTTTCGTCGCCGTTCTGGCCATGAAATGCAGATGGCCCAACTGTAAGAGCGACGGTGGCGGCATGGGGTGGAATGCCCCGGATTGCCGGAGCACGGGACGACAGCAGGGCCCCGCTGCCGCAGCAGCGGGGCCCTGCGACCGCACTAGTGCTGTGGAACGCCGGTGTACTCCGGGTTCGGCGGGACCGCCAGCGCGATCCCGATCCGGTTGGTGGCGCCGATGAAGGCTGCGATGGAGATGCCCTCCAGGATCAGGTGATCGTCGAGGCCCAGCGCACGCAGGCGGTCGATGTCCGAGTCGCGGATGGACTGTGGATTGTTGTTGACCGCGATCGCCAGGTCGGCGAGCGCGCGTTCCCGCTCGGTGAGTTCGGCGACCTGATGGTGGTCGATGGCCACGCGCTGGCCGAAGGACCAGTCCCCCGCGACCTTGCCGAGCTTGTTGGCGTGGTTGGTGTGGCAGTAGGCGCAGCGGTTCTCACCGGAGACGACGGTCGCGATCACCTCGCGTTCGCGGTCCGTCAGCCCCCCACGGCCGTCGGTGCCCAGCAGTGGCAGCAGGTAGCCGTTGAGCCGGCCCAGGTCGTCTTCGTTCAGCGACAGTGCGCGAAACCAGTTGGAGGTCAGGCCCTCCTCGCGCTGCTGTCTTGTGAAGAATCCCTTCACCGCGGCGTTCTTCAACTCCGCGACCTCGGGCACCTCGAGGCGGGAGATCTTGGCCGGTGCGAGGCCGGTGGTGTCATGGCGTTCTGCGGTGGCGGTCATACGGTCACTGTGCCCGCCTGGTCGGGCGGGGCCAATCATTAAGCGTCGGCTGACTTTAATTGCTGAGGGCGAGCCCGCCGCGATGAGTTCTGCCTCGCGGGGCAGTCTGATGAGCATGGGAAAACTCATCTACGGCTTCAATGTCTCGGTGGACGGGTACATCGCCGACGCGCAGGGCAACATCGACTGGGGCGCTCCGAGCGACGAACTGCACCAGTATTGGAACGACTTCGAGCGGGAGACCGCCCTGGCCTTCTATGGGCGGCGACTCTACGAGCTGATGTCCGCGTACTGGCCCACCGCCGATGACGCCCCGGACGCCAGCCCCCTGATCGTCGATTTCGCCCGGGTCTGGCGCGATATGCCCAAGGTGGTGTTCTCGCGCACCCTGGAGTCCGTCGACTGGAACTCCCGGCTGGAACGCGGCGACCCAGTCGAGGTGGTGAGGAAGCTCAAGGCCGACACCGACGGGAGGCTCGAGGTGGCCGGCGCGACGCTGGCGGGACCGATCGTGCAGGCCGGACTGGTCGACGAGTACCGACTCGTCATCGCCCCCACCGCCGTGGGCGGCGGCATCCCATTCTTCCCGACCCTGCCGTCATGGATCCCGCTTCGACTGGTGGAGAACCGCACCTTTCCTGGCGGCACCGTCCTGCTGCGCTATGAGGATCAACGCGACTGATCTGTGCGGGTTGACGCGAACCCGACCTGATCGGTGCAGCCCACGTATAGTCCCACTGTCGGGCCCCGTCGCCTGACGGAAAGCGATAAGGATCGTTATGCCCTACGTCTCCTCTGAGGAGCGACGTCAGCATTTCATCGACGCCGCCAGAAAGATCATTCAAGAGGACGGACTGGCCAAGGCCACGACCCGGCGCATCGCCGATGCCGCGGGCGCACCATTGGGCAGTCTGCACTACTGCTTCCGAAACAAAGAGGAACTCTTCGAAGCCGTCTCGCACAGCTTCGGTGATGAAGGTCTGAGCGTCGCGGCCAGCAATGTCGCGCCTGGCATGGGTGCGCTGAAAGCGGCCGGCGAGATTCTGCGCACGTTTGCGCACTGGGTCGGCGAAACCCAGAACGCTCAGGTGGGCGAATTCGAGTTCTTATCGTGGGCCATGCGCTCCGAACAGAACAAAGAGATCCCCCGCCGCGTCTACACAAGGTGGGTGAACGGGCTGCGAGACATTCTGGAGTCGGCGGCCACCGGCGGAGACGACGACGATCTCGACCTCGACCGGCTGGCGCGGCTCCTGCTGGCCCTCACCGACGGATTCAACATGCAGGATCGCCTGCTGAGCGAGTCGCAGATCACCGACAACATGGAGGCGATGATCGCCGCCCTCAACGCCGCGGTCGACCATGGCGCGTACCGAAGGTCCACCTGACACAGGTCCAACTGACGAGGTCCACCTGGCGCTGTGGGACTCCTGCGGCGCGGGTGGCGAATTCCTCCGGAATCAAGGCCGCAGCGGTGCCGAAAAGCCGGTGAATGATGCACATTCCCGGCGCACCCGGAATTTCTCATTTCGGCCCATTCGCGGCCACCTGTAAATGGGTGAATCGCACCGGAATTGACCAGGACGATTGTTAGGGTGCCTCAGGCGCTCGACAAAAGGAATGTGAAATGAAAAACATCCGCGTTCTGGTGGTTGCGGCGGCACTCGGTCTGGCGCTGTCGAGCTGCGGAAACTCCCCAACCACGACGGCCGGCGAGACCACTGACACCGCGGCCACGGGGACCGCGACGGCGCAGGACTCACCGGCTCTGAAGACGTCGGCGGATCTGCCCGCGCTGATCCCGGCACCGGCGGACGCGCAGGAGACACGGGGTCCCGATGACATCTCGGACGGCGGCGTGCACATGTTCTTCCGCGTCGACGGTGAACCCGGTTCGGTCATGGACGCCTACCAGTCCGCGCTGGAGGCCAAAGGCTGGCAGGTCACGGTCGTCTCGACATCAGATGGCGACAACGAACGAGGTGGCGGCGGTGCGGTCCTCACCGGCGCGCACGGGGCAGCCTACGGAGTGATCGATGGGGGCGGATACCAGAACAAGACCTTCGTCGACGTGTGCGCGTGGCCGTCCAAGCCCGCCAAGCCGGTCTGCAACCGAGGTGACCGATGACGATGTCAGGACGCGAAAGGGTCTGTCGCGCAGCCAATCCGATGTGAGGCAGCGGTCAGGACTGCTTCCCCGTGGCCGAAGCCGGCCACCTGGGCTCCGGTCGCCGAGAGTGTCGTCAACGCATCACGGGCCCGCGCTCGATCGACATTGAACACCCCGAGGATCACCTGGCCGTGGAATTCCGCCACCGCATCACCGGTCAAGACGGCATCGGCCTCGGGCAGATGCAGTGCGATGCTGCCCGGTGTGTGCCCCGGAACGCCGAGGACTCTCGTCCCGCCGGCGAAAGCGAGCACGTCGCCGTCGCCGACCGCGCGATCAACCCGGCAGGGTGGGCCGTGTGAGGGATCGTTGGAATCGGGGTGCAGCGTGCGCTCCGCCGCCGTGAGCACCGGCAACGGGCCCCGCTCGGCGCCCTGAATGAACGTGACGTCAGGGGCGCCGGCCACCACCTCGACGTCACCCCAGGAGGCGATCTCAGCCGCCGATCCGGTGTGGTCCTCGTGGAAGTGGGTCAGCACCAGCCTGCCGACCTCGGTGCGCCCGCGCCCGAGTGCCGCCAACGCATCGGCGATCAGTCCCGCACTGTCGGGCCAACCGCTGTCGACGAGTGTGACCCCATCGTCGCCGAGCCAGAGGTAGGTGTTCAGCAGGTGTGCGCGCGTACCTGGAATGCGAAGCCGGTACAGACCCGGGGCCATCTGCTGCAGATCTGGGTGCGCCATCTCTGCGACGCTATGCCCGATTCGTGGCACCGCCGCGGGGTTAGGCTCTCAGCGAAAGTGGGCACTCCCCCGAAAAAGACAGGGGGCAGCAGTGACCACGCAGGAACCGGTCGCCAAGACCGACGTCGACAAGGCGCTGCTGGGCAGCGGGACATACCGCAGCCTCGGCGAGCAACGGCTCACCCCGAAAGAGGAGCGCTTCGAAAAGGCCCGTCGCACCGTTGGACTCTTCCTGGCTCCGGTGGTCACCATCGTATTTCTCCTTGTGCCACTGGGCATTCCACCCCAACAGCAGTCCCTCGCGGGAGTTCTGCTCGGTGTGATCGTGCTGTGGGTCAGCGAAGCGGTGCCCATCCCGATCGGCGGCCTCCTCGGTGTGGCCGTCGTGGTGTTCCTCGGCGTCGCGCCCGCCGATGACGTATTGGCGCCCTTCGGCTCGTCGACGATCTTCACGTTCATCGGCGCCTTCATCCTCGCCCAGGCGATGCTCAAGCACGGCCTGGCGCGCCGGTTCGCATTCCGCATCCTGGCACTGCCCCGCGCCGGCAGTTCCACCACCGGCGTCATCCTCTCGTTCGGAGCGATCACCTGCCTGTTGTCGGCGTTCGTCTCCAACACCGCCACAGTGGCGATGCTGCTGCCGACCGCACTCGGCATCGTCGGCGTCATCGCCAAGCTGCTGCAGAAGCAGGGCAGGGTCGAACCCGACTTCGACCCGCTGCGCCTGAAGGTCGGGGCCGCGATCATGCTGATGCTGGCCTATGCCGCGAGCGTCGGCGGCCTGCTGACGCCGGTGGGAAGCCCACCCAATCTCATCGGTCGCGGCCTGATCGAGGAGGCCACCGGTGAGCGCATCACCTTCGGCGAGTGGATGGTCATGGCCGCTCCGATCTGCCTGCTCATGTTCCTCGTCCTGGCCGTGGTGCTGATCAAGCTGAACAAACCGGAGATCAAGAACATCGAGGGTGTCGGCGATTACGTCGAACAGGAACGGCAGGAGATGGGTCGCCTCTCGCGGGCCGAGAAGAACACCCTCGTCGCCTTCGGTGTCACGGTGTCGCTGTGGATTCTCCCGGGCATCGTCGCCCTGGTCGCGGGAAGCGATTCAGACATCTCCAAGACCATCAGCGACAGACTCGACGAGGGCACCGTCGCGGTGTTCGGTGCGGCGCTGCTGTTCCTGCTCCCCACTGACTGGGAGAAGCGGGAGTTCACCCTGCGGTGGCGCGATGCAGCCGGGATCGATTGGGGCACCATCGTTCTGTTCGGGACGGGCATCATCTTCGGATCACTGCTGGCCGACACCGGACTGGCCGAGACGATCGGCAGGTCGGTCTCGGATGCACTGGGTCTGTCGAGCATCATCGCGATCACGGTGTTCGCGGTGCTGCTGGCCATCGTGGTGTCCGAGACCACCAGCAACACCGCATCGGCAGCCGTCGTGGTGCCGATTGTGATCCCAGTGGCCGTCGCCGCGAGCGTCAATCCCTTTGTGCCCGCGCTGGCGGCGACCTTCGCGGCCTCGTTCGGATTCATGCTGCCGGTCTCGACGCCGCAGAACGCGATCGTCTACGGTTCGGGCGCGGTGTCGATCACCACGATGATCCGTTCGGGGATCACCTTCGACATCGCCGGCGCGATCCTGATCATCGCCCTGCTGCCGTTGATGATCGCGTTGATCGGGCTGGGCGCCTGATTCCGACACCCGGTCACGCGCTGCGCCGACGCTCCTGGGCCAGATCCACAAGCATTGCGCGCAGCCGGCTTCGGCCACGGTGCAGTCGTGACATGACGGTGCCGACGGGAGTGCCCATGATCGCGGCGACCTCGCGATACGAGAACCCCTCGATGTCGACGTAGTGCACCGCCATCCGGTACTGCTCGGGCAGTCTGCGCACAGCCTCTCTGACCTCGTCGTTGGCGAGTGCCTCGATGGCTTGGACTTCGGCGGAATGCAGCGATTGCGGCACCACCGGCGAATGATCGAACGCCGACATGAGCTGCCAGTCGGCGATCTCGTCGGTGGCCAGGAGGGCCGGAAGACGCTGCCGTCGGCGATACGCGCTGATGTAGGTGTTGGTCATGATCCGGTACAACCAGGCGATCAGGTTCGACCCCTCGCGAAACGAGTCGAAGGCCGCATAGCCCTTGAGCATCGTCTCCTGAACCAGATCCTCGGCATCGGCCGAATTGCGGGTCATCCCCAGCGCGCCGACGTACAGGCGATCGAGCAGGGGCACGGCGTCACGGGTGAATCGGGCCGTCAACTGGTCGTCTGGTGACTCCGTGCCGTCCATGGTGTGCTCCTCCCCTGGCCCGACTCTGCATCGCACGGGAATCGGTCATGGGAGAACCCTTCTCCCATTGGGGTTGCGTGTCGTCCCTGCTGGCCCCAATCCTCGAGGTCGGGTTTTCGTCCGGGCCCGATGGGGGCTAGCTGTACCCAGACGCCGCCGTTGCAGGTTGACGCGGGGCAGTCGAACATCTGAGCACTCATCCGCATACCCGGCGGCAGGGCCGACAACTGGCTATGCTGGCGCCTTTCCGCAGGCGTGGGTCCTCAAGGCCCACCGGGGACGGGGGGACGGGTATGGCTGCGCAGTCGCAGGCGCCGAACGGCCACATCAGACTGACCTCGCACCGTGGCGGAGTCGGGGCACCGCCGCTGACCTGGGCGGCCCCGACCGCGGAGGCGCGCGGTCCCGTCGTCGGCACGACCACCACCCGCGCGCATCGCAACGTGATCGGAACCCACAGCGGGTCCTACAGCGTGTACCGCGCGCTGGCGGTGGCCGCGGGTGCACTCTCACGCGAGCACCGCGCGGACCTGACCAACACCGCGCCGACCGATGACGTCGGTCCGTATCCGTCCTGGCAGCAGCCGCACGCGATCGTGAGTCTCGACCCGTGGGGTGCGCAGGTGGCCGATGTGTTCGCGGAGCACCTGAGTGCCGGATACGACATCCGACCCACGATCGCGGTCACCAAGGCCCACGTGATCCTGCCCGAGATCGGCGAGGCGATCAGCAGAGGTCGGCTGCGCCCGGACGGGAGGGTTCTGCTCGACAGCGGTGCCGCGCTCGTCACCAAGGCCGCCGTCGAACCGGTATGGCATCTGCCGGGCGTCGCCGCGCGGTTCGGGTGCAGCGAGACCGATCTGCGCCGCGTGCTGTTCGAGGAGACCGGCGGGATGTACCCCGAACTCGTCACCCGCTCGGACCTCGAGGTGTTCCTGCCGCCGATCGGCGGCCAGACGGTGTACATCTTCGGCAGCGCGCGTGACCTTTCGGATCCGTCGATCGAACTGACCGCGCGGGTCCATGACGAGTGCAACGGCTCCGATGTGTTCGGGTCGGACATCTGCACCTGCCGGCCCTACCTCACCCACGCCATCGAGGAGTGCATCCAGGGCGCGCAGCGTGGCGGTGTCGGCCTGGTGGCCTACTCCCGCAAGGAGGGGCGCGCACTCGGCGAGGTCACCAAATTCCTGGTGTACAACGCCCGCAAACGGCAGAGCGGAGGGGACAGCGCCGATCAGTACTTCGCCCGCACCGAATGCGTTGCAGGCGTGCAGGACATGCGATTCCAGGAGTTGATGCCCGATGTACTGCACTGGCTGGGAGTGCGCCGGATCCACCGCCTGGTCTCGATGAGCAATATGAAGTACGACGCCATCACCGGGTCGGGGATCACGGTCGACGAGCGGGTCAACATCCCCGACGAGTTGATCCCGCCCGACGCCCGCGTGGAGATCGACGCCAAGACGGCGGCGGGTTACTTCACTCCCGGTGCGGTTCCCGACGCCGTCGAGTTGAAGAAGGCCAAGGGCCGAGGGCTGCCGGCGTGACTGCCACCCGTGACCTCGATGTGCTTGCGGTGCAGCAGTTGCGAAGCACAGCGGCGGTGCGCGAACGCGCGAACTTCCTGCTGGAGCGGGCCCGCGAGGGCGGCTCGCGCTGGTTCGTCGTCGACGACGACGGCCTGGCGCATGCGGCCGATGAGGTGGCTGCCGAAACGCGGCGTCGCCATCCCGACCTGGATATCCCCTATCACAGCCGATGGCGCCATTTCGAAGCCGGCGGGGAGGATCGAAAAGCACTGCTGGACACCATGCTCGCCGACAGCGCGCCCGCGCGGCGCGCGCACACGTGGGTCGACCTGACGGTGGTCAGTGTGCTGCTCGACGCGGGTGCGGGCCCGTCCTGGCGTTACCGGGAAACCGACACCGGCGGCGTCTTCGCCCGATCCGAGGGATTGGGGGTGGCCAGCTGTCACGCCTTCACCGCCGGGTTGTTCTCCAGTGATCCAGCTGATCCGCTGCGCTGCGATGCGGCCGGACTGCGGGCCCTGACCGTCGCACGTCTGGCCGAGGCCTTCCAGGTGACCGCGGACAACCCCCTGGTCGGACTGGACGGGCGGGTGGCGCTGCTGCACCGGTTCGGTGACGTCCTGGCCCGGCGCGGTGAGGTGTTCGGCGACCTCGGACGGCCTGGATGCCTGTACGACACCTTCGGCGCCGAGCTCACCGCCCACGACCTGCTGTCGACGGTTCTGCAGTTGATGTCCGACATCTGGCCGGCGCAGAACATGATCGGCGACGTCCCGCTGGGCGACTGCTGGCGCCACGACGCCGTGCCCGGCGCAGGCCCGAGCCGGGGCTGGATGCCGCTGCACAAGCTGTCCCAATGGCTCACCTACTCGCTGCTGGAACCGTTCGAATGGGCCGGAGCGGCCGTCCGCGGACTGGACGACCTGACGGGCCTCGCCGAATACCGCAACGGCGGACTGCTCCTGGACACCGCGGCGCTCAGACTCAGAGACCCCGCACTGGCACGGAGAGCCTGGGCCCCCGCCGACGAGTTGATCGTCGAATGGCGGGCCCTGACGGTCGCACTGCTGGACCGGTTGGCTCCCCTGGTTCGGCAGCGCCTCGGTCTGGATGCCGAGCGGCTTCCGCTCGCCCGGGTGCTCGAAGGCGGAACCTGGTGGGCCGGGCGGAAACTGGCTCAGCAGCTGCGCGACGGACTGCCCCCTCTGACGGTCGACAGCGACGGGACGGTGTTCTGACGTGGGTGAACTGCATATCGTCGATCACCCTCTGGTTCAGCACAAGCTGACGCTGCTGCGTCGGAAAGAGGCGTCCACCAAGAGTTTCCGTGAACTCGTCGGTGAGATTGCGGCACTGATGAGCTATGAGGTGCTGCGTGACATGCCCATGCATGAGATTGAGATCGACACACCGCTGGAGCCCATGACCAGCCGGGTCATCGATGGCAAGAAACTTGTGTTCGTCTCGATCCTGCGGGCGGGCAGCGGGATTCTGGACGGCATGCTCTCAGTGGTCCCGAGTGCCCGGGTGGGTCACGTGGGGCTCTACCGCGACCCGAAGACGTTGGTGGCGGTGGAGTATTACTTCAAGCTCCCCGAGGACCTCTCGGAGCGAGATGTCGTGGTCGTGGATCCGATGTTGGCCACCGGGAACTCCGCGGTGGCCGCACTGGACCGGGTCAAGGAGTTCGGCCCGCGGTCGCTGAAATTCGCGTGCCTGCTCACGTGCCCGGAGGGCCTGGCGGCCATGGATCGATTCCATCCCGACGTGCCGATCTACACCGCGGCGGTCGATCGTCGCCTCGATGAGCACGGCTACATCGTGCCGGGCCTTGGAGACGCCGGCGATCGGATCTTTGGTACTAAATGAACGATGGGCCACTCCCCCGCGACAGTCGTGTCAGTCGGTACGCCGGCGCCGATGTTCCGCCGGATCGGCCTGCTCATCGAGGACCCTGAGTCGCTGGGGGTCGCGCCGGCTCCAGACTCCGCGGTCGGCGTCTACTTCTCTCCGGGCGACCCGATGGGACAGGGCCGCACCTACACCGTCCGTCGACAGCTGGGTTCGCGCATCGAGATCGATGTCCTGGTGCACTCCGAGGGCCCCGGCGCGACCTGGGCCCGGACCGCGCGAGAAGGACAGCGCGTCGAACTCGACCACGCCAGGTCGTGGTACCGGACACCGGCATCGGCAGGCTGGCAACTGCTGGTGTGTGACCTCTCGGGACTGCCCGCGGCGGCCCGCATCCTCGAGCAGATCTCGCCGGGCACGCCGGTCGTCGTGGTCGCCGAAGTGCTCGACGACGCTCATCTCGACAGCCTGATGGTCGGTTCCGACGTCACCGTGGTGTCGAGCGTCGGCACCGGAAACGGCACGGGCCCGAGCCGACTGGCCGCGATGGTTCAGGACCTGCAGTTGCCGCAGGATGCCGGTTACTGCTGGTTCGGAGGTGAAGCCGCCCAGTCCCGGACGGTGCGTACACACCTGCGCGCCAGGGGCTGGACGATCGACCAGACCGACATCGCCGGCTACTGGCGGTGGAACTCGAAGGACTGGGACGTGCGGTATGCGCTCGTCGCCGACAGGCTGTTCGCGGACTACCAGCGAGCGGTCGCCGCTGGCAGAGGCGAGAAGGTCGCAGCGGAGGAGTTCGACGAGGCCCTGGAACGCGAAGGGTTATGACACCGCCGCGGTCGATTCGGTATCGTCTGTGCATCACAACGCAACTCTGGTCACACGATCGGTCTCATGACTGAAGCTGGGCACGTGCCACCACCTGTCGACGAGACACGGCACCACAACCTGTCTTTGCTGTTGATCGAAGACGACCGCGGCGACGCCATCCTCGTCGAGGAGCTGGTCGCCGATGCACTGATCGACGCGGAGGTCCTCTGGGCCCCGTCGATGGCCCATGCCGAGAAGCACCTGGCGAGCGCCCGGCCGGACTGCGTGCTGCTGGACATGAACCTCCCCGACTCCGAGGGCACCGCCGCACTGCGGCATGTCCTCGAACTGGACTCGACGATGCCGATCGTCGTGCTCACCGGGCTGGCCGACGAACACTTCGGGGTCTCCGCGGTGGCCTCCGGCGCGCAGGACTATCTGGTCAAGGGCCGCGTCGAACCGGACATGCTGCGCCGCGCCGTGCTCTACGCGGTGGAACGCAAGCGGGCCGAGTTGACCGCGGTCGACCTGCACGCCAGCCAACTGCGCGCCCGCGAGAACGCGCGCCTGGAACGTGGCCTGCTGCCGTCGCCACTGCTGCTCGACGACCCGGGAGTCGACATCGTCGCGCGATATCGGCCCAGCCGGGCCAACGCGCTGCTCGGCGGCGACTTCTACGACTTCGTGCAGACCCCGGACCGCACCGTGCATGTCATGGTCGGTGACGTCGCCGGGCACGGCCCCGACGAAGCCGCCCTCGGTGTGGCGCTGCGCATCGCGTGGCGCGCGCTGACCTTCGCGGGCCTGCGCGGCACCGACCGGATGCGCGAACTCAACCGGATCCTGCGGGTCGAGCGGGCCGGCAGCGGACTCTTCGCGACCGTGATGAGCCTCGCCATCCCGCCGACCGGGCCACTGATCTCCGCGGTTCGGGCCGGTCACCCCGGCATGCTGCTGCATCGCGACGGCCAGGTGGACTGGGTGACCCCGCCGGGTGCGCCGGCACTCGGCGTGCATCTCGGGGACTGGCCCACCGACCGCGTCGAACTGCCCGTCGGCGCCGGCCTGGTGCTGCTCACCGACGGCCTGTTCGAGGGACACTCCGGGCACGGCAACGAGCGACTCGGTGAGGACGGCCTGCTGGAACTGGCGCGCTCGTTGGCGCACCTGCCCGGCGCGGAGTTCGTCGACGCGTTGATCGAGGGCGCCGAGCAGCGCGCGCACGCCAAGGGCGGGATCACCGACGACATCGCCGTGGTCCGCGTCGAGCGATTGACCGCCTGATGCGGCGGCACCGATGGCAGCTGACCGTCCAGGGCTGGCTCGTCGTGGTGCTGTCGGTGATGGGTGCGGTGGTGCTCGTGGGTGCGGGGTTCGCCGGCTATCTGCTCTACCGTGCGGATCAGGTCTCGCACGAACTGAGCGAGGACATCCAGCCCGCCAGGGTGGCCGCCTACCGCATGCAGGCCGCGATCCGTGACCAGGAGACCGCACTGCGCGGTTATCTGATCTCCGCGGACAGGGATTTCCTCGTCCCCTACTACGACGGGATCCGGGCCGAGGCCGACGCGGCCGCAGAGATCCGCGATCACGTCGCGGATAGACCCACCCTGATCGCCGATCTCGACGCAATCCAACAGGCCGCGGCCCGGTGGCGCGCGGACTACGCCGAACCCGCGATCCGTTCGGTCACGCCGGGTGAGACGTCGGTCATCGACGCCCGCGACCTGCAGACCGGGAAGGCGGAGTTCGACCGGATCCGCAGCATGTTCGACGGCCAGAGCCAGCACCTGACCGACATCCGGTCGGAGTGGATCGTCGATCTGGACCGTGCGCAGTCCTGGCGCAACTGGGTGCTGCTCGGTGTGCTGCTGGTGTTCCTGGTGACCTCGGCACTGCTGGCGGTGCTGGTGCGCAGTGCGGTGACCCGCCCCCTCGAGGCGCTGGCCGCCGCGTGCCGGCGCATCACCGAAGGGCACTTCAATGAGCGGATCGTGCCCCAAGGGCCCAAGGACATCCGCGCGATCGCCGCGGACGTCGAGGACATGCGGCAGCGCATCGTCGACGAGTTGGAGGTCTCCCGCGCGGCGCGCCAGGCCCTCGCCGAGCAGGCGGAGGCGCTCGACGAGCAGGCCATCGAACTGCGCCGTTCCAACGCCGAGCTCGAGCAGTTCGCCTACGTCGCCTCGCATGACCTGCAGGAGCCGCTGCGCAAGGTCGCGTCGTTCTGCCAGCTGCTGGAGAAGCGCTACGGCGGCAAACTCGACGACCGCGGCCACGAGTACATCAAGTTCGCAGTCGACGGCGCCAAACGCATGCAGATCCTGATCAACGACCTGCTCGCGTTCTCGCGGGTGGGTCGGTTGAACTCCACCCTGGCCGAGGTGGACCTCGGGGCCGCCCTCGATGTGGCCGTGGACAACGTCGCGACCGCGATCGAGGAGTCCGAAGCCGAGATCATCCGCCCCGAGCGGCCGTTGCCCACGGTCACCGGAGATCCCACGCTGCTGACCATGTTGTGGCAGAACCTGGTGAGCAACGCCGTGAAGTTCCGTCGCCCCGATGAGCGGCCGCGGATCGTCGTCACCTGCGAGTCCTCGCTCGGCGAGGAGTCGATGCACCTGCTGACCGTGACCGACAACGGGATCGGGATCGGCGAGGAGTTCGCGGAGAAGGTCTTCGTGATCTTCCAACGCTTACACGGTCGTGACGCGTATACGGGAACCGGTATCGGGTTGGCATTGTGTAAGAAGATCGTGGAGTATCACGGCGGGGGCATCTGGATCGACACCTCCCACACCGAGGGAACACGCATCTGTTTCACGTTGCCGCGCGTGGTCGATGTGCCGGCTGCCACCGCCGAGGAAGGGACCACTGTATGACGCCCGATGCCCGACCGATCGACGTGCTGTTGGTCGAAGACGACCCCGGTGATGAGCTGATCACTCGTGAGGCCTTCGAGCACAACAAGATCAACAACACGTTGCATGTCGCGCATGACGGCGAGGAGGGGCTGGACTTCCTGTACCGGCGGGGGGCCTACGAACATGCGCCGCGCCCCGACCTGATCCTGCTGGATCTCAACCTGCCCAAGTACGACGGCCGTCAGCTGCTGGAGAAGATCAAGTCCGACGCCGACCTGTGCCACATCCCGGTGGTGGTGTTGACCACGTCGTCGGCCGAAGAGGACATCCTGCGCAGCTACAAGCTGCACGCGAACGCCTATGTGACCAAGCCGGTCGACTTGGACCAGTTCATGGGCGCGGTGCGGCAGATCGACGAGTTCTTCGTCCAGGTCGTGCGGCTGCCGCCGTCCTGACGGTGCACTGATCGCGTCCCGGGGGCCTCAGATCGCCTCGATCACCGTCGCCCGGAACCTGTCGACCGCCTCCAGCGCGTGGGTCAGGCTGTCGCCCGGGATGCCCACGTGCACCCACGTCACCCCCGCGTCGGCCAACCGCTGCAGTTCATCCAGGTAGGCGTCGGCGTTGAAGTCGTCGTCGCCGGGGCCCGCCGGGGTGAACGGCGAGATGGCGACGTCGACGCCGTGCGGATCGCGACCCGCCTCCTCGAGTCGGCGTCGCAGATCGGTGATCCCCGTCGCGAGCCGCTCGACCGAGTCCAGCGGTGCCGTCCTGGCGGCCTGGGCCAGACCCGGGGGCGCAGGGAAGGGACACCAGCCGTCGCCATGCTCGACCACACGGCGGCGGGCCGCGGCGGTGTTGCCGCCGATCCAGATCGGTGGATGCGGCGTGGCGACCGGACGGGGATGAGCGGTGATCCCCTGCGCGGTGAAGTGCGCACCCTCGAACGTCAGGTCGTCGGTGGTCCAGACCGCGCGGATGGCGGCCAACGCCTCATCGAAAAGCGCTCCGCGCTCATCGAATTCGACACCGAGGGCGGCGAACTCCTTCTTCATGTAGCCCACGCCGACCGCGAGGGTGAACCGCCCGTTCGACAACAGATCCAGGGACGCGCCGGCCTTGGCGACCACGAACGGGTTCCGATACGGCAGGACGATGATGTTGGGGACCAGGCGCAACGTGGTGGTGTGGGCCGCCGCGAAACTCATCGCCACAAACGGGTCCAGGGCGTCGTGGCCGCCGTTCTCAAGCCAACGGTGTGACGGTGCCGGATGGTCGGTGAACCCGAACCCCGCGAAGCCCGCCTTCTCCGCCGCGACCGCCAGATCGATGATCCCCTGCCCTGAGGCCAGCTCCGGGTTATAGGGATGGGAGTGCATCGGGTGGGTGATGGTGAAGCGCATCCTGGTGAGGTCCATAGCGCCGACGACGTTACACCTCACGCACTGTTTGTATAGCCGTGTTCAGGCGTTGATGCCCGCGGTCAGGATCGCCGCCAGCTCCCGGTAGGCCGCCGCGTCGTCGAGACCGGTGTGATCATGCACTCGGCCCTGCTGGATGGACACCATCATGGTCGCGGCCAGTTCACCGGCGAACGCCGCGTGCACATCGCGGAACTCCCCTGCCGCCACACCATCGGCGATCAGCTGCTGCACGCGCCGCGACGCGATGCGGGTGTTGGTCTCATAGACCTCCCGCGCCGGGGCGAAGCCGTTGAGATCGGCCATGAACTGCGGGGAGGCCGACCCGAGCGCGCGTCCCACCGCCGCCAGATAGCTCGCGATGCGGTCACGGGCGGGCGCCGCCGAGGCCACCGCGCGCTCGACGTCCTCGGTGGCGGCTCGGAAGAAGTGCACCGTGACCGCGCGCACCAGATCGTCCTTGCTGCGGGCCAGGGTGTACAGCGTGGACTTCGAGCAGTGCAGACGCGCGGCGATGTCGTCGAGAGTCAGATGAGCGAAGCCCTGGTCGAGGAAGAGCGCGAGCAGTTGATCGAACAGGACGCCACGGCGCGCCGTGGGAAACGTGGGAGATCGACCTGCGCTCACAGGCCAAGAGTACTGGGATGGTTGCTGTAGTACTGTCGGCAGTACTGAATCGTGACCTTCAGTACTACTGGCCCTGCGGAAGGGGAACCTGTGCCCGTCGACCGACTACTGCCCGACGCCGATGCGCGCGACCTCATCGCGCTTGCCCGCGACGTCGCCGACAAGGTTCTCGCACCGCGCGTGGACGAATGCGAACGCAACGAGACCTACCCCGACGGGGTGTTCGGCACCCTGGGCGAGGCGGGACTGCTCAGCCTGCCCTACCCCGAGGAGTGGGGCGGCG